>NZ_JBITJK010000005.1:0-407270 GCF_044459945.1 Streptomyces sp. NPDC050164
GAGGCGACATTCGGGCCCTGGGCCTGCACAGCCTTCGTCCACGGCACGAAAACGGTCCGCCGACGGAGCTGGCGGACCGTCATGAAAGGTCGAGGTTAGCAACAAGATCCTGCCCACGCGAAACCGCCGATTGGGCCCGCGGGTGGTTCTCCAGTTGTTTCGCGGCACGCTTGCCGAGTGCCGCGACGCCATTGGTCACGTGCTCGCCGGCGTTACTCATCGCTCGTGACAGTGGACGGCCTTTGAACTGCTGGATGGACTGCCATGCCGCAAACTCATAGTCCGACGGAAGCGGACTGGGCTGCTGCGGGTACTGCGGGTTGCTCATGGGTTGTGGCGCTCCTGTCTCCGGGGCGAGCTGTCAGGCGGGGTGGCGGGGGCCGTGGCCTGGGGGCGGCGTAAGGGTGGAGCTGTAGTTCTCGCCGTCGATGAGAGGGCGCTCCAAGGTGAGGCCGACGGCGGCCATACGGTCATACTCGGCGAGGATCAGTTCCTTGGTGCGGTATGTGCCGTACTTCGCCTCGTCCTTGCGGCGGACGATGGGGAAGGTGCCGAGGATATAGTCGACGTCTTCGCGGGAGACCCCGTAGAGGTGGAAAAAGAGGGCGTCGAGTTCGGCACGGATCACTTGTCGACGAGTCTCGTTCCACCGGAAGGGCTTTCCGGTGTCGTTCATCTCGCGCGCGAATCCCCGCATATCGTAAGCGCTGTATGCAAGTTCAAGCACTCGCGGGTTAACGAAGGGGGCGTGACGTTCGGCCTGCGACGGGAGCAGTGTGGGTAATTGTGCAAAGATGAAAAAGTTAAGGTTCACTCCTCCCAACTTTTGCCGTGCGAAATAATCGAAAACGAAGGAAGACAGTTGGGCGTAGAGAACCGAGGCATGCTCGATATCTCCGGGGAGGATCACGTTCGCTGAATCCGCTACCCCACCTCGTGGGGCGAGGAACGCGATTACGCTCCGTTCGTCCAGGGAGCTAGTGATTTTCCTGAATCCCATGACCCACTCGCTTCTCCACCCCTTCCCGGTTAGCTTCGCGTCAACCGATGCTTCAGGAACCCAGTAGCGAGGTTGCGTGAAGTAGTCTGGAGTGTCGAGTTGGGTGATTGACGGGGTGGGGAGTGCGCGTACGCCTTTCCCTGCTTGAATTTCAGTAAGAGCATAGTCGCCGAATCTGTGATTGTACTGATGTAGCATTTTTGCTTCATGTAGGGGAAGCATTCTCTTGGAGCCGGAGGTCAGTGTGTTCCCATCCCTTCGCCATCCTTCTTCGCATAGTTCGCCACCCTCCCTGAAAAGGTGGGAGTCGGTGTTAGTCATAAACATGAGCTGGAAGTCGAGGTTCCAGGAATTTCCGTGTTTGGCGCCCTCGTTGATTAGCACGGGCAGTCGCCTGTGCACGTCAATTGTGATTCGCGCGTCGCGTGAACTCCTGAAGATTGGGCATGTGCCCGTGTTGGGATTGACGAGTTGGATCTCTTCTGGAGTGACCCGGACGTGTCGACTTGTATCGTCAAGGTCTGCAACAGACTCTAGACGGAAGGCAAGGTTGAGGGGTTTGCCATGAGGTGCCGATTGGGAGACTAGCAAGCAAAACCTATTACCTTGAGCACCTGCGACGTCGCCAAAGAATCCGGTGTTCCGGAAATCGTATAGTGAGACAAGCGACTTCTTGTTAATCAAATCCTTAAAGTAGTGCTGGTTGAATGAGTCGGTGGCGATTCCGGATGGAATGATTTGCCCTACTGTGCCTTGTGGGCTCGCCAAATTTCGGGCAAGTTCAGAGAAGAGAGAATATGTGTTGAGGCGACCGTATGCGGTGAGTGGGAAATTCCCGGAGGAGTGAACAAAGTGCTTGAAGCCATCGTTGATGCGCTGTTCGTTCGCAAAAGCTGCATGCAGTTCAGGATCTTCGCTGGCCAGTTTTTTGATTATGCGGTTCCGGGCTGCCATCGTTGGAGCTTCTGCGATGTCTGCTCGCGTCGCCGCAAAAAATTCTCGTGCGTCAACCTGAACTTGGTCCCACGGGGGGTTCCCGAGAATGCAGTCGAATCCTCCAGTCCATCCAGTGGACTTTTCCGCCGGTGTGTCCAACTCTGGTACGGAGAACACATCAGGAAACTCCAGGTGCCAGTGGAAGAAGGTGTACTGGTCCTTTAGGTGCCTGATTTGATCATGTGTGGACTGCGGTGCCGCGTCGGTCGAGGGGTCCTGGAGGTTTTGGAAGACTTCCTCGGTGACCGCGAGTGGAGCATCGGGTTCTTTCGGCCACACGAACGCCGCGCACCAAGCATCGGCCACATGCAGGGCGTGGACATACTCGGCCGACCGAGACCAGTCGTGGTAGGCGGCCTCCTGGCGGCGGACTTCGGTCAGGGTGTTGGACTCGGCTGCGGTGATGCGGCGCAGCTGGGAGGCGAAGCGGGTGTTAGCTACCTTCTTCTCTGTTCCCAGATCAAATAGTCCGTGCTGGCCGCCGCGCTCCTGCCGGTTCTGCTTTTCCAGCGCCTTGGCGAACTTCTTGTCGTCGCCCTCGATCGGCTTGAACGCTCCGTCAGGAACGCCATTTTTCAGCAGTGCAGGCGGTGCGCCCATCAAAGCGTTACCGTGCTTGATGTGCGCGTCTAGGAAACTCAGCGGCTTGCCTGGCTCTAGCGCCTCCAGCCACAAGGACACCTTGGCCAGGTCCACGGCCATGAGGTTGAGATCAACGCCGTAGATGCACCGAGCGACGACCTCGTGCAGGGCATGGCGGACCGCGTCCAGGGTCGGCTCCGGGTTGCGCTCCCGTACAGCAGCTACCTGCTTGGCGATCCGGCGGGCCGCCGCTACCAGGAAGTGACCTGAACCGCAAGCGGGGTCGCATACCTTAAGTGACAGCAGCTCGTGCACGATTGACTCGGCCGGGTCAGTCTCATCCGACCGTGACGCCGCTTCCTCACCGCGCCGCAAAGCCTCCTGGATCACCGGATCCAGCGTCGAATCCAGCAGGCACTCGATGAGCGACGAAGGGGTGTAGTAACTGCCCGTCGTCTTGCGGGTGTTGCCCGCGACCTCGATGAGCGTGAAGGTGCGGTCGGCCGCGCTGTACTTCGGCTCCAGTTCCAGCAGGGACTCGTACACCGAGCCCAGCTCCTCAGCGTCGAGGTGCCGGTAGTCCACCGCCCGCCAGCGGCCCGAGCTGCCGTCCCGGACCTGGGACAGGTGGCGTACGGCCGTCAACAGCGCTTCGTTGGAGAGCTTCAGGCCGTGCAGCGGGGCGTCCGTGTCCGTGTCGTTGAACAGGCCGCCGAGTCCCGGCAACCCCAGCTCCGGACGGCCCTTCTCGTCACCGAGGGCCGTCAGGACGATGCGCAGGGCCTCGTACAGGTCGCCGTGTGCCGTGCCCCGCCGCTTCCGGGCGTGGGCGCGCAGTCGGGCCGACGAGAAGTACGTCTCGTACCGCTCGCGTGCGATCCCGTCAGCACCCGGCGAGAGTAGCGCCTCGCGGTCCTCCGCCACGAAGACGAACAGGAGCCGGTACACGAGGCGCAGCAGCGCCTTCTGCAAGGCCTTCGGGCGGACGTCCTCACGCAGCGAGCTGTTCTCCGGGTGTCGCAGGAAGCCCGTGCCCAGGGCCGTGATCGCCTCCTGGACGCCCTTCCGCAGCTGGTCGAGCGCCCGCGTACCGGATGCGATGGCCTCGGTGCGCCACTTCTCCAACCAGCACGAAGACGGCGCCGCCCCCTCCGCCACCTCGAACCGCGACACGTGCAGCAGCCGGTACAGCAGGACGAACTCGCTGAACAGCTCGCCGTCGAAGATCGCCTCCAGGTCGAACTCGACGTACGACGCCGTGGCCAGCGCGCTGGAGTCGCGCAGCAGGCGCACCTGGCGGCCGTTCGTCAGGACGCCCCACAGGTGGGCCTCCGTCCGGTTCAGGCACTCCTGGAGCATCGACTGGGGCGGGACCGTGCCCGCGCCGCCCGGGCGCTTGTCCAGCTCGGCGTTCCAGGCCGTCTGGTGGATCAGGGCGTGGCCCCAGCGGTGGGAGACCGGGAACTTCTTCTCCGCGTCCGAGTCGGCCGCGATGCCCGCCGGGCCGACCGGCGTCAGTCGGCCGAAACCCAACTCCCGCCACAGCGGCGCCAGCCAGTCCGTGCCGGCGCGGCCGGTCGGGTCCGTGGCCGGGACGCCCGTCTCCGTGTCCTCGGGCAGGTGCTTGCGCAGATCGCGCCAGAGCGGCTTCAGGTACTCCCAGCTGCGTTCGGCCTCGTCCCGTACTGAACGCGAGGATGGCAGGCCGTAGTCGGCGGGCTTGGAGCCGGGGACGTCCCTGCCCTCGGAGATGCGGACCAGCATGTCGGCCGGCAGCAGGCCGCCGACGGTGTGGACGGCGGTGAACACCTGGTTGCGGGTGGTGGCGGACATCAGGCGGACACTCCAGTGGAAACAGAGGCAGTGGAAGCGGAGACGGGGGAGGGAGCTGCGGGCAGGTAGACGTAGGTGCCGAGGATGTCGGCGGGCTTCTGGGCCGTGACGGACAGGCCCCGGACGATCTCGCCGGAGGCGGCGCGCACCCGGCGGTGGGAGGCGTCCAGCTCGGCGGCCAGTTCGGCGCCGTAGGACTCCAGGTGGGTTGTCACCTCGCCCAGTTGATCCAGGATGCGGGCCATCGTGCGCTCGCCGGCCGCCGCGGCCGTGTTCTCCGTCGCCCGCGCCTCCAGCAGCTCCACCGCGCGCTCCGGCGGCAGCCACACCGCGTTCTTCGGGGCGCCCTCGAAGGCCAGCAGGCGGGCGTCCTCCGCGACCACCTGCTTCTCGCCGTTGCGCGAGGGCAGGGTCAGGTGGAAGCGGTAGCGGACCAGTAGCAGCGTCGTACGCGTCGCTACCGCGTCCGTCGTCACGACGCCGCAGCGGCGGGCCGGGCGGGCGCCGTCCGCCTGCGTGTCCAGTGCCGCGTTCAGCACATGCGAAGCCAGCGCGCCCACCACCGGGTCAGTTCGGACCAGTGCAGCCTCGCCACGCGCCACCGCAGGACTCGACCGGAACGCGATCGGGCGGTCCCGTTCGACCGTCTCCGCTCCCACCACCGGGGCCAGGGCGTCCCGCAGGCCGATCGGCGTGCCGCCGACCTGGGCCGTGAAGTCCGCGCCGGAAGCACCGGAATCGCGAAGGACCGCGCCCAGCGCGTTCAGCGACTCTCGTACGAACGTGTCGATCTCGCCCGCGCCGCCCAGCGCCTCCCGTACGGCGGCGACCTCGCGGGCCACCTCCTCCGGGTGGATGGAGCGCTGCGCGAACCGCGAACGGGACGCCTTCTCCCGGTCGGCTGCCGAGTTCCAGTCCTTCTCCAGGTCCGCGAAGCTCTGCTGGAAGGACTCCGTCTCGAACAGCGCCTCCTGCTCGCCCTGCCGGCCGCGCAGCAGCAGCCATTCCACGATCGCGTCCGTCACGCCGGTCGACATCTCGTCGGGGACGGAGACGGAGACGCCCAGGTCCTTCTTGATCTGGCGGTGCTTCTTGATCAGCACCTCCAGGACCTTGCCGTCAATGCCGTTGTCCTCGCCGTACAGCGTGATGACGCGGACCTCGTCGCGCTTCTGCCCGTACCGGTCGACGCGGCCCTCGCGCTGGTCGTGGCGGGTGGGGTTCCAGGCCAGGTCGTAGTGGACGACGGCGTCGAAGTGGTGCTGGAGGTTCACGCCTTCCGACAGGCAGTCGGTGGCGATCAGGACGCGGCGCGCGGCGGCGTCCTCACCGGCCTCCGCGGCCAGCTCCTCGATACGGTCGAGGCGCTGCTGCGGTGAGAGCGTGCCGGTGACCGCCTTGACGACCGTCTTCGCGCCGAGCGGGCCGCGCTTCTTCGTCTCCGGGTCGTTGCCGAGCTGCTCGGCCAGGTACTCGGCGGTCGGGATGTAGCGGCAGAAGACGATCGGGTTGTGGCCGTTGGCCAGCAGGGCCTTGAGGTACTTGATGAGTGCCTTCAGCTTCAGGTCCTCGGCCGGGCCCTCCAACGCCTGTGCTCGCGCTGCGAGTTCGGCCAGGCGCGAGCCCGCGTTCTCCTCCGTCTCCGCGCCCGGGGCGACGTCCATGCCCTCCAGGGCGTCGCTGTCCGCCGAGTCGCTGGTCAGCGGAGCGCCCAGGCGGTCGGCCTCCTCCGCCGACGCGGCCACCGCCGCCGCGGACCGGGTGCGTAGGGTTTGCGCCGCCGCCCGCGGCGACGACACCATGGAGCGCAGCAGCGCGATCGCCGACCACCAGGCGATACGGGCCTCGCGCCGGCCCTGGCCGCCCGCCTCCTCCACGCGCTCGCTTGCGTACGCGATCGCGTCGTCGAGCAGCGCCCGGTACGCGGGGGACAGCTTGTACGTCTCGTCCTTGAAGTACCGGTCGGAGGGGAACGCCGTGCGCTCGGCGAGGGAGTCGTCCGCCAGGCCGTCCTCCTTGGTGAGGTACTGCCGCACGTCCGCCCGCTTGCGGGCCACGAAGTGCTGGGCGAGGAGCTTGCGGCCCTTCTCCGAGTCCAGGTCCACGTGCGCCAGTTCGGGCTTGACCAGGCCCAGCAGGTTGCGGAACGCGGACTCCTTGCCACTGTGCGGGGTCGCCGTGACGAGGAGCAGATGCCGTTCGGCGTCCTCGGCGACGCGGCGCAGCAGCTCGTAGCGGAGCTGGTTCTGCGTGCTGGTCTTCGTGTCGTCGGCGACCACGCAGGTGTGCGCCTCGTCCACGATCACCAGGTCGGGGCAGTGGCGCACGAAGTCGTCGCGGTGGCGGGTGGACTTGATGAAGTCCGTGGAGACGATCACGTGCGGGTACTTGTCGAACAGGGACTGGCCCAGGTCCAGACCCCGCTCCAGGCGGGAGACGGTCGACGACAGCACCAGTTCCGCGTCGATGCCGAACTTCGACCGCAGCTCCTGCTGCCACTGCTCGGCCAGCGCGGGCGAGCACAGCACCGCCAGGCCCGTCGCCTCGCCCTGCGCCAGCAGCTCGCTCGCGACCAGGCCCGACTCGATCGTCTTGCCGATGCCGACATCGTCGGAGATCAGCATGCGGACCGTCTTCTGCCGCAGTGCCATCAGCAGCGGGACGAGCTGGTACGCACGCGGCTCCACCGCGATCCCGGCCAGCGAGCGGAACGGACCCGCGCCCGAGCGGAAGCCGACGCGTAGCGCGGTGCGCAGCAGGCCCGCGGCCCGCTGGTCGCCGAGATCGCTCGGCTCCGGCTTGGCGAACTCGGCGCCCCTCACCGTCTCGAAGGCCGGGAACACGGCCGCGATGTCGTCGTCCGAGCCGCCCAGCGGGCGCAGCACCAGCAGGTCGGGCTCGCTCTCAGGGAGGACCACCCATTCCCGGCCGCGCGCGGTGACCAGGGAGCCTGCGGAGTACGTGAGTGCCATATCAGTCGTCAGATCCTTGAAACGGGGCGGAAGGGCGCGGGGCGGGTGGGCGGTCAGTCGGCGATGGGGGAGCCGAAGCAGTCGGCGTAGCGGTCGGCGAGCGCGTCCCAGTCGTCGCCGGGACGGAAGCGGACGGGCTCCCAGCCGGCGTCGAGGAGGCGTTCCTCGGCGTCCTCGTCGCGCAGGGCGGTCTGCTCCGTCTCCGGCAGGTCGACGAAGACGGCCAGGCGCATCCCCGGCTGCCGGTAGACGTAGTCGGGCATGGCATTGGCCTCGGTGAGGAGGGCGCCGGTCTCCGTCGGCAGGTGCAGGCCCTTCGCCTTCACCCAGCCGAGGAAGTCGCCCCGCTCGGCCAGCTCCGCCGCCGCGGCGGCCTCGACCGCCGTCGGCTCGGCCGAAGAGGGAGCGGTCTCGGTGACCAGGCGGCGGTACTGCTCCGACCGGGACTCCCCGCGCGCCTCCCGCGTCGCCGTCGCCGACGCGAAGCGGACCAGCAGGGACGCCACCGTGTGGCGGTTGATCCGGGCGTGGTCGAGCTGGTTGCCGTACGTCAGCAGGCACTCGTAGCAGCCGAGCGCGCAGGCGCGGTCGCCGCGGTGGGCCTCGTCGCCCTCGTCCGTGCCGTCGGCGGCGAAGTGGCAGATCTCCAGGGCGCGGCGGGCCGCCTTCGCCAGGGCGTCCTCCTCCGCCTGGAGACGGCGCAGCACGCCCGCGCCGCCCTCCGCGGCTTCCATGAACAGGAAGCGGCGGCGGGGTCCGTCGTCCGGCGGAAGCAGCTCCGCCGTCAGCTCCGCGTCCTCCAGCTCGAAAGCGGCCTCGATGCCCCGCTCCAGCGCGTACATCAGTGTCAGCGCGACCGGCTCGGGCACCGCCTCGTCCAGGGTGACGACGAGGATGTTGCGGCGGTCCTCCACGAACGGGATGACGCGCTTCTTGCGGCGCCGCTCGTTGCCGTCGGCGTCGATCACCGGGAGCTCGCTGGAGTCGCCGGAGGCCTCGGAGGCGTCCTTGTCGTTCATCCAGCGGCCGTCGGCCAGGTCGAGCCAGTAGCCCGGCGGCTCGTCCTTCTTGGCGCGCACCCGGCCGGTGTTGGTGATGCGGACGGTCGCGGAGTCGCCGTACGCGACCTCGGCGAGCTGCGCGCCCGCCGCGTCGGCGACCGTCGCGTTCAGGCGGCCCCGGCGGGCGCCGTGGTCGTGGAAGCGGTACGAGGTCTCCAGCCGGAAACCGGCCCGGCGCCGCTCCTCCTCGTCGGAGGAGATTCGCTCGCGGCGGGTGGTGTACACGGTGTGCAGGTGGAGCAGGCCGTAGGTGGCCGATCCCAGCGGCTCGTCGCAGAAGCCGCAGCGGTCCTCGCGGTCCTTCGGGTCGTGGTGGTAGCCGCAGTGGGCGCAGCGGCGGGCCTCGCCCGTGGTCAGCTCGCCGGAGGAGTCCGGCGGGAGCTGGATGCGGGTCACCTGGTAGCGGGCGCCCTCGTGGTAGATGAGCGCGCCGGGGCCGAACTCGCGGACGGCGAGGAAGCGGGGCCGCTGGAGGTAGTCGCCGTCGCCGCGGCGACGGCCGATCGTCGGGATGTACGCGGCGAGCGGCAGGCGCGGGAAGCTGTAGCCGGGCAGGAAGCCCTCGGAGGCCAGGTAGCGGTACGGGTTGAAGTCGGAGAGGACCGACTTGCTGTCGACGCTCTCGTTCATCAGCAGGTTCAGCTGGGTCTCGGCCTCGCGGCGGCGCGCGTTGGCGCGGTTGCGGTCGGTCTCGGTGAGGCTGTAGTCGAGGCGGCGCTTGTTCTGCACGTACTGGTCGTCGAGGGCGGCGCGGAACAGGCTGCGCCAGCGGTCGAAGGCGCGGTCGAAGCGCTGGGGGACCGTGCGCACCTTGTCCTGGATCCAGTCGTCGTGCCACCAGGTGGTGTCGGCGAACTCCTTCAGCAGCGGGCCGAGGACGGCCAGGGCCGCGTCGACCGTGCGGCGCTGGGCGCCGTCGTCGTACGAGGCCGCCTGGATCTCGGGCAGCAGTTCCAGGGCCGGGTCCGGGCGGTCGCCGGTGTCCGGGTACGACACGTCCAGCACGTCCGGGATGGAGCGGCCCAGCTTCAGGCCCGCCTCGGCGATCCAGATGCCTTGGAGGTGGGAGAGGACAAGGTCCTCGTTGGCCAGGTCCAGGCGGGGCGGGGCGACCGCGCCGGCGACCATGCGTTCGGAGCGGCGGAAGTAGTA
The DNA here is from genome assembly GCF_044459945.1 of Streptomyces sp. NPDC050164. NCBI lineage: Bacteria > Bacillati > Actinomycetota > Actinomycetes > Kitasatosporales > Streptomycetaceae > Streptomyces > Streptomyces sp. NPDC050164. The sequence goes on from NZ_JBITJK010000005.1 coordinate 9,597, forward strand.
CTGGTCGTGGCTGTTGCCCGTAGCGCAGTACGTGGTGACCAGCGCGGGCTGGCCGCTGCGGCCCGCGCGGCCCGAGCGCTGCGCGTAGTTGGCGGGGGTGGGCGGGACGTTGCGCATCATCACCGCGTTGAGGGAGGAGATGTCGACGCCCAGCTCCATCGTGGGGGAGCAGTACAGCAGCTTCAGCTCCGCCTTGCGGAAGGCCTCCTCGCGCTTCTCCCGGTCCTCCGGCGCGACCTGCGCGGTGTGCTCGCGGGCGAACAGGCCGGCGAGCGCGTCGGCGGTCTCCCGGTAGAGCTTGAGGAAGAAGGTGTTGATGCGCGGGCCGTCGCCGCTCTGGTAGGTGCGGGTGAGCGGGTCGTGCGCGCCCGACTCGCCCCGACCGGCCCGCCAGACCAGGGACTGGGCGGCGACGCGGTAGCCGGTCGTCGTCGGGCCCGAGGGACGGCGGTAGCGGCCGGGGCGCTGCGGGGCGGTCTCGACCTCCTTCACCAGGCCGGCCTTGGCGAGGACGGTCAGCAGCTGGGCGATGACGGTCTGGAGGTCGTCCTGGTCCAGGTCCGCGAAGGAACCGTCCGCCCGCCGCAGGTACTTGCCGTACTTGCCGCGCGCCGACAGGAACAGGCTGGAGCGGTCGGAGCCCGGCCGGGACGGGTGCGGGTAGGCCGTGCCGACCCGCGGCTTGTCGCCGGTGGACAGCACCCAGGGATCCACCAGCCGTTCCTCGGTGGCCCGTTGCAGCGACTCGAAGGTGTCGTCGCGGAAGTAGGACACGTCGATCGCCAGCGACCGGCGCATCTCGTCGAGGAGCGCCTTGACGATCTCCGCGCGCAGCGCCGGGTCGGCGTCCCGCAGCGCCGGGAGCGTGGTCTCCCAGCGGTCCTGCTTGCCGGCCACCCAGTGCAGGTCCTCGTAGTCGATCTCCAGCAGGCCCGTCTGCTCCAGGTTGGGCATGGTGATGCGCCAGCCGCGCTCCAGGTCCAGGTAGAGCCGGAAGGCGACCACGTCGCGCAGGGTGCGGGCCGCGTTGCGGGCGAGGCCGGGGGAGAGGTCGGTGTCACCGGTGTAGTCGGCGGGGGCGAGCGCCAGGACGTTGGTCACCGCGGTGGCCAGCTCCTCGTGGTGCAGGCCGTCCTCGCCCGCGTCCAGCGCCGCCCGGTACAGCGCCCCGCGCAACTGGGTGATCTGCACGAAGTCGTTGAAGTGGCCCGCCTGGAGGGAGGCGTCCTGCCGGTTGTCGACGAAGGTGAGGAGCTTGCGCGCCTCCTTGTCGAGGGCCTCCTCGGGCACCGACTTCAGCGACCGCACGATGGACGCCGACACCAGTGAGGTCGCCGACGAGCGGCCCTCCTGGTCCAGCGTGGCCAGCTTGGCGAAGTCCTTGCCGCGGGTCTGCTCGTACGCCACCCCGCAGTGCAGGCAGAACAGGAAGGGGGAGGGGATGAACGCGGCCTTCAGCTCGCCCTGGCCTTCCCGGCCGAAGGGGTCGACGGTGACCGCGCGGGGCACCCGGTCGCGGTAGGTTCGCTTGACGACCTCCTGGCCCCGGTCGTCCAGCTCCAGCCAGGACTCGGGAAGCCGGCGGTCGTCCACGGCGTACTGCACGTTCGACGGCCACTCCCGCTCGTGGTCGACGTAGAGGTAGCCGTCGCCCTGCCGGCCGCCGGTCGCCGAGGTGTCGCGGCGGGCCTCGTAGCGGACATCGCCGTCCTGCTCCGTGCGCCACACCGTCAGGTACTCCTGGCCGCACTCCCGGCAGAACGCCAGCGGCATCAGCAACTTGCCGCCGCTGCCGGGCTGTTCGAGCTGGTAGGAGCGGGTGAGGTGGCGGGAGAGCTTGTCCTCCAGGGTGACGTAGACGGTGTCGCCCTTGGAGAGGAACTGGTGCAGCCGGAACGCGAACAGGGGGCGTTCGGTGAGCGGGTGGCGGGCCTGTGAACCCGCTTCCAGGGTCGCGCGGATGGCGGCGACGCAGTCCTTCTCGGGGACGCCGGACTGCTCGCTCAGCTCCTTCGCGGCGATTTCGATCTTCGCCGGCCGCTGCCGGACCAGGCGGCCCGACTCCGTGTCCTCGACCAGGCCGAAGCGGCTCTCGATCCAGCGGGCCAGCGGGTCGCGCACCAGGTCGTCGTAGGCACGCGGGGCGGCGGGGGAGGTGAGGCGCTCGGCCGGGACGCTGTCCGGTGCCTCGCGGGTCGCGCGGACCAGGGTCTCGCCGATGACGTGCTCGGGCCGCACCTTCGTGCCGAACAGGGTGCTCGCGACCTGCGCGACCACGCGGCGCTGGTCCTCCCAGGTGCCCTCGGTCGACATGGTCGCCGAGGTGCCGATGCACTGCAGGTCCTCGGCCTGGCAGGCCTCGCGGACGCGGCGGATGAGCAGGGCCACGTCGGCGCCCTGGCGGCCGCGGTAGGTGTGCAGTTCGTCGAAGACCAGGAACTCCAGGCTCCGCGCCATCCGGATCAGGCTCGCCCGGTCGGCGGGGCGGGTGAGCATCAGCTCCAACATGACGTAGTTGGTGAGCAGGATGTCCGGCGGGTTGTCGCGGATCTCCTTGCGCTTCTCGTCGTCCTCCTGGCCCGTGTAGCGGGCGAAGGTGACGGGCTCCCTGCCGGCGCCGTACCCGTCGCGCAGGTACTTCTCCAGCTCGCGCAGCTGGCTGTTGGCGAGCGCGTTCATCGGGTAGACGATGATCGCCCGCACGCGCTTGGGGGCGTTCGGGCCTTCCTCGTCCCGCTCGTGCAGCACCTTGTCGACGATCGGCACGATGTACGACAGGGACTTGCCGGAGCCCGTGCCGGTCGTCAGCACGTACGAGGCGCCGGAGGCCGCGGCGTCGATGGCGTCGCGCTGGTGGCGGTGCAGGGTGAGCGGGCGGCCGTCGCAGACGGTGCCGCCCTCGGTCTTCTTCGCCTGGAAGATACGGGCGCACTCGGCGTGCAGCACCTTCCGCTGGGCGAGCTCGACGACGGTGCCGCCGCCCTGGAAGAACGGGTTGAGCGACAGCCAGGGGTCCGGCCACTGCGACTTCTCGTCGAGATCCTTCTCCACGAAGTCGGCGATCCGGTCGTCACGGATGACGGTGCCGCCCTCGGTGAAGGAGCGGTAGTCCTTGATGAGGGCTCGGTGGACGCCGAAGACGTCCATGCCGGCTCCGGCGGCCGGGCCCTGCGCGGCGGTGGGCTCCTCGCCGTCGTCGTCGGCGGCGGCAGTGGGGGCGGAGGCCGGGGCGGCCGCTGTCTCGCGCACCGGCACGGTCGGGTCGAGCGCACCCCAGTGCGGCAGCAGCGGCGCCCTCGCGTCGGTCACTGCGAGCGGCAGTAGGGCCTCCCGGACGGTCGCCGCGTCGGCAGGGCGGTCCGCCGGGTCCTTGGCCAGCAGGCGCTCCACCAACCGGGCCAGCTCCACCGGGACCTCGCCGCGGATCGCGCGCACCGGCGCCGGCTGCTGGTTCACGTGCCGGTCGGCGAGTTCGTACGCGGACTCGCTGGTGAACGGGGGAACGCCGACCAGCATCTCGTAGAGCACGCAGCCCAGCGCGTAGAGGTCGGCGGCCTGGGTCACCTGCTTGGCCTGGCACTGCTCCGGAGCCATGTAGCGGGCGGTGCCCACGCTGACGCCCGTGCTGGTCAGCCGGGTCTGGTCCGGATCGTCGACGATGCTGCCCATGCCGAAGTCCAGGACCTTAACTGTGCCGCCCTGCGTGAGCATCACGTTCGCCGGCTTGAGGTCGCGGTGCACGACACCGGCGGTGTGGGCGGCGGCGAGGCCGGCGGCGATCTGCGCGCCGATCGCGGCGGCCCAGGAGACCGGCAGCTGGGACTCCTCCTGGATGAGGTCGCGCAGCGTCTCGCCGTCCAGGAACTCCATGGCCAGGTACGGCAGGCCGCCCGCCTGCTCGTCGATGCCGCCCGCCACGAGACGGGTCAGGTTGGGATGGCGCAGCCTGCGGGTGATGCGCACCTCGCGGGAGAAGCGCTGCACGGCCTTGGTATCGCCACCGGTGTCGATCTGCGTCCCGGTGCGGCGGCGCAGGATCGTCTTGACGGCCACGGCGCGCTCGGGGGTGCCCTCCGGTGCGTGCAGGTCCTCGGCCCGGTGGACCTCCCCCATGTTGCCCCTGCCGATGACCTGTCCGATGCGGAACCTGCCGTCGACCAGCTCCTGGCTCACTGCCCCTCGCTCCTTCGTCCCTCGCACGTTCCCGCGTCCTGCCCTGCCCGGGCGGACGGGAACCCCCTCACGTGTCGCTGCGCCCACTCATCGTGACAGGAGGCAAGCGGCAGTAGGCGCTACCGTACACGAATGACTGAGTAATCGGTAGCGATGTATCTGTTGACATCATCAACACATCGCCCCTAACATTGGGGTTGAAATGGTGGGGAGGGGGCAACATGGCGCGATGGTCGGACGATGGTGGGCCGTCCGGTCTGCGTGCGGCGCTCGGTGAGTTGCTGACGCAGTTGCGGAGTGCGGCCGTGGGTGGTGTCGTACCGGAACGCGTCTTCGCGGAGAGCGTGCGGAACCTCGCGCTGGGGGACTCCGAGCGGGAACGGTTGCGTCACGAGCTGGCCCAGCTGGGCCTGCCCGTGCGGAAATTGCACGTGCACACGGTAGGCGACCGCCGAGACGGTGAAAAGGTTGCACGGAACTGTGGGGAAAGTGTGTTCCCACGGTTGTCCCCGGTGCGGCAACTGCTCGCCCGGTACGCGGACGTCGGCGGCTACGTCACCCCGGGGGTCGTGGACGGCGTGGTGCGGCTCGCCGGGCTCAGTGCGCGTGAGGCCGCGCAGTTGCGGGCGGACACGTTGGTGCGGGCCCCGGAAGGGGAGCGGGGCGTCGGGGACGGAGAGGAAGCCGGTGAGACGGAAACGTCGGCGGCGGGAGAGGCCGCCGGTGATCCGGAGAGCTCCATAGCCGATGATCCGGAGGATGCCGAAGTCGACGGCCCGGACCTGAGGGAGCCGCCTCTGGGGTCGGCGGTGCAGGGGGACCTCGCGGAGTCGGTGGCCGCGGCGCACGCCGTCCTGGACACCGACCGACGCGTGCGGCATCCCGGCAGCCGGTTACTGAGCGCGCAGGCCGAGGTGGGTCTGGCCGTGCTGGTGCGTGGCGGTCCGGACCGTATCGCCGAGGAACCGACCGAGGACGAGCTGAAGGCCCTCCCGCCGGACGACCTCAGAATCCGAGCACGGGACTGCCTCGTCCTGCACAACCAACGACTCGTGCACGCGCTGGTGCGGCCCCATCTGGAGCAAGGGCTCGACTACGAGGACCTCCTCCAGCACGGCTTCCTCGGCCTCCTCAGGGCCGCCCGGAAATTCGATCCCGCCAAGGGCTTCAAGTTCTCCACGTATGCCACCTGGTGGGTCCGGCAGTCCATCACCCGGGCCATCGCCGACGAGGGCGCGCTGATCCGGGTCCCGGTGCACATGCACGAACAGATGCGGAAAGTCGCCAGGGCCGAACGTGCCCTGGCCGCCGAGGGGCGCCGCGCGGGCGACGCCGATGTCGCGGTGCGATGCGACATGACCCTGCAGAAGGTGCAGGAGATCCGACGCCTGACCCACCGCACCGACTCCCTGGACCGTGTCATCGGCGACGGGGCAACGCTGGCGGACTTCGTGGGGGAGACCCACACCCTGCCGCCGGTGGAGGCGCACGTGGTCGGTGCCCGGTATGTGGAGGATGTGCTGGCCGTGGTGGACACGTTCACCGAAAGGGAGGGGCGCATCCTCGTACGGCGGCTCGGTCTCGACGGGGACGAGCCCTCGACGCTGGACGAACTGGGGCGTGAGTTCCGGGTGACGAGGGAGCGCATCCGGCAGATCGAGGTCAAGGCGCGGCCCGCGCTGCGCGTCCGGCTGCGCGAGGCGGGCCTTGTGGGCCTGGACGCCGCGTGCGAGAAGGCCGAGCGCGCGGCGGAAGGCGCAGCCGAGGCCAAGAGGGCGGCACGGATCGCCCGCGCCAATCACGCGGCACGGACCGCCCGAGTCCGACTCGCCCTCCGCAAGCTGAGGGCGGAGCGCCTCGCCCGGCAGGAGGAACTACAGGTCGAGGAGACCGGCGGGACGTCGATCGCCGAGGCGGAGCCGGGACACGCGGTCACGACGGACGCCCATGACGACGCCCGCGCAGACACGGCTCCAGACACGGCCGTCGATGCAGAGGAGACGGTCGACACCAGTGCGGCCGCCCCCAGCGAGGAGGCCGTCAACGGCGATGCGGCGCCGCACGTCGTCACCGCCGACTGGCAGCGTGCCTGCCGACTGGCGGACACACCCGTCGACCAGCTTTGGTGGCTCGCCGACTATGCACGGGCGGCGCTTGGCGATGACGGTCTGGTGGCGCTGTTGGGGCAGCCGGCTGCCGACGCGGTGGTGCGGGACGCCCGAGCAGGCGGGCGCCTGTCACGTCCGGTGCTGACGGCGCTGGAAGTACTGCGCCGTGTCTTCGACGCCCTGGTGGCGGAGGGGCGGCGGCCAGACGAATTCTTCGACCGTCCCGCCGAGGCGCTCGTCGGGGCGACGCCCCGCGACTATTTCGAGCGCAGGCCCTTGGTGAACCGCGAGTCGCGACTGGCCGTACGGGACGCCCTGCGGGAGTTTCTCGTCGATGCAGCCGCCGAGAACCATGACACGGATGGGCGCGAGCAGGCACGAAGGGTGGGGGCGCACGTTCCTGAGGCGCTTCAGCCCGGTGCGAGAGCGGAGACGGTCACGGACATGGTGGAAGAGCCGTCCCACGTCGCGACCGACACACCCGTCGCACCCCCACAGATCACCGCCGACTGGGAGAAGGCCCTGGCGCTGACGGAGCCGCCGCTGGGCGGGGGAGCGGCGTGGCTCGCTGAGTACGCCTTGCTTGCCCTGGGGCATCTGCAGCTGTCCGTGCTCCTCGGCTCACCGGCAGCCGATGCCGTGGTGCGGGCGGCACGACATCGGGGCACGCTCGATCGCCCTGTCATCCAGGCCCTGGAAACGCTCGTCGACGTCTTCTCCGCGGTCAGGCAGAGGGGACTCAGGCCCGAGCACTTCTTCGAGTCGCCCGCCGGCACGCTGGCCGGGGCGACTCCCCGCGCGTACCTGGCCACGAGGCCCCTGGTCCACGCCGGGTCGCGCGTCGCCGTCCGCTCTGCGCTCCGGGGGTTCGTGGCGGCACCGCCAGAGCGGCCCGAGTCCCCGGCGGGAAGGGGCAGCCACGACGTCAATGCGCCTGATGCTCCGGCGGTCGACGCGAGGGACGAGAACCAGGCGTCGGCTCCCACGGACCCTGCGCCGGACGCACAGACGCCGGGCAACACCGAGCGGCTGTCCGCTGAGAACAGTGCCCCGGACGACGCCTGGCTCGCCTCACTGACGCGGGACCACGAGCGTCGGCTGAGCGAGGAGCGGAGCGCGGCGGACGAGCGTGTCGAGGCCGTCCGAGCAGAGGCCGAGCGGGAACTCGACGTGTGGGAAGAGGTGTTGTTCGCGCGCATGGACGCCCTGCTGCTCTGGCGCGAGCGGCGCGTCCGTGCCGAGGCCGAGGAACGTGTCGCGCAGCTGAAGGCGCAGCACCACGCGGCGTACCGGTCGGTGCTGGACAAGACCGAGAAGGCCGAGGAGGCCGCCCGGTCGGCGCAGGAGCAGCGGGACCGGACCGGCGTCCTGGAACTGCGTCTGCGCCAGTACCGCGAGGGTGCCGAGGCGCGCATCGCGGATCTCGAAGCGCGGCTGAGCGAGGCCCAGAAGGCTGCCGCCGAGCGTGAACGCGCCGCCGGGGCGTGGGTCGCCGAACTGGAGACCCGGGTACGGAGGGCCGAGGCTGCCGCCGGTGAGCGGGAGCGCGCTGCCGCGTCGGCGCGGGAGGAATACCGGCAGGGTGCTCAGCTGCGCATCACCGAGCTGGAGGCTCGGCTGCGGGACACCGAGGAGGCCCTCGCACAGCGGGACGCGTTCGTGGACGCGGCCCGCCGGCGCGCCGAGGAGGCCGAGCAGCAGGCGGCCCAGCGTGTCGCTCAGAGCGAGCACGATGCCTGGCTCCGTATCACCGAGTTGCAGACTCAGCTCGGCGAGGCGCAGGCACAACTGGGCGCAGTGCAGGAAGCAGACCGTGGTCGCGGATTCCTCCGGGATCGGTGGCGCCGTTCGTGATCCCTCCGGCCACCCACTTGTCCCCTCTGCCCTTCAAGAAGACCAGGAATGCCATGGACCCCAGACAGGAACTCGTCTCCTACCTGCGGAGGCAACTCGTCGGTCCGGTCGACGGCGACGACGAGACGCTCGACGCACCACCCGACCGGCAGTACCTCATGGGCACCCTCTACCCGCAGGAAGCCGATCTGCAGGGACAGCTGGATCTCGCCAGGGAGGAGTTCGACGGGGCCGGCACCGAGCGGGGAGCCGAGGACACCGCACCGGCGGGCGACCCCGTGCCGGAGTCGAACTCCTGGCTGCCGTCCTCGCTCGGTTTCAGCTTCTACACCGACGCCGAGATCCTCGAAGTCGAGTGCTCCGCCGCTCGCTACCTGACCCGGTCGCGCAGCGGTCATCGCGGCCGCACGTGGCAGCGGGTCGCGATGCCGACCGAGACGCATTTCCTCGGTTTCGGCCGGGGCCAAGTCTCCGTGCTCGACGCGCGAGCCGAACTCCGCGTCACGCGACGCGACTTCGGGGAGGGCAAGCTCGTCACCGTCGCTCTCGTCAACGCGGCCCAGTACGACCCCGCCCTCGGCAAGAGCGCCCATTGGGACGGCATGCTGTTCCAAGTGGAGCTGCAGGCGCGGCCCGTTGACGGACAGGTACTCCAGTACCCGAGCGTGCGTCTGGCCAGTCGCGACCTGGAAGAGCAGGAACTGCGCCTCCAGTACCGTCACGTGCGCACCCACGCCGTCGGCCACGGGTGCGCCGTCGAAGAACTGCGGGACGACAACGGGCAGGCGGTGACCGGACTTCGGGCGGCCGTGATGCCCGAGGCCGAGGTCACGGGCGTACGAGCTGCCGGACTGACCGACACACCGGTGCTCAGCCTCGCCCACCTCGCCGAACCGGCCGTCTCGGTCGACCAGCTCCGTGAGGAGTTGGCTGAGTTCGCCTCCGCATACCGGGCCTGGTACGTCGGTCAGCTCAACACGGAGGTGCCCGAGTGGGGGCGTGAGGCCGCGGAGCGCGTGCTCGGTCGGATCGGCACCGCGGTCTCCCGCATCGAGTCCGGCGTCCGTACGCTCTGCGACCCCCGACGTCCCGAACTGCTGCACGCCTTCCGGGCCGCCAACCACGCCATGGCGCTGCAGATGCGTCACTCCGCCGCCGACCTCGCCGGCACCCGGCGCCCCCGCCGAAACAACGGCGTACCGCTGGCCCCGGCGCCGTTCGAGGACGCCACCTGGCGCCCCTTCCAGCTTGCGTTCTTCCTGCTCGCCGTCGACGGTGCCGTCGACCCCCGGCACCCGGACCGCGCAGTCACGGACCTGATCTGGTTCCCGACCGGTGGTGGCAAGACCGAGGCGTACCTTCTGCTGGCCGCGTTCGTGATGGTGCTGCGCCGGGGCGGACCCGACGGCGGAGGCACCGCCGTACTCAGCCGTTACACGCTCAGCCTGCTGACCACACAGCAGTTCCAGCGTGCCGCCACGACCGTGTGCGCCCTGGAGTCCATGCGCCGGGCCGCCCCGGCCACCTACGGCGAGGAGCCGTTCTCCATCGGGTTGTGGGTCGGTGAGACCACCACCGCGAACAGCTACGACAAGGCGCGCCGCGACTTCGAGACAGCGCGTGCCGCCGCCACCCCGGACGACGTGTTCATCCTCGACCGCTGCCCGTGGTGCGGCACGCGCATCCTGCCCGCCCACAAGTCGCCCGACATCGACGACTACGGGGTGCGTGCCGCCGCCGACTCCTTCGCCTTCTTCTGCCCGAGGGACGAGTGCCTCTTCCACGACGAGCTGCCCGTCGCCGTCGTGGACGAGCACCTGTACGACCGTCCGCCCACCTTTGTCCTCGGCACCGTCGACAAGTTCGCCCGTCTTGCCTGGGAACCCCGTGCGGGACGGCTCTTCGGAGCCAGCACCGGGCACCGCCCGCCGTCCCTCGTCATCCAGGACGAACTGCACCTGCTCACCGGCCCGCTGGGCACCACCGTCGGCCTCTACGAGTCCGCCGTCCTCGGGCTGTGCACCACGCCGGACGGCTGCGGGCCCAAGGTCGTGGCGTCCACGGCCACCATCCGCCGCTCCGGGGAGCAGGTCCGCTCCCTCTACGGGGGAGACGTCCAGCTCTTCCCGCCCGCGGGACTCGACGCCCGCCACTCCTACTTCGCGGAGCCCGACACTTCCCGACCGGGCCGCCACTATGTCGGTGTCATGGCCCAGGGACACACGGCCGGCCGCGCGTCCGTTGCCACTGCCGCCGCCTTGCTCCAGGGCGCGTGGGAACTGCCCGAGGAACACCGGGACGCCTACTGGACCCTCGTCGCCTACCACCACAGCCTGCGGGAACTGGGCCGCACCGTCACCGCCGCCGCCGACGACATCCCCGCCCAGCTCGCCGGACTCGACTCCGGCAGCGGCGTACGTCCCCTGCCGGACCAGCACGTCGAGGAACTCACCAGCAACCTGCCCCGGTCCGAACAGCCCGTGCTGCTCGACCGGCTGGAGAAAAGCTGGGACGACACCAAGTCGGTGTCCTTCCTGCCCTGCACCAACATGCTGTCCGTGGGTGTCGACGTGAAGCGACTCGCGCTGATGCTGATGCAGGGCCAGCCCAAGACGACCGCCGAGTACATCCAGGCCACCAGCCGAGTGGGCCGCCACGCCGTACCCGGTCTGGTCGTGACCTTCTTCAACGCCACCCGGCCCAGAGACCGTTCGCACTACGAGACCTTCGACGTCTACCACCGGGCGCTCTACCGACACGTCGAACCGACCAGCGTCACCCCCTGGTCCGTGCCCTCCCGTCGCCGAGCCCTGCACGCCGTGCTCGTCATCCTCGTACGGCACCGGCTCGGGCTCGCGGCAGAGAACCAAGCCGGCGCGATCCTCGACTGGTTGCCCGAAGCGGAAGCCGTGGTCGAGGAGTTGGCCGAACGCGCCGAGACCGCGGAGCCCGGTGCCTGTGACGCGGTACGCAAGGAACTCGCCGGACTGCTCGCCGACTGGGAGGACCTCGCGCGCCAGGCCCGCAAGGACGGCCGCGACCTGTACTACCGCAGCCAGGGCAAGGGTCAGTCCAACCTCATCAAGAGCTTCGAGCACATCCACGGCCTGTGGGAGACGCCCAACTCGATGCGCAACGTCGACCGGGAATGCCAGGTGACAGTGAAGGGAGTCGAACTGTGAGCCGCACACTCCGGGTACGACAGTCGCAGACCGTGGTGCCCTTCGGGGTCGGGGCCGTCTTCGACATCCAGGGCGAGTCGTTCGTCGCCACCGGCATCGGCGACTGGCCGTCCCGCGGCAGGCAGCCGATCGAATCGGCCCGGCTCGCGAACCGCCTCGGCGTCTCCGGCTTCTACGCCGCGCCCGCCACCGCCAACGACCGCTTCGACGTCGCCGACGCGCCCGGAGCGCCGTACATCCGCTTCCCCTCCTGGCTGTTCTGCGGGGCGTGCCGGCGCATGAAGCGATGGCGGATCGCCGACGAGAAGCACGGGCAGGCGCCGCGCTGTCCATCCTGCTTCCCGGCGCGGACGCTGGCGCCGATGCGGTTCGTGCAGATCTGCCAGGCCGGGCATCTCAGTGACGTCGACTGGTGGTTCTGGGCGCACTCGCGGCGGGACGGGGGCGAGCGGCAGCAGTGCGGGGAGCGCGAGAAGCTGCGGTTCCTCGTCTCCGAACGGGCCTCCGGTCTCGAAGCGCTCTCCGTCGCCTGCACCGCGAAGGGGTGCGGAGCCGTTCGGGACCTGCTCGACGTGCTCGGCACACACGGCCTGCGCTGCTCGGGGCGCAACCCGTGGCAGCGCGCCAGTGAGGCCCTGCAGTGCCCGAGGCCCGTGCAGATCGTGCAGCGCACCGCCGGCAACCTGTACTACCCGATCGTGCACTCGGCGATCGACATCCCCGAGACCGACGCCCCCGCGCACGCCGGCGACGCGCTCGCGGACCAGGTGCGTGAACACCACCTGTGGGTGTCGCTGTGCCGGGACGCCTTGTCACCGCGCGCCGTGCTCTTCCGGCAGATGATCCAGGAGGACACGGGGGCCGATGAGGTGTTGCTGGACGCTCTCCTGGCCGAGGAGACGGGCGGCAAGAGTCCGGCGGCTGCCGCTGCCACGCCCGAAGGACCCACCAGGCCCGACCTGAGCCGGGAGGAATGGGCCGCCTTCACGGCACCCGTCCCACCGGCCACGCGAGACTTCGCCCTGCGCGAGACGACGCTCGGACTGGCGGGCGAGACCGCCGAGCCCTGGGCCGGTCTCGCCCGCCGCTTCGGCCGCATCGTCCTCGCCGACCGGCTCCGCGAGGTCCGCGCCCTGTCGGGCTTCACGCGGGTCTCCCCGGACGCCGTCGTCGTCCCTGCCGACACCTCCCGGCGGTTGAAGTGGCTGCCCGCCGTCGAGGTCTTCGGCGAAGGCATCTTCCTCACCCTGGACCGCGCCGCTCTGAAGGACTGGGAGGACGTTCCAGACGTACGCAGACGCGTCACGGGCATGCGGGCAGACCTCGACCGCTCCTTCCAGAAGGACCGACTGGAGAACGTGACCGGACCGGAACTGTCACCCCGTTTCGTCCTGCTGCACACCCTGGCCCACCTTCTCATTCGCCAGCTGTCCTTCGAGTCCGGCTACACCACGGCGAGCCTGCGCGAACGCATCTACGCCCGCCCTGAGCAGGACCAGTACGGCATCCTCGTGTACACGGCCGCCGGTGACGCCGAGGGAACCCTGGGCGGACTCGTCCGCCAGGGCGAGCCACCGCAGCTGGCCGAAACCCTGCTGCGGATGACCGAGTCGGCCGCCTGGTGCTCCGCCGACCCGCTATGCGCCGAACACACCGGGCAGGGGTTCGGCAACCTCAACCGGGCTGCCTGCCACGCCTGCGCCCTGCTGCCGGAGACCAGCTGCGAGGCCGGGAACAGCCTCCTGGACCGGGCCCTCGTCGTCGGCGGCGAGCGGGTCCCCGGCTACTTACAACCCATCATCAGCGCGGCCCGCGCCGCCGCGGCCCACGCCCTGGAGCAGCCGTGACCATCACCTACCTCGACCTTGCCCCCGACCAGCGCGCGGGACTCGACGGCCTGCCCTTCGACGGCAACCATCTGGTCAGCGGGCCGCCCGGCAGCGGCAAGAGCGTCCTGGCCGCACAGCGCGCCATCATGCTTGCCCTCACTGGCACACCAGCGGTCCTGCTGACCTACTCGAACCTGCTGCGCCAGTCACTCGCGGGGACGGTGCACGCGCTGGGGCCGGCAGATCGCTCCATCCGAGTCATGACCGCCCACGGGTGGCTCGCCGACTGGTACGGTGCCAAACCGCCTCGCACCGGAAACGGCTGGTACGACTGGGACGCCCTCTTCAACCGGGCCGCCGATCCCGCCTCCACCACCGCCCCCACCCTGGTCGTCGACGAAGGCCAGGACCTGCCGCCCGAGTTCTACCTGCTCTGCCGCATGCTAGAAGCCCGTACGACCGTCTTCGCGGACGAGTGTCAGCGGCTCACCGACACCAACTCCACCCTCGGTGAGATCGCCCGCAACCTCGGCAGGTGCACGCAGCAGGGACTCGACGGAAATCACCGCAATACCGAGCAGATTGCGTCCTTCGCGGCCCACTTCCACACCGGCGCCAACGTGCCGGTTCTGCCCGGCCGTCAAGGACCGGCGCCGCGCCTGCATCGCTTTCACGAACGGGGTGTCGTGGATCTGCTCATCCTTCTCGCGGAGCAACAGCCCAGGAAGACGATCGGTGTGATCGCCGGGTCCAAGCACACGCAGTTCTCCCTGCTCACCAGCATTCAGAATCGTGCCTCTCGGCTGAAGCCCCAGCTGTACACATCCGAGTCCAAGGGACGTCTGTACCGCAATCTCGACCTCGGCCGTCCAGGCATCGTGATCGTGCACCGTGCCAGTGCGAAGGGGCTGGGCTTCGACACGGTCGTCATCCCGGACGCACACAGGGACGCGGCGACCGATCCCACCTCCGCCACGCTGCGCATGTCCTACTACGTCATGGCCACCCGGGCGCGACAAGAGCTCCACCTCGGCTACGAGGGGGAGTCGGAGCCGCCCCTCCTGGCCCACGTGAACCGCGGGGACCTGCAGAGGGGGTGACAGCAACGGCCGCCCGGTTCGGGTGAACCGGTGTCACGGGCATTGAGTGGTCTGAACAGGCCCTCGCTCGCGAGATCCCGGAGGAATTGCGCGTGGACTTGCACCGTGGGTAGTGCCCTGCGTCGCGCGCATCCCGACGACTTCGACGATCTGCGCAGGATCGTGCTGTGGCTCAGCGCTCGTACGACGGCCGTGGGCACGGTGGGGTACTTCCGCTTCTACGAAGCGCACCATCCCGGCGTGCTGATCGCGGAGGCCGGACCGTACGCAGAGAGATCTTGTGTGTCGAGGAGGTCGTCGAGACGGCGGACCAGGTGGTCCCGACTTCTACGCCTGAACGGCGGCCCTCGTGGTGCCCCCTTCCGCCTTTAAGCCCGACACCGGCCCGGTGAGATCCGGGTCGCCGAACTCCGCGCGCAGTGCCTGGAAGGCGGTCACCTTGTCCTCGCCGAAGCGGCGGACGTGGGTGGCGTACTCGTCGGGGGAGAGGAACGCCGACGGCCTGGACTTGGTGTGGAACTTGTCCGCGTACATCACCAGCCTTTCCTCCTCTGTGACCGCCAGGTAGTCGGCGGGCGGGAGGGGCAGTCCCTGGCTCACGATGTCGTGCCGCGTGAGTCCCACTCCGGTGTGGTGGGAGCAGAAGCGGCGGAGGGTTTCGGGGAAGCCCTCCGCTTCGAGGATCTCGTGGCCGAGTAGTCCGTGTCGGATGTAGTTCTCGTGGTCCAGCCGTCCGTCGTCCCCGTAGAGGCGGTAGACGCCGATGTCGTGAAGGAGGCAGCCGGCGCGGACCAGTTCGGCATCGAGGTGAGCGAGGTGGGGCGCGGAGAGGAGCTGCTCGGCGATTCCCCAGACGATCTCGCAGTGCGTGTGGACGAGCGTGAACGCTTCGGCGGTGGGGGCGTGCTTCTCGTGCAGCGCTTGGATCTCTGCGGGGCTCGGAATCCTCACCGGAAGAGCGTAACAACCGTCGATCCCGCTTGGTCGGCCAGTTCCCACGCCACCCGTTTCACGCTATCGGGTGATGCTGCGGAACAGCGGGCACGGGCTGGCTTTGCAGGCCGTTCGAGCAGGTGACGGGGACTTCTCGTCCATTGTCATCACAGCAGCGGGAGCACACCATGGGCCTGCACTTCCACCGCAACCCCGACGGCACGACGACCGGGCGCAACGAGGCCAACGGCTTCACCGTGACGCATGCCGAAGAAGAAGAGGTGAAGCGGCAGTTGTACGAGGACGCCGGGTGGGAGTACACGCCACCACCGCCTCCGGTTCCGCCCGGGTTCCATCGGTTCTCTTTGGTGCACGACGAGTTCCGGGCCTCCGGGTTCGGGGACGAGAGGTATGCGCGGCTGCTGGCGCGTCCGCCGGAGGGGTGCGTGCCGGTCGACCGGGGGGGCTTCGCCCTGGAGTGCGAGCGGCCGGGCAAGACGCTCATGGACGCGGTCGCCGGTACCGTCGCGGAGGTCCGCCGAGAGCACGGGCTGGTGATGAACAGCCTGGGTGTCGAGAAGCCCCAGGAATGGCTCGACGCGGACAACAAGAACGGATACGCGGCGAAGAGCGTCGCGCACTTGGTGCTGATGGCCGCTGACCGCGCCCGACTGCTCGGATACGGGCGCAAGGACGTGGTCCGGCTACTCGATGCCACGGGGATCGAGTAGCCGGTGCGGTGAGTCAGCAGTCCCTGAACTCCGGCGACTGGTTCAGGACCTGGGACCGCACGGACGTGAAGCGCGCGTACGTCTCCCCGCCCCGCGCCCCCGGGCGGAACGCCGCCACGCGGTGGCAGTTCTGGAAGGCCAGGGTGATGCCGAAGTGGCGTTCCAGGCTGGTGCGGATCGCGTCGCTGGCGAGGGCGCGCAGGAGTTGGCCGCGCTCCTGTTCGGAGGGGGGAGGGGTCTGGTTGTCGGTGAAGTCGGTCTGTCCGTCGTGGAGTTCGGTGGCGAGGGAGGCGATCAGGTCGTAGGCGTAGGGGAGGGAGGTGCGGACCGTGTCCACGAAGTCCTCCTCACGGATGTCACCCTGCTCGGCTTCGGCGAGGAGCTTCGGGGAGACGTCGAGAGACATGGGGGAGTGGCGTCCTGTCTGGTTGGGGGTAGGGCGATAAGGGCGCGGGAGGAGTTCAGGTCTTTGGCCGGGCGCCGGGGACGTAGTCCGGGTCGACCTGGGCGGTCAGGTCCTCGCCCGTGCGGGCGTCCGCCCACGCTCGGGCGTTGCGCAGGTGGAACTCGACGGCATGGCGGTGGAGCCGGTCCCAGTCGCGGGGGTGGGAGTCGACGGCCTCGCGGAGGATCGTGAGTGCGTGGCGGTTGTGCGGCTCCAGGGAATCCAGTGCGTCCAGGCCGCCCTCGGTGCGGCCCTGTTCGGCCGCGCGGACCCAGGGGGACTGGACCAGGTAGGTCAGGAGGTCGTCCCCTACCTGTTCCTTGAGGTAGAGGAGGTCGTCCTCGCAGGTCACCTTGTTGCCGATGACGGCGATGCGGATGCCGAACTGTTCCGCGTGGTCGCGGTACTGGCGGTAGACCGAGACGCCCTTGCGGGTGGGTTCCGCCACCAGGAAGGTGATGTCGAAGCGGGTGAACAGGCCGGAGGCGAAGGCGTCCGCGCCCGCCGTCATGTCGACCACGACGTACTCGCCGGCGCCGTCCGCCAGGTGGCCGAGGTAGAGCTCGACCGCGCCCAGCTTGGAGTGGTAGCAGGCCACGCCCAGGTCGGACTCGTCGAACTCGCCCGTGACCATCAGCGGGACGCCGCCCGCCCGGCCGACGTGCCGCGTGTGCAGTTCGTCGTCGCCCAGTGGGCGCAGGAGGCGGGAGCCGCGTCCCGGGGGAGTTGTTTTGATCATCGCCTCGCGGGAGGTGATGCGTGGGTTCGTGCCGCGCAGGAAGTCCTTGATCTCGGCCAGGTGCTCGCCCAGGGGAGGGGCGGACTTCTCCTCCTCGCCGAGCGCCTCGGCCAGGTGCTGGTTGATGTCGCCGTCGATGGCGAGGACCGGGGCGCCGGAGCGCGCCAGGTGGCGGGAGAAGAGCGCCGACAGCGTGGTCTTGCCGCTGCCGCCCTTGCCGACGAACGCGACCCTCACGACCGCACCGCCTTTTTGAAAATGAATGTCATGTGGTTAGGTTTAGGGAGTGATCGTCATCGCTGTCAAATCGCCTACGCCGTATGGGGTTTGCGGTGGTGTCCGAGGGTGGTCCCCCGGCCGATCAGTGCCTCGTCCTTGGTGCATATGCTGTGCAAGTGCGTGATCTGAGCATCAAGAGCCCCCTCCGGTTCCTCGCCGTCCTCGTCCTCGTCCCAGGTCTGGCGGGCTGTTTCGCCTCCCCCGGCGGGGAGTCGTCGTCGGACGGCGGGCAGCCGGGCTCGCGGCTGCGTGTCGCCCTCGCCTTCCCGCCCGCCGAGAACTTCTCGCCGTACGGAGCCGACGCCACGCTCCTCAGCCGGCTCGGCGTCACCGAGGGGCTGACCGCCCTGGACGCCAACGGCGCCGCGGCCCCGGCGCTCGCCGAGTCCTGGCGTCGCGAGAACGACCGCACCTGGCGGTTCACCCTGCGCGAGGCCACCTTCCAGGACGGCGCGGACGTCACTCCGGCCGCCGTGGCCGACGCGCTCACCCGCGCCACCAAGGCGAAGCCCCTGCCCGCCGCCCTCGCTGGTGTCACCCTCGATGCCGAGCCCGACGGCAGCCGCGGCATACGTATCTCCACCGCCGCGGCCGACCCCGTCCTGCCCATGCGCCTGTCCAGCCCGAGCCTGGCGATCCTCTCCCCGAAGGCGTACGAGAAGAAGGGCGCGCCCACGCCCGTCGGCACCGCCACCGGGCCCTTCGAGATCACCAAGGCCAACAGCGGCGGCTCCGCGACCCTCGACCGCTTCGACGACTACTGGGGCGGGCGCGCCCATGCCTCCGGCATCGACGCGCGCTTCGTCAAGGACGGCACCGCGCGCGCCAACGCGGTGCGCACCGGCGACGTGGACATCGCTGAGGCGATCCCCGTCGCCCAGGCCGCCACCCTCGACAAGGCGACCCTGAAGGAAGCCGGCACCACCCGGACGACCAGCCTTCACCTCAACACCAGGACCGGCCCGCTCAAGGACCCGAAGCTGCGCGCCGCCGCGCGCACGGCGGTCGACTCCTCCGTCATCGTCAAGGGCGTCTTCGAGGGGTACGCCGACCCGGGCGCCGGCATCTACGGTCCCGCCGTCACCTGGGCCGAGAGCAAGCGGGTGAAGCCGACGGGGCGCGCGGCCGCCGCCCGGCCCGACGGCACGCGGATCACCCTCGCCACCTACGACAACCGGCCCGAACTCCCCGAGGTCGCCCAGGTCGTGCAGCAGCAGCTCGAAAAGGCCGGCTTCACGGTGCAGCTGGAAGTGCGCGAGTACTCACGGCTGGAGAGCGACGCGCTGGCCGGGAAGTTCGACGCGTTCATCGGCGCCCGCAACAGCCTGCTGGACACCGGCGACCCCGTCGGCGTCCTCGCCAGTGACTACACCTGCGACGGCGGCTACAACCTGGCCCTGCTGTGCGACGAGAACGTCGACCGGGCCGTCGAGAAGGCCGACGGGACCGACGGCACGGGCGAGCGACAGGACGCGGCCATGGCCGCCGAGGCCGCGATCCTCGGCACGGACGCGGTCGTGCCGCTGGCCCATCAGCAGATCATCGCCGGCGTCTCCACCAAGGTCAGGGGAGTCGTCCTCGACCCGTACGAGCGGACGCTGGTGGGCACCGGGACGCGTCGCTGACCGTCTCCCGCCCGGGCCCGCCGTCCCGGCTCACGCCGGCAGCTTCGTGTCGATCACGCAGCTGATCTCCACCGCCTGTCCGGGGAAGGTGAGTTCGGTGACGCCCAGGGCCGTGCTGACCGGGCGGTGGGTACCGAAGTACGCCCGGTTGCCCTCCGCCACCACGTCGGCGTTCTTCACCAGGTCCACCACGTACAGCGTCTGCGAGACGATCTGGTTGCGCGTGACGCCGTAGTGGGCCAGCACCTTGTCGATGTTGACGTAGGTCCCCTCCAGCTGAGTGGCGACGTCGTCCTCGGGGTGGAAGTCGCCCGCCTCGTCGAACGAGAGCTGTCCGGAGACGTGGATCAGATCGCCGGACCTGATCGCCTGCGCGTAACCGAAGTGGCTCTCGGCCGGTATGGCGTGGTCGTAGACATCGCTCGCGGTCATGGTTCCCGTCCTTCCGTCGAGCGCGAACCCGCGCTCTCTTGCGGTTACTCGGGAACTGTAAGAGAGTGTGCGCCGACCTGGAAGAACGCACTTTTCGGTGACTGGGGAACCAGATGGTGACCAAGCAGTTGAGGGACCTGCCGGAGAACGCGGACCTGCGCCGGGCCGACTCCCTGGCCCGGGAGATCTTCTCGGACGTGGCCAACAAGTGGGCGCTGCTGATCATCGAGGCCCTCGGTGAACGCACCCTGCGCTTCAGCGAGTTGCGCGACGAGGTCGAGGGCGTCAGTCACAAGATGCTCACGCAGAACCTGCGGATGCTGGAGCGCAACGGCCTGGTCGACCGGAAGGTGCACCCCACCGTGCCGCCGAAGGTCGAGTACACCCTCACCGAACCGGGCCGGGCCCTGCGCGCCACGGTCGATCTGATCTGCGGCTGGACCCATGAGTACCTCGGGCACATCGAGTCGGCGCGCGACCGGTTCGACGCCTGACCGGTCGGGGCGTCAGCTCGCGACCAGTTCCCGCACCTGGCGCCGGGCCGGGGCCTCCTCGACCCGCGAGGTGCGGTACAGCCACAGCACATCACGCCCGAACGACCACACCAGCAGGCCCAGGGCCAGGGCCGCGACCCCGAAGTTGGCCGCGTACGGCAGCAGATCGGCGCCCGCCAGCAGCAGAAGCACACCCTGGAGTGCCGCGACCGTCTTGCGGGCGGTGCTCGGCGGGAGGGCGGCGGTCAGCCAGGGCCAGATGCGGGCCGCGCCGACGAACACGTACCGCATACCGCCGATCAGCAGCACCCACGGGCCCAGTTGCATCGACACGTACACGCTCAGCACCAGGATCAGGAACGCGTCGACCTCCATGTCGAAGCGCGCGCCCAGCGGGGTGGAGGTGCCGGTGCGGCGGGCGACCTTGCCGTCGACGCCGTCGAGGATCAGGGCCACCGCCGTCAGGCCGACGAACAACGACACGGGCGGCGAGCTCTGGAAGGAGTCCGCGACCAGCGCGGTGACGCCGCCGACGAGAGTGGCCCGGCCGAGGGTGACCCGGTTCGCCGCGCCGAACGAGCGCAGCCGGGAGCGGTGCAGGGCCCGGGAGAGCACCGCCCAGGTGGCGATCGCGAACGCGAGGCCGGTCAGCCAGCCCGCCGGGCCCATCCCGATCGCCGTGCCGATCAGGGCCAGCAGCAGGATCTGCACGCCCGCCCCCAGGGCGGTCTCCTGCTGTACGAGCCTCGCGTCGTAAGTGTTGTTCAGGGCCACCGAACACCCTCCGGCCGTGTGACAGAGTCGATCAACGCCGCTACCTTGTGCGCGGCCTGTGCACCCCTCGGTACGCAAGCAGCTTCCCGATCGTTCAGGAGGACTTCGATGAAGCACACCGCACGGTCGTTCTGGATCGACTCGCCTGGGCGAGGGGAGATCCAGGACGTCATCCTGCCGGACCCCGGCGAGGGCGAGGTACTGGTCCGCACTCTCTTCTCCGGCGTGAGCCGCGGCACGGAGACGCTGGTCTTCCGCGGCGGCGTGCCCGTCAGCCAGCACTCGGCCATGCGGGCGCCGTTCCAGGAGGGCGACTTCCCGGGACCGGTGAAGTACGGCTACCTCAACGTCGGTGTGGTGGAGGAGGGACCCGAGGCGCTCGCCGGCCGTACGGTGTTCTGCCTCTACCCGCACCAGACCCGGTACGTCGTCCCGGCGAGCGCCGTCACGCCCGTACCGGACGCCGTGCCGGCCGAACGGGCCGTGCTCGCGGGGACCGTGGAGACCGCCGTCAACGCCCTGTGGGACGCCGCGCCCCTGGTCGGCGACCGGATCGCCGTGGTCGGCGGCGGCATGGTCGGCTCCTCCGTGGCCGCCTTGCTCGCCCGGTTCCCCGGCGTCCGTGTCCAGTTGGTCGACGCCGACCCGGGCCGGGCCGAGATCGCAAAGGCGCTGGGCGTGGGCTTCGCCTCTCCCGAGGACGCCCTCGGCGAGTGCGATCTGGTCGTCCACGCCAGCGCCACCGAGCAGGGGCTCGCCCGGTCCCTGGAACTCCTCGCCGCCGAAGGGACCGTGCTCGAACTGAGCTGGTACGGCGACCGGCGGGTGAGCGTGCCGCTCGGCGAGGCCTTCCACTCCCGGCGGCTCGTCATCCGATCCAGCCAGGTCGGCACGGTCTCCCCGGCCCGGCCGAACCGCACCTACGCCGACCGGCTCGCCCTCGCCCTCGACCTGCTCGCCGACCCGGCCCTCGACGCCCTCGTCACCGGCGAGTCCGCCTTCGAGGACCTGCCGGACGTGCTGCCGATGCTCGCCTCCGGCGAGATTCCGGCGCTGTGCCACCGGGTCCGTTACGACGAGAGCGCCTGACCTGAGAAAAGACGTACCGGAGACTGAACAGGGGAAGGCAAGGAGCCGTAATACACGGCATCCCCGGCAGCCATGGCGGGGGAGCAGAGACGCGCCGCACCTGGAGGGTCGTCCGTTGTTCAGCATCACCGTCCGCGATCACATCATGATCGCCCACAGCTTCCGTGGCGAGGTCTTCGGACCGGCGCAGCGCCTGCACGGGGCCACGTTCCTCGTGGACGCCACGTTCCGGCGCGAACAGCTGGACGAGGACAACATCGTCGTCGACATCGGGCTGGCTACCCA
Organism: Streptomyces sp. NPDC050164; assembly: GCF_044459945.1. Classification (NCBI taxonomy): domain Bacteria; kingdom Bacillati; phylum Actinomycetota; class Actinomycetes; order Kitasatosporales; family Streptomycetaceae; genus Streptomyces; species Streptomyces sp. NPDC050164. The sequence goes on from NZ_JBITJK010000005.1 coordinate 31,669, forward strand.
GGAACTCGGGGCGGTGGTCAGCGAGCTGAACTACCGCAACCTCGACAACGAGCCCGACTTCGCCGGTGTCAACACCTCCACGGAGTTCCTCGCCAAGGTCATCGCCGACCGGCTCGCCGAGCGCATCCACAAGGGCGCGCTGGGTGAGGGCGCCAAGGGCATCGCGGGCCTGACCGTCACCCTGCACGAGTCGCACATCGCGTGGGCGAGTTACGAGCGTGCGCTGTGACCGACACGACGATCGAACGGCCCGGGCAGAGCGGACCGGCACCGGCGCGGCTGAATTATGTACCCGTGCAGCACGCCGCCCTGAAGAACGCCGAGATCATCCCCATGTCCCTGCGCACCGTGCACTTCGTGCTGCCGGGCGGCATCGACGACCCGGCCACGCCCAGCGGCGGCAACGCCTACGACCGGCGCGTGTGCCTGGACCTGCCCGGCTTCGGCTGGCAGGTGACCAAGCACGCCGTGGCCGGTGACTGGCCCCGGCCGGGGGCGGCGGCCCGTACGGAACTCGCCCGCGCCCTGAGCGGCTTGCCCGACGGTGCCGTCGTCCTGCTCGACGGGCTGGTCGCCTGCGGCGTCCCGGAGATCGTCATGCCCGAGGCGGAACGTTTGCGCATGGCCGTCCTCGTCCACCTTCCGCTCGGCGACGAGACCGGGCTCGATCCGGCCGTGGCCGCCGAACTCGACGCCAAGGAGCGGGCGGTGCTGCGAGCGGTGTCGGCGGTGATCGCCACCAGCGACTGGGCGGTCCGCCGTCTTGTCGCCCACCACGGCCTTCCCCCGGAGCGGGTGCACGTCGCGGCCCCAGGCGCCGACATCGCGCCGCTCGCGCCCGGCACCGACGGTGTCTCACGGCTGCTGTGCGTGGCCGCCGTGACCCCGCGCAAGGGACAGCACCGGCTGGTGGAGGCGCTGGCCACGGTGACCGACCTGCCGTGGAGCTGCGTGTGCGTCGGCAGCCTCACCCAGGACCCGGAGTACGTCGCCCATCTGCGGTCCCTCATCGCCGAGCACGGCCTTCAGGACCGGCTGGAGCTGGCGGGCCCGCAGTCCGGCGCCGCACTGGACGCCAGTTACGCCACCGCCGACCTGATGGTGCTCACCTCCTATGCCGAGACGTACGGCATGGCCGTGACCGAGGCACTGGCGCGCGGCATCCCTGTCATGGCCACGGACGTCGGCGGGCTCCCCGAGGCGGTCGGCCGCGCCCCCGACGGCGGTGTGCCCGGCATCCTCGTCCCGCCGGAGAACTCCGCCGCCCTCGCCGCAGAGCTGCGCTGCTGGTTCGGCGAGGCGGACGTACGCCGTCGCCTCAAGGCCGCCGCCCGCAGCCGCCGCGCCGCCCTCGGCGGCTGGGCGGCGACCGCACAGAGCCTGGCGGCGGTACTGCGCCGGCTCCCGACCGACCCCCGGAGGGCCGCATGACGAACCCGGCGACGACCCACCACAGCGGGACGATTCCGGCCCAACCCGGGCCGAGGGAGGCTGCCGAGTCGATGGACGGCGTGATTCCGGGCGCGGGACCGAGCGGGAATCCCGGGCCGGGGGAGGGTGCCCGGTCGGCGGGTGCCGCGATCCCGGGCGGGGGTGCCGGCGGGCAGGCGGCCCGGTCGACGGACGCCATGATTCCGGGCCGGGGTCCCGGCGGACAGGTGGCCGGGTCGGCGGATGCCGTGATCCCTGGGGCCTTCAGCGGGCAGTCCGGGCCGGCGCAGACCGCGGACGCGGTCATCCCGGGCGCCGGCCCCAGCGGGTACCCCGGCGCACGGCCCACCGTGAAGCTGCGTGAGGCCGACCCCGAGGATCCGCCCCGTTACGCGCCCGAGTGGCTGGAGTTGCGGGAGCCGGCCGACGCCGCCGCGCGGGCGCACGATCTGCTCGACCCGCTGCGCATCCGGCTCGCCAACCTGCCGGGCAAGTCCGGCGGTGTCGTCATCCACGACCTCGGGTGCGGTACCGGCTCGATGGGCCGCTGGCTCGCCCCCTGCCTGGACGGCGCGCAGCACTGGATCCTGCACGACCGCGACCCCTACCTGCTGCACTTCGCCGCCGTCACCTCCCCGCGCTCCGCCGCCGACGGCAGCCGGGTCACGGCGGAGACGCGGCGCGGTGACGTCGCCCGCCTCACCGCGGACGCCCTGCTCGGCGCGTCCCTGGTGACGGCGTCCGCGCTGCTGGACGTCCTCACCCGCGAGGAGGTCGACACCCTCGCCGCCGCCTGCGCCGGAGCCGGCTGCCCGGCCCTGCTGACGCTGTCCGTCGCCGGCCGCGTGGAGCTGACGCCGTCACACCCGCTGGACTCGGAGATCGCCCAGGCGTTCAACGACCACCAACGCCGCGACGGCCTGCTCGGTCCCGACGCGGTGACGGCGGCGACCGAGGCGTTCTCCGAGCACGGCGCGACGGTACGGCTGCATCCGAGCCCGTGGCGGCTCGGCCCCGAGCAGGCCGCGCTCACCGAGCAGTGGCTGCGCGGCTGGGTCGGCGCCGCCGTCGAGGAGCGCCCCGACCTGCGGGCCGCCGCCGACGCCTATCTGGCCGAACGCCTGGCCGCCTGCACCGCCGGCCAGTTGCGCGTCACCGTCCACCACACCGACCTACTGGCCCTGTGCCGCCCGGCGGGCGGAGCGTCATGAGCCCGCGGGCGGGAGTGGACGTCGCGCCACGGGGCGCGGGGGCGGGGACGCGTGTGCGGCTGAAACCCGCTGACACCGCCCGGTTGCCGGAGACCGCCGACGGCCCGGGCCGGCTCGGTGGAACCGGTGCTCCGGCGCCGTCCTCGGCCGCCGCCGAACCGTCGCGCCCGCTCGCCGCCACGGTCCCGGACGGGCCGTCGGCGACCGGCAGCGGCCGGCGTTCGCCCGCCGGGGCAGGGACGAGCAGCGCGATCGCGCCCCTGGCCGATCCGGACGTGCCGTGCCCGGTCGCCGACGGCACGGCCGTGCGCCGACTCGGCGAGCCGGCCCTCTCCCCACGCCCCGCCACCGACGCCGAGACCCGGACGCCCATGACCCGCCCGGAGGCCTCCCGTCCCGGCCCCGTCCGTACCGCCCTCGCCCGGCTCGGCTCCCCCAAGGCCCGTACGCACCTCGGCACCTTCGCCGGAGTCGTCATCCTCGGCGTGCTGCTGTGGCGGCTGGGCACCGGGGTCTTCCTGGACGGGCTGCGCCGCATCGACGGGACGTCCCTGGTGCTGGCCCTCGGAATCGGGCTCGTCACCACCGTGTTCAGCGCGTGGCGATGGGCGCTCGTGGCCCGGAGCCTCAGGATCCGGCTGCCGTTCAGACCGGCCGTCGCCGACTACTACCGGGCGCTGTTCCTGAACGCGGCGCTGCCCGGCGGTGTGCTCGGCGACGTGCACCGGGCGGTGCGGCACGGGCAGAGCGAGGGGGACGTGCGGCGGGGCGTGAAGGCCGTCGTCCTCGAACGGGCCGCCGGGCAGATCGCGTTGTTCGCCGTCGGGGCCGTGGTCCTGCTGACCATGCCGTCCCCGGTGCTGGCGGAAGCCCGGCACGCCGCGCCGCTCGCGGTCCTGGCCGCACTCGGCGCACTCGCCGTCGTCCTCGCCCTGCGCATGAACCGCGCGGCGCCCTCCCGCCGGGGCCGGGCGCTGCGCGCCACGCTCGCCGAGGCGCGCGAGGGGCTGCTGTCCCGCCGCAACGGGCCCGGAGTCATCGTCTCCTCCGTGGTCGTCCTGGCAGGCTACGTCGCCATGTTCCTACTCGCCGCCCGCGTCGCCGGAGCCGCCGCCTCCGTGGCCGTCCTGGTGCCGCTCGCCGTACTGGCGCTGCTGGCCATGGGCCTGCCGCTGAACGTCGGCGGCTGGGGACCGAGGGAGGGCGTCACCGCCTGGGCGTTCGGCGCCGCGGGCCTGGGCGCCGGCCGGGGACTCGCCGTCGCGGTCGTCTACGGGGTGCTCAGCCTCGTGGCGAGCCTGCCCGGCCTGGTCGTGCTCGTCGCCCGCTGGTACGCGGGTCTGCGCGCCGGGTCCCCGCCCGCCTCACCGGCACCTGGACCCGGCCCCGCGGCCGTGGCCGACTACTCGTCGGAGGTCAGCAGCGAGAAATACGCCCCGAAGGAATCCGCCAGGCTCGCCAGGAGTTCCTTCCCCTTTTCCGCCGAACCCAGCGAAGGACGGCCGATGACACCGGAATCGGTATAACCGGACATGCCGAGGGTGAGCAGATGACGCCGGTCGTCAGCGACAAAATCGCAAGTCTCATAACCGGGTCGGAGCATTTCGGGATGAGCGTGCAGAAGGATGGAGGTCTCTATTTCCCCCGCGTGCATGTCGGTGAGCAGCGAGGTGAGCACACCCGCCCGCTCCCGCGCCGCCTCCCAGTCCTCCGGGGCCGGGAACAGCGCCATCCGCTCGCCGCGGGCGGAGGATTCCTGAACGACGTTGCCCAGCACGTAGTTTCCGCCGTGCCCGTTGACCACCACCAGGGCGTCGACGCCCGACCGGCGCAGCGAAGCCGCTATGTCCCGTACCACCGCATGAAGGGTCACCGAGGAGATGCTCACGGTCCCCGGCCAGGCCGCGTGCTCGTGCGAGCAGGAGATCGTCACCGGAGGAAGGAGGTGCACCGGGTACGCGCCGGCTATCTCCCGCGCGACGGCACAGGCGACGAGCGTGTCGGTCGCCAGCGGAAGATACGGACCGTGCTGCTCGAAGCTCCCCACGGGAAGCACCGCGACCTGCCGTGAGACACCGGCGCCCCGCGTCCGTACGTCTTCCGTGGTGTCCGCCGGCACCAGATCACTCATAACGACACGGCCTTTCGTCTCTGCTTAGGAACTCGAGAATCATGACAGAAAAAATTGGCGTACTCGGCAAGAAGTCCCCGCAGCGGACCGGCGTGGAACGCGTCGTGAATGCGCCCTTGCCCACCGTGTACGGGAAATTCCAGGCGGTCGGCTACCTGGACCACGACCGCGGTGACGAACAAGTGGCGCTGGTCTACGGCGACCTCGGCACCGACGACGTGCTCATCCGGCTGCACTCGGAATGCCTGACCGGCGACGCCTTCGGCTCCCAGCACTGCGAGTGCGGCGACCAGCTCGACGCCGCCCTGCGCGCGGTCGTCGCCGAGGGCGCCGGTGTCGTCGTCTACCTCAGAGGGCATGAGGGCCGCGGCATCGGCCTGCTCGCCAAGCTGCGCGCGATGGCCCTCCAGGCGGAGGGTCTGGACACCGTCGAGGCCAACCTCGCCCTCGGCCTGCCGGTGGACGCCCGCGACTACGGCGTGGCGGCCCGGATACTCGACGACCTGGGCGTCAAGTCCGTGCGCCTGATGTCCAACAACCCGCGCAAGCGCGAGGCGCTGGTGAACCACGGCATCGAGGTCGCCGAGCAGGTGCCGCTGCTGATCCCGCCGTGCGAGAACAACATCACCTATCTTCGGACCAAGCGGGAGCGCCTCGACCACCACCTGCCCCACCTCGACGCGGTGGTCAGCTCCTCCTGAGACGCCGGGGCAGGTTCCGGTGCCCCTCGACGTGACCTGGGCGCATGGGCGCGCGACCCGCGGGCGGGCCGCGTACCCTTCGTGGATGTCCGTCCCTTGAGCGTCGGTCCTCAGCGGCCGACGCCTCACGTCCTTGAGGCCCAACTGGTATGACCGAGCTCCATCTGTGGCTGCGCCACGAGGCCCGAACGACCGAGCGACGCACGCCGGTCGTGCCCGACGACGCCCGGCGGCTCGTCGGGAACGGAGTGGCACTGACCGTCGAGGACTCCCCGCAGCGGGTCTTCCCGATCGAGGAGTACGAGGCGGCCGGCTGCCGCGTCGCCCCCGCGGGCTCCTGGGCGTCGGCCCCGCGGGACGCCGTCGTGCTCGGCCTGAAGGAACTGCCCGACGAACCGGCCGAACTGACGCACCGGCACATCTTCTTCGGCCACGCCTACAAGGACCAGCCCCAAGCGGCCGGACTGCTGCGCCGGTTCGCCGCCGGGGGCGGGGCGCTGTTCGACCTGGAGTACCTGGTGGACGACACCGGGCGGCGCCTCGCCGCCTTCGGGTTCTGGGCCGGCTACCTGGGCGCGGCCCTGGCGGTGCTCCAGCACCGCGGCCGGCTGCGGGCACCGCTGACGCCCACGACGAAGGAGGCCCTGGACGAGACGCTGAAGCCCGCCCCGGACGACGCCGAGTTCACCGGCCTGGTCATCGGCGCCCTGGGACGCAGCGGCCGCGGTGCCCGCGCGGCCTTCGCAACCGCCGGTGCGGACCCGACCTGCTGGGACCTCGCCGAGACCCGCGACCTGGACCGCCGCGCCCTGCTGGAGCACGACGCGATGGTGAACGCGGTGCTCGCCACCAGCCCCGTCCCGCCCTTCCTCCGCGAGCAGGACCTCGACACCCAAGACCGCCGCCTGCGCACCCTGTGCGACGTGACGTGCGACGTCGGCTCCCCGCTCAACGTCCTTCCGGTGTACGACGAGACCACCGACTGGGACGAGCCCGTCCGCCGACTGCGCGAGAATCCCCCGCTCGACCTGATCGCCATCGACAACCTGCCCTCCCTGCTGCCGCTGGAGTCCAGCACCGACTTCTCGGCCGCCCTCCTGCCCCACCTGCTCGACTTCGGCGTCACCGGGCCCTGGGGACGCTGCCTGGACCGGTTCCGCCAGGCATGCCGCGAACACGGCCTCGACAAGGGGGAGATCCTTGACCACTGATCTGGTACCCGCGAGCGGCACCGTCCACTGGGTCGGCGCCGGCCTGTCCACGGGCAGCGGCCTGGCCACGCTGTGCGACACCGCCGAGCGCGTACGGCTCTGGCACCGCACCGAGAGCCGCGCGGCCGACGCCCTCGACCGGCTGGGCCTCGCCGGACGGGCCGGGCCCCGCGCCTACACGCTGCCCGCCCTCGCCGCCGAACTGACGCCCGGCGACATCGTGGTGTCCATGCTGCCCGCACCGGAGCATGCGCCGCTGCTCGCCGAGTGCGTCCGGCTCGGGGCGCACTTCGCCTGCTCCAGCTATGTGTCCGAGGCGGTCCTCGAGCAGGTGCCCGCCGCCGAGAAGGCCGGGGTCGTCGTCCTCACCGAGGCCGGGCTCGACCCGGGCATCGACCATCTCTTCGCCCACGCCCTCGTCGCCCGCGCCCGGGAGGCCATCGGCGAGGAGACGCCCGCCTCGTACACCCTCACGTCGTACTGCGGCGGCGTCCCGGCCGTCCCGAACGACTTCACGTACCGCTTCAGCTGGGCACCGGCGGGGGTCCTCAACGCCCTGCGCTCCCCGGCCCGTTACATCGAGGGCGGCGCCGAGACGGTCGCCGACCGGCCGTGGGAGGCGACCCGGCGGCACGTCGTCGACGGGGAGACCTTCGAGGTCTACCCCAACCGCGACAGCGTCCCCTTCGTCGCACAGTACGGACTGCCGGACGCCTGGACACCGCGCACGTTCGTCCGCGGCACCCTGCGTCTGGAGGGTTGGCTGCGCGCCTGGGACGGCGTCTTCGAGGAGCTGAAGAGGGGCGACGACGCCCGGATCACCGCCCTGGCCCGGGAACTGGCCGCCGCCTACCCCACCACGGACGACGACCGGGACCGGGTCGTCCTCGCCGTGTCGCTGGACGTCCGGGCCGGGACCGGGCGGACCTGGGCGGGCGGCTACCTCCTGGACCTGGTGGGCGACGCGCGCGAGAGCGCGATGGCCCGCTGCGTCTCGCGCACCCTCGCCCTGGGCGTCCGCCACGTCCTGGACGGCTCCCTGCCGCCGGGCCTGAACCGCGCCGCCGAGACGGCGGCCCGGTCCGAACAGTGGCTGAGTGAACTGGCCAGGGACGGCGTCGAGTTCACGCTCCGCGTCGACCAGTAGCGGGGGTCAGCCCGAGACGGCCTCGTGGACGAACTTCTTGAGGTCGCGGAAGACCGAGTGGGAGGACCTGGGCCGCACCTGCGTCATGAACTGCACCGTCAGGTCGCGGCCCGGGTCGACCCAGAACGTCGTCGTGGCCACCCCGCTCCAGCCGTAGGCGCCGAGCCCGGACGGCACCTGGGTGCGGGACGGGTCGATCACCACGGAGACGTTGAGCCCGAAGCCGACGCCCTCGTTGCCGGGCTCGTCGTGGGCCGGGCGGCTGCCGAAGGCGCGCAGGTCGGCGCCGCCGGGCAGGTGGTTGCGGGTCATCAGGTCCACCGTCTTGGGGGCGAGCAGCCGGACGCCGTCGAGCTCGCCACGGCGGCGCAGGAACTCCATGAAGCGGTGGTAGTCGTGGGCGGAGGCCACCATGCCGCCACTGCCGGACAGGAACCGCGGCCGGCCGCCGCGCAGCGGCAGCCCGGCGATCCGCTCGATGCCGCCGCCCTCCTTCTCCCCGTACATCTCGGACAGCCGGGGCGCCTGCTCGTCCGTGACGTGGAATCCCGCGTCCGTCATACCGAGTGGCCCGAAGACCCGCTCGGCACAGAACACGTCGAGCGGCTGCCCCGACACCACCTCGACGACCCGGCCCAGGACATTGCTCGCCACCGAGTAGTTCCACTGCGTGCCCGGCTCGAACTGCAACGGCAGACTCGCGTACACCTCGATCGTCTCGGCCAGGTCCGCGCCCGGCCGCACCGACGACTCCAGACCGGCCTCGCGGTACAGGGCGTCCACCGGGTGGGTGTGGTAGAAGCCGAAGGTCAGGCCCGAGGTGTGGGTCATCAGGTGCCGGACGAGTATCGGGCCGGTGGCCGGGCGGGTCCGGACGTCGGGCCCGGAGCCGCCGACGTAGACCCGCGGGTCGGCGAAGGCAGGCAGGTGGTCGGCGACCGGGTCGTCCAGTGACAGCCGGCCCTCCTCCACCAGCAGCAGCGCGGCGACCGCGGTGACCGGTTTCGTCATGGAGTAGACCCGCCACAGCGTGTCCGGCTCGACGGGCTGCCCGGCCCCGATGTCGCGCAGGCCGTGCGTCGTGAGGTGGGCGACGCGTCCGGCGCGGGCCACTGACACGAGGAAGCCCGGAAGCCGGCCCTCGTCGACGAGCCGGGCGAAGTGCCGGTCCAGACGGCCCAGCGCCCGCGGATCCAGCCCGGCCTCACCCCGGTCGACCTCTTGTCGCAGCTGTGCCATCGCTCATCCTCCGTCGCACTCGTCGAGGTGAGATCCGGCATACCCCGACCGGACCGCCTCAGACCTCATCCTCGTGCAGGAACCATTCGTGATCACGCAGGAACCGGTGAACGACCGTCCGCGTCGTGGTGACCATGGTGGACGAGCTCTGATGACTGCCCATCAGGCCGCCCCGCACCGGCTAGGGTTGATCCACCCCAACGACCACGTGGGGGGAGTGCGGCCGCATGCTGGACCCGATCTCGCTGGGCGCGATCGGCGCGGTACCCGGAGCCGTCGACAGCCGGCATGGCCAACGAGGCCGGCAGGTGGGCCTGGGAATCGGCCGGCGGACTGGTCCGCCGGATCACCGGACGCGAGGTGCCCGCACTCACCACGCACGGGCAGGTCGACGACGTGGACCGCCTGGTCCACGAACGGGTCCGCGACAACCCCGAACTGGCTCGCGCCTGGGCGGACTTCGCGCGCGGCGTACGCGGCACCCCCGGATTCCCCACCGCCCCACCGCCCCTCCATCCTCGCCGTCCACTGGGGCTGGCGGCAGTCGGCCCGCTTCCCCGGCGGCCAGCTCCCCGCCGACGCGTGGACGGGGGCGTCGGGGTCGAGGCCGGACAGGGGAGCGGCGCCCGGGAGTACCGGTGTGCCGAGGGCGGCGGCGTAGTAGGTGACCGAGCCGTGGTCGCCGATCACGGCGTCGGCGGCGAGCAGCGCCTGGCGCCAGCCGGCCAGGGGGTCGACGAGCGTCAGGCCGGACCGGCGGGCGCGGATCTGGCCGGGGCCGTGCCCGTGCCAGACGTTGGGGTGCGGCACGGCCGCGAGACGGTACTCGTCGGCCGGGAACTCCGAGGTCAGCCGGGGCAGCAGGGACGGCAGCACGTCATCGCCGCCGTCGCCGAACAGCGACTCGGGGTTCCAGGTGGAGCTGAGGACGATCAGGCGCCGGCCCCGGCCCACACCGAGGGCGCGGCGGAAACGCTCGCGGTACGGACGGGCCGCCAGTATCCGGTGCCAGCAGGGGTCTCCGGCGATGACGGCCGTGGGCGCGGCCGCGGGGCAGACGGCACGCAGCCGTTCGTACTGCTCGGGGTGCGACAGCACGAGCACGTTCGCGATCGGCGACCCGTCCTCGCCGAGCAGCCACTCGGGCGACATCCCGAAGACGGGCGCAGGCTCCCGGCACCGCCAGCCTCTTGGTGTATCCACAGTCATGGGACGATACGGTCAACTCCCCTTGTCCTGAATGTAGTTGACCGCCAAAGCTGCTCGAAAGCGCGAGTGAGAGGACCGGAGTCCGGACCGCCTGCTCCCACGGCAGCACGGGAACGCCCGTGCCGGCCTGCAGCTCGGCGACACCGGCGCCGAACGCGGACGAGCCCGGGCAGGTCGCCGGCAACTGCACGCGCAGGTCGTCGTGAAGAGGGGCAGGACGTCGCGGAGGCGGGTCGCGGCGGTGACGTTGTGGACGACGAGGAGCACCTTGCGACTGTGGCCCCGCGTGGCCCACCGCGCCGCGTCGTCCCCGACCGGCACCCGTATCCACCCGGCCCCCGACACCGGCATCGGTCCGACGCCGGAGCCCGGTCTTGATAGGCAAGCCGTTACTTGCCTATCGTGGGGTCATGGCGGAGGATGTCTTCAAGGCGCTGGCCGACCCCACCCGTCGGCGCATCCTGGACGAGCTGGCCGAACGGGACGGCCAGAGCCTGTTCGAGATCTGCACGCGGCTGGTGACCAAGCACGGTCTGGGGCTGTCGCGCCAGGCGGTCAGTCAGCATCTGGCCGTACTGGAATCGGCAGGTCTGGTCGTTTCACGGCGCGAGGGCCGCTACAAGTTCCACGACCTGAACACCGAACCCCTTGAGCGCGTCATGACCCGATGGCTCAAGCCCGACGCAGCGGAGGAGATCTCATGAGGATTCACATCACCAGCGTCTTCGTCGACGACCAGGACAAGGCCATGCGCTTCTACACCGAGGTACTGGGCTTCGTGAAGAAGCACGACGTCCCCGTGGGCGCGGACCGGTGGCTGACCGTGGTCTCGCCGGAGGAACCCGACGGGACGGAGCTCCTGCTCGAGCCGTCCGGCCATCCCGCGGTGCAGCCGTACAAGACGGCGCTGGTCGAGGACGGCATCCCGGCCGCCTCCTTCGCCGTGGACGACGTCCAGGCGGAGTTCCAGCGGTTGCGGGGTCTGGGTGTGCGGTTCACCCAGGAGCCACTGGAGATGGGCAGCATCACCTCGGCGGTGCTGGACGACACCTGCGGCAACCTGATCCAGCTCGTCCACACCAAGGCCTAGGCTCCGGGGCCCAGGACCGAAGGCCGATGTCACGCGGCGGCCGGTTTCCTAGGCTGCGAGGCGGATCGCCGCCGCGGACCAGGACGCCACGAGAAGAGGTCGCCATGCCCGTGAACGGTCGCAGCCACATCCGGATCGCCCGCCCGTCCAGGGACCTCGCGGCGGCCGAGCGGTTCTGGCGCGAGGGGCTCGGGCTCAGTGTCGTGTGGCGGTCCGAGGGCGGAGCCGAACAGGGACACCACGACCTGCTGATGCTCGGCTGGCCCGACGCCGACTGGCATCTGGAGCTCGTGCACGAGTCGGCCCGGCCGGTGGAGCCCCGCCCCACCGAGGAGGATCTGCTGGTCGTGTACGCCGACGACCCGGTGCCGGACGATCTGATCGCCCGCTTGGAGCGGCACGGCGGCAAGCGGGTCGCATCCCCCAACCCCTACTGGAACGAATGGGGCGTCACCGTCGAGGACCCCGACGGCTATCGCCTGGTGCTGTGCCGCCGGGCGTGGTCCAACAGCTGAACGACCAGCTACCCCGCACCCGGCCGACCACCCGCCACCGGACCCGGGAGGACCCGGCAGGGAGTGGTCCGGGCTCAGGCCGTCACCTTCTCCGGCTGGGTCGTCGCCCGGGCCGGGCGTTCCCCCAGCACCTGAGTCGGAACCCGGTGCGTCTCGCGAGCCGACAGCGCGGCGATGACCGGCGGCACGCACAGGGCCGCCGTGAACAGGGCCACCGCCGACCAGTCGTCACCGCCCGGCCCCGCGATCTGCGCGGCGAACGTCACCGCGAAGCCGGCCGCCGCGAAGCCGATCTGCGTGCCGATGGCCACGCCGGACAGCCGGACCCGGGTCGTGAACATCTCGCCGTAGAAGGCGGGCCACACACCGTTCGCGGCGCTGTAGACCACGCCGAAGCAGAGGATGCCCAGCAGGAACGTCAGCAGGTACGAGCCCGTGGAGACGGCCCACAGGTACAGGAACATCGTCACCGCGCTGCCGACCGCACCGATCAGGTACACCGGGCGGCGGCCGATCCGGTCGGACAGCGTGGCCCACAGCGGGATCGCGGCGAGCGCGACGAGGTTGGCCAGGGCGCCCACCCACAGCATGGCCGTGCGCGACATGCCGACCGCGTCGCTCGTGGCGTACGCCAGCGCCCACACCGTGAAGATGGTGCTGACCGAGGCGATGAGCGCGCCCGCGATGACCCGCAGCACATCCGTCCAGTGCTCGCGCAGCAGCACGACCAGCGGCAGTTCGACGACGCCCTCCTCGGCGGCCTGCTGGGCGAAGGCCGGGGTCTCGTCCAGCTTGCGCCGGATGACGTAGCCGACGACGGCGACCGCGACGCTCAGCCAGAACGGCACCCGCCAGCCCCACGACAGCAACTGCTCCTCGGGCATCGCGGCGACCGGGATGAAGACCAGCGTGGCCAGCAACTGCCCGCCCTGCGTGCCGCTGAGGGTGAAGCTGGTGAAGAAGCCGCGCCGGCCCGGCGGCGCGTGTTCCAGCGTCATGGAGTTGGCGCCGGCCTGTTCGCCCGCCGCCGAGATGCCCTGGAGCACCCGGCACAGCACGAGCAGGACCGGGGCGAGCGTGCCGACCTGGTCCCGGGTCGGCAGACAGCCGATCAGGAACGTCGACAGGCCCATCAGCATCAGCGTGAAGACCATGATCTTCTTGCGGCCCAGCTTGTCGCCGAAGTGGCCGAGGACCAGCGCGCCGACCGGGCGGGCGGCGTACGCGACGCCGAACGTGGCCAGTGACAGCAGGGTCGCGGTGGCCGGGTCCGACTCGTCGAAGAACACCTCGGGGAAGACCAGCGCGGCGGCGCTGCCGTAGATGAAGAAGTCGTAGTACTCCAGCGCGCTGCCGATCCAGGCGGCGGTCGCGGCTTTCCTGGGCTGACCGGGCGGGGCTGCGGCCCCTTGGGGCGTGGCGGGGACGGACACGGCGGCTCCTTAGCGGGCTCCACCATAGGCGGAGTGAACAGAAGGACGAGCGAAGGGGGAAGTGCCGGATCGCGGCTAATTAACCCACTGGATAGTTAGTAGGGGTTGGCTAGGGATGCTGCGCCCGAGTGCCGCCGGTGTCAAGGGGTCGCGCGCCGGACCTTCGGCGCCGGACGTTCAGCCCGCCGCGCGCTCCGCCGTCAGATACGCGATCACCATGTCGCCCAGCATGGTGCGGTAGTGCGCGCGCTGTGCCGGGTCGACCAGGTCGCGGCCGAACAGCGCACCGAAGGTGTGCCGGTTGGAGACCCGGAAAAAGCAGAAGGAGGAGATCATCGCGTGCAGGTCCACGGCGTCGACATCCGCGGTGAACAGCCCTGACCTGCGGCCTTCCTCGAGGATGCGGCGGATGACGTCCAGCGCGGGGGAGCCGATCTTCCCGAGTTTCTCGGAGGCGGCGATGTGCTGCGCCTTGTGGATGTTCTCGATGCTGACCAGGCGGATGAAGTCCGGGTGCTGCTCGTGGTGGTCGAAGGTCAGCTCGGCGAGGCGCCGGATGGCCGCCACCGGGTCGAGGTGGTCGACGTCGAGCTGCTGCTCGGCCTCCCGGATCACGCCGTAGGCCCGCTCCAGCACGGCTGTGAACAGCTGTTGCTTGCCGCCGAAGTAGTAGTAGATCATTCGCTTCGTGGTGCGGGTGCGGGCGGCGATCTCGTCCACCCGGGCCCCGTCGTAGCCGGCCCGGGCGAACTCCTGCGTGGCGACGTCGAGGATCTCGGCCTGGGTGCGGGCGGCGTCACGGATGCGCTCGCGTTCGCCAGGACGTGCCGGTTCTTCGACGCTGGTCATCAGGTTCCTTCGGGCGGAGGGGCCGGTGCCGGTGATTGTAGAAGCAGGGCCCGCGCCCCACCGAGGGCTTCCCGGGGTCACACTCGGCTGATATAGCTAACGTACTAGTTCGTACATTAGTGAGCCGGGAGGCCCGTGTGCCGAAGGACTCGTATCTCGCCGGACTGATCGGTTCCGGTATCGGCCCGTCGCTCAGCCCGGCGCTGCACGAGCGGGAGGGCGACCGGCAGGGCCTGCGCCTGCTGTACCGGCTGATCGACATCGACCCGCTCGGGGTGCCGCCCGAGGCGGTGGGCGATCTGGTGCGGGCCGCCCGTGACCTCGGGTTCGACGGGCTCAACATCACGCATCCCTGCAAGCAGCTCGTCATCGAGCACCTGGACGCGCTCGCCCCGCAGGCCAAGGCGCTGGGCGCGGTCAACACCGTCGTCTTCGAGGACGGTCGCGCGGTCGGCCACAACACGGACGTCACCGGTTTCGCCGCGTCCTTCGCGCGCGGGCTGCCCGACGCGCCGCTGGAGCGGGTCGTGCAGCTCGGCGCCGGCGGCGCGGGCGCGGCCGTCGCGCACGCCATGCTCACCCTCGGCGCCGAGCGGGTCACCGTCGTAGACGCCCTGCCCGAACGGGCCGCCGCCCTGGCCGACTCCCTGAACCGCGCCTTCGGCCGGGGCCGTGCCGCCGCCGTGACCCCGGACCGGCAGGCGCGGCTCCTCGCACACGCCGACGGCATCGTCCACGCCACGCCCACCGGCATGGCGGCCCACCCCGGACTGCCGCTGCCCGCCGAGCTGCTCCACCCCGGGCTGTGGGTCGCCGAGGTCGTCTACCGCCCGTTGGAGACCGAACTGCTGCGCACCGCACGCGCGCTGGGCTGCGCCACCCTCGACGGCGGCGGCATGGCCGCCTTCCAGGCCGCCGACGCGTTCCGCCTGTTCACCGGGCGGGAACCGGACGCCGCCCGGATGCTGGCGGACCTGACCGAACTGGCCGGAGCCGTAGGGGCACCGAACTAGGAAGGGGTACCGACGTGCGTACGTCCATCGCCACCGTCTCCCTCAGCGGATCCCTCACCGAGAAGCTCACGGCCGCCGCCCGCGCCGGTTTCGACGGGGTGGAGATCTTCGAGAACGACCTGCTGGCCAGCCCCCTCACACCCGAGGAGATCCGCGCCCGCTGCGCCGACCTCGGCCTCACCATCGACCTGTACCAGCCGATGCGGGACATCGAGGCCGTCCCCGAGGACGAGTTCGCCCGGAACCTGCGGCGGGCCCGCCACAAGTTCGAGCTGATGCGCAGGCTAGGTGCCGACACGGTCCTCGTCTGCTCCAGCGTCTCCCCGCAGGCGGTGGACGACGACGCCCTCGCCGCCGAGCAGCTGAACCGGCTCGCCGACCTCGCCCGGGACTCCGGGATCCGGGTGGCCTACGAGGCGCTCGCCTGGGGGCGGCACGTCAGCACGTACGACCACGCCTGGCGCATCGTGGAGTCGGCCGGCCACCCCGCCCTCGGCACCTGCCTGGACAGCTTCCACATCCTCTCGCGCGGCTCTGAACCCAAGGACCTCGAAGGCATTGCGGCCATCCCCGGCGAGAAGATCTTCTTCCTCCAGCTCGCCGACGCCCCGCTGCTCGCCATGGACGTCCTCCAGTGGAGCCGCCACTACCGCTGCTTCCCCGGCCAGGGCGGCTTCGACGTCACCGGCCTGGTACGGCACGTGCTGCGCACCGGCTACGAAGGACCGCTCTCCCTGGAGGTCTTCAACGACGTCTTCCGGCAGGCCGAGGCCGGTCCGACCGCCGTCGACGCCCGGCGTTCCCTGCTGGTCCTTGAGGAGACGGTGGGCCGGGCCGCCCTGCCCGAGCCCGTCGTCCCCACCGGCGTCGCCTTCGCCGAACTGGTCACGCCGGACGCCGAACTTCTCACCACCCTGCTCGGCGCCCTCGGCTTCACCCGCACCGCCCGCCATCGCGGCAAGCCCGTCGCCCTGTGGGAGCAGGGGGACGCCCGGATCCTGGTCAACACCGGGCCGGCCGTCCGCCGGGACGGCACCCAGCTCGCCGCGATCGGGCTGGAGTCACCGGACCCGGGCGCGGCGGCCCGGCGTGCCGAGGCGCTGCTGGCCCCCGTCCTGCCGCGCCGCCGCGCACCCGAGGACGCCCCGCTCGACGCGGTCGCCGCCCCCGACGGCACGGAGCTCTTCTTCTGCGCCACCGGCCGCCCGGGCCTGCCCGACTGGCGGGCCGACTTCGAGGACACCGACCCGGCGCCCGCGCCCGCGACCGTCCGCCGCATCGACCATCTCGCGCTCACCCAGCCCTGGCACCACTTCGACGAGGCGGCCCTCTTCCACCACGGTGTGCTCGGCCTGCGGGCCCAGGAGAGCGTGGACGTCGCCGACCCCTACGGTCTGCTGCGCAGCCGTGCCGTGACCAACACCGACGGCGGCGTCCGGATCGCCCTCACCGTCGGCCCCGCGCCCACGGACGACACCGTCCACGCCCAGCACATCGCCCTGGCCACCGACGACGTGGTCGCCTCGGCCCGCCGCTTCCGGGCGGCCGGCGGCAGTCTGCTGCCCGTCCCGGCGAACTACTACGACGATCTCGCGGCCCGCTTCGAGTTCGCCGACGGCGAGCTGGAGACCTACCGCGACCTCGGCATCCTCTACGACCGCGACGCCCACGGCGTCTTCCGCCACTGTTACACCCGCACCGTCGGCCGCGTCTTCTTCGAACTGGTCCAGCGCGACGACGGCTACCGGGGCTACGGCGCCGCGAACGCCCCGGTGCGGCTGGCGGCACAGCACGCGGTGCGGGCGCTCACTGGCGGCTGACGGTCCGGGTGATGCCGGTGACGACGGTCGTGGCGAGGATCCAGCCGGTGAGGACGAGGGTGTAGGAGAGCCACTGGTATCCGTCGGTGGGTGCGAACGCGCCCTCCTGCCCGAAGGAGATCACCGGCAGCAGCAGGTCGAGGGTGTAGAAGACCGGGTTGAACTGCGGGGCCTCGTCCGCCTTCAGCGGCTGGGGGTGGTGCAGCGCGTAGGCGAGGGAGCCGATCACCAGCAGCGACACCAGCCAGCCCGCGGCGCGCAGGGGGCGGAAGCCATAGCCGACGGTGGCGTCCTGGACGTAGCCCCACAGCCGGCCGTACCAGGGCAGGGTGCCGCGGTGGCGGCGCTGCTTGGCGAGCTGGACGATCCGGGCGGCCCGGTCGTCGCCGATGCGGCGGTAGGCGGCGGTCAACTGCTCATAGGCGTGCGGGACATAGCCCTCGCGGTCCCGCTCCAGCATCGCCAGGCGCTGCTCGGCGGGCTCATGCGGGGAGAGGGAGGCGTAGACGAGGCTGTCGAGCAGGACCTCGTCGGGCACCGAATCCGCTTCCAGGAAGAGGACATCCAACTGGGCGCGACGCAGGTTGAGAGTGCCCGACATGGGCGGGCTCTTGCGCAGCCAGAGCTCCCCGATCGTGCAACTGCTCGCCCGCAGCGCCGCGTCACCGGGGTTCACCAGGCGGGCGCGGGAGAGGTCCAGACGGCCCGCGATGCGGGCGCCGCGCAGGCCGATCCAGCCGCGCACGTCCGCGTCGCGAAGCAGGACATCGCCCTCCACCGTGAGGGTGACCGCGTCGAGGGCGGCCTCACCGGCACCGGCTGTCAGCCGCGCCGCCGTGAGGTCGATCGTGCCGGCGGTCGACGCGCCCGTCAGGCGCACCTCGCCGCGTGTCCGCATGCCCTGTGCGGACAGGCCGTCGCCGATGGTCACGTGGTTGAGCTGGAGCGCGGGCTGTCCGGCGGGCGGTTCGCCGATGTCGGCCCCGTCCATGAACAGCGCCCCGGAGATCTGCGCGCCGCCGAGCCGCACGGGCCCGTCGAACAGGCAGTCCGACATGCGCAGCACGCCGTCCACGCGCAGGGTGGCGGCGTCCAGTCCGGGCAGGACGGAGTCGCGCAGGTTCAGCTGGCGCAGCCGCGCCCCGTACAGGACGGGCACGTCCTCGAAGAAGCAGTCGCTGAGGCGCACGGCGTGGTCGACCTCTGCGTACTTGAGGTCCAGCACGCCCGTGATCCGCGCGCCCGCCAGCCGGAGGGCGGCCGTCTCCCCGTCCTCTTGCGGGGCGCTCAGCAGCAGGGCCCGCAACACGGCCGCCCGTACGGTCCGTTCGGGTCCCCAGTCAGCGCCCCGCGCCGGGTCCTCGTCCGCCGGCCCCCGGAAGCCCACGTCGTCCCCGCGCGGAAAGGCCCGCCACACCCGCTCCTCGGCGGGTGTCATGTCGTCGATCTGCATCGACCTGGACTCTGACGCGCCCGGCCGGAGGCTGTCAACTCACCTCCGGCCGGGGCCGGTCAGGGCCTGTTGCGAGAGTGCGTGCCGGGCGTCGCGCGGCAGGCGGCACTTTCGTAACAGGCCCTATGCCCTGGTGTTCCACTCCGCGATCACAGGCCGCCCGTGCTCGGTCGACAGCCGGCAGACCGTGCCCGTCTCCAGGCGGAACAGCCGCCCCTCCGACGGCGGCAGGCCCAGCCGGCGGGCGGTCAGGACGCGGAGGAAATGGCCGTGCGCCACCAGCAGCACATCGCCCCCGGGCAGCGCGTCGGCCACCCGGGACAGCACCCGGTCGGCCCGCTCGCCGACCTCCTCGGGGGACTCGCCCGGCTTGCCGTCGGGGCCGGGCGGGCCTCCGTCGGTCCACAGGTCCCAGTCGGGACGGGTGCGGTGTATCTCCTCGGTGGTGACGCCCTCGTAGGCGCCGTAGTACCACTCGTGCAGGTCCGCGTCCCGCACGGCCCCCGTCAGGCCCGCGAGTTCGGCGGTGCGCACCGCGCGGCCGAGCGGGCTGGTGAGGACCAGCGCGAAGGAACGGCCCGCCAGGAGCGGAGTCAGCGACTTGGCCTGCTCCTCGCCGTTCGAGGTGAGGGGCAGGTCGGTGAAGCTGGTGTGCTGTCCGCTCCGGCTCCACTCCGTCTCGCCGTGGCGGACCAGCAGCAGATCGCCCACGGTGCTACGCCTTCTTCGCCGACTCGACGGCGTGGCCGCCGAACTGGTTGCGCAGCGCCGCGATCATCTTCATCTGCGGCGAGTCGTCCTGCCGGGAGGCGAACCGGGAGAAGAGGGAGGCGGTGATCGCGGGCAGCGGCACGGAGTTGTCGATCGCGGCCTCCACGGTCCAGCGTCCCTCGCCGGAGTCCTGGGCGTAGCCCCGCAGGGTCTCCAGGTGCTCGTCCTCGTCGAGCGCGTTGACCGCGAGGTCGAGCAGCCAGGAGCGGATGACGGTGCCGTCCTGCCAGGAGCGGAACACCTCGCGGACGTTGTCCACCGAGTCCACGGCCTCCAGCAGCTCCCAGCCCTCGGCGTAGGCCTGCATCATCGCGTACTCGATGCCGTTGTGGACCATCTTCGCGAAGTGCCCGGCGCCCACCCGGCCCGCGTGCACGAAGCCGTACGGGCCCTCCGGCTTGAGCGCCTCGAAGATCGGCCGGAGCCGGTCGACGTACTCCTTCTCGCCGCCGACCATCAGGGCGTAGCCGTTTTTCAGGCCCCACACGCCGCCCGAGACGCCCGCGTCGACGAAGCCGATGCCGCGCTTGCTCAGCTCCTCGGCGTGCTTCTCGTCGTCCGTCCAGCGGGAGTTGCCGCCGTCGACCACCGTGTCGTACGGCTTGAGGAGGTCCGCCAGACGGTCGATGACGTGCTGGGTGGGGTCGCCGGCCGGGACCATGACCCAGACCGTGCGCGGCGCCTGAAGCTGGTCGACGAGGTCGGCGAGGCTGGCGACGTCGGACTTCTCCGGGTCGGTGTCGTAGCCGACGACTGTGTGGCCGGCGTTGCGCAGGCGCTCGCGCATGTTGCCGCCCATCTTGCCGAGACCCACAAGACCGATCTGCATGTCAGTTCACTTCCCGAGTTTGCGGTAGGCGGCCACCAGAGCGGCCGTGGACGAATCGAGACCGGGGACATTCGCGCCCTCGGTCAGGGCGGGCTCGACGCGCTTGGCGAGGACCTTGCCGAGCTCGACGCCCCACTGGTCGAAGGAGTCGATGTTCCAGACCGCGCCCTGCACGAACACCTTGTGCTCGTAGAGGGCGACCAGCTGGCCGAGGACCGACGGGGTCAGTTCGGTGGCCAGGATCGTCGTGGTGGGGCGGTTGCCCTTGAACGTGCGGTGCGGCACCTGCTCCCCGGGCACACCCTCGGCCCGCACCTCCTCGGCGGTCTTGCCGAAGGCGAGCGCCTGCCCCTGCGCGAACAGGTTGGCCATCAGCAGGTCGTGCTGCGCCTTCAGTTCGTCGCCCAGCTCGGCGACGGGCCGCGCGAAGCCGATCAGGTCGGCGGGGATGAGCTTGGTGCCCTGGTGGATCAACTGGTAGTAGGCGTGCTGCCCGTTGGTGCCCGGCGTGCCCCACACGACCGGCCCCGTCTGCCACTGGACGGGACGGCCGTCGCGGTCCACCGACTTGCCGTTGGACTCCATGTCGAGCTGCTGGAGGTAGGCGGTGAACTTCGACAGGTAGTGGCTGTACGGCAGGACGGCGTGCGACTGGGCGCCGTGGAAGTTGCCGTACCAGATGCCGAGCAGGCCCATGATGAGCGGGGCGTTGGCCTGGGCGGGGGCGTTGCGGAAGTGCTCGTCGACGATGCGGAAGCCGTCGAGCATCTCCCGGAAGCGGTCCGGGCCGATCGCGATCATCAGGGAGAGGCCGATCGCGGAGTCGTACGAGTAGCGGCCGCCGACCCAGTCCCAGAACTCGAACATGTTGTCGACGTCGATGCCGAAGTCCGCGACCTTCTCGGCGTTCGTGGACAGCGCCACGAAGTGCTTGGCCACCGCCTTCTCGTCGCCCCCGAGCCCTTCCAGCAGCCAGGAGCGAGCCGAGGTCGCGTTCGTGATGGTCTCGATCGTGGTGAAGGTCTTGGACGCGACGATGAACAGCGTCTGTGCCGGGTCCAGGTCGCGGATGGCCTCGTGCAGGTCGGAGCCGTCCACGTTCGACACGAAGCGGAACGTCAGCTCCCGGGCGGTGAACGGCCGCAGCGCGTCGTACGCCATCGCCGGGCCGAGATCGGAGCCGCCGATGCCGATGTTGACGACGTTCCGGATGCGCTTGCCGGTGTGCCCGGTCCACTCCCCGGAGCGCACCCGGTTCGCGAAGCCGGACATCTTCTCGAGCACGGCGTGCACACCCGGGACGACGTTCTCGCCGTCGACCTCGATCACCGCGTTCCGCGGGGCGCGCAGCGCGGTGTGCAGCACGGCCCGGTTCTCGGTGACGTTGATCTTCTCGCCGCGGAACATGGCGTCGCGCTGCCCGAACACGTCGGTGGCGGTGGCCAGCTCCTGGAGCAGCGCCAGCGTCTCGTCGGTGACCAGGTGCTTGGAGTAGTCGATGCGCAGGTCGCCCACGTGCACGACGTAGCGCTCGGCGCGCCCCGGGTCCGCGGCGAACAGCTCACGCAGGTCCGGCTGCGGCAGGGCGTCCGTGCGGTGGTCCTCCAGGGCGGTCCACTCGGGCCGCCGCGTGAGCTTGGGGGAGCCGGAGGGGGAGTCAGACATGAGCAGGGGTCTCCTCGGTTGCCTCGCCGTTCAGGGCGATGGCGTACATCTCGTCCGCGTCGAGGCGCCTCAGCTCCTCGGCGATGAGTTCGGAGGTGGCACGGACCTTCAACGCGAGGGTGCGGGAGGGCTGGCCCGGCAGGGAGAGCGTGGCCAGCGGCCCCTCGGGGCGGTCGATGAGGATCTCGCCGTTCTCCGTGCCCAGGCGGACGGCCGTCACGACCGGCCCGGCGGTGACCACGCGGTCGACCTGGACGTGCAGCCGGGCCTCCAGCCAGCGGGCGAGCAGCTCGGCGGCCGGGTTCTCGGCCTCGGCCTCCACGGCCGCCGAGACGACCCGCGCCCGGGCCTGGTCCAGCGCCGCCGCCAGCATCGAACGCCAGGGCGTCAGCCGGGTCCAGGCGAGGTCGGTGTCGCCGGGCGCGTAGGAGCGGACCCGGGCCTCGAGCATCGTCAGGGGGTCCTCGACGGCGTACAGGTCGGTGATCCGCCGCTGGGCCAGCGCCCCGAGCGGGTCCTTCGAGGGCACCTCCGGGGCGTCCACCGGCCACCAGACCACCACCGGGGCGTCCGGCAGCAGCAGCGGCAGCACCACCGAGTCGGCGTGGTCGGACACCTCGCCGTAGGTCCGCAGCACCACGGTCTCACCGGTGCCCGCGTCGGCGCCGACCCGGACTTCGGCGTCGAGCCGGGACTGGGTGCGGTCGCGCGGGGTGCGGGCGTGCCGCTTGATGACGACCAGGGTGCGCGAGGGGTGCTCGTGCGAGGCCTCCTCGGCCGCCTTGATCGCGTCGTAGGCGTTCTCCTCGTCCGTGACGATCACCATCGTCAGGACCATGCCCACGGCGGGCGTGCCGATGGCGCGGCGGCCCTGCACCAGCGCCTTGTTGATCTTGCTTGCCGTGGTGTCGGTCAGGTCGATCTTCATGGCCTGCGCCAGCTCCGTCCGTCTCGTGCGAGCATCTCGTCGGCTTCCGCGGGTCCCCAGCTGCCCGAGGAGTACTGCGCGGGCCGGCCGTGCGTGGCCCAGTACTGCTCGATCGGGTCGAGGATCTTCCAGGACTCTTCCACTTCCTGGTGACGGGGGAACAGATTGGCGTCGCCCAGGAGGACGTCCAGGATCAGCCGTTCGTACGCCTCCGGGCTCGATTCGGTGAACGACTCGCCGTAGGCGAAGTCCATCGTCACGTCCCGGATCTCCATCGACGTGCCCGGCACCTTGGAGCCGAACCGCACCGTCATGCCCTCGTCCGGCTGGACGCGGATGACGATCGCGTTCTGGCCCAGCTCCTCGGTCGCGGTGGAGTCGAAGGGGGAGTGCGGAGCCCGCTGGAAGACCACCGCGATCTCCGTCACCCGGCGGCCCAGCCGCTTGCCGGTGCGCAGATAGAACGGCACACCCGCCCAGCGGCGGTTGTCCACCTGGAGCTTGATCGCGGCGTAGGTGTCGGTCGAGGAGGCCTGGTCGATGCCCTCCTCCTCCAGATAGCCGCGGACCTTCGTGCCGCCCTGCCAGGCCGCCGCGTACTGCCCGCGCACGGTGTGCCTGCCCAGGTCCTCGGGCAGCCGCACGGCCCGCAGCACCTTCAGCTTCTCGGTGAGCAGCGACGCCGCGTCGAAGGCGGCGGGCTCCTCCATCGCGGTGAGCGCCATCAGCTGCAGGAGATGGTTCTGGATGACGTCACGGGCGGCGCCGATGCCGTCGTAGTACCCCGCCCGGCCGCCGATGCCGATGTCCTCGGCCATGGTGATCTGCACATGGTCGACGTACGACCGGTTCCAGATCGGTTCGAACATCTGGTTGGCGAAGCGCAGCGCCAGGATGTTCTGGACGGTCTCCTTGCCGAGGTAGTGGTCGATGCGGAAGACCTGCTCCGGGTCGAACACGTCGTGCACGATCGCGTTCAGCTCGCAGGCGCTGTCGAGGTCGTGCCCGAACGGCTTTTCGATGACCGCGCGGCGCCAGGAGCCCTCCTGGGCGTCAGCCAGCTTGTGCTTCTTCAGCTGCTGGACGACCTTGGGGAAGAACTTCGGCGGCACCGAGAGGTAGAAGGCGTAGTTGCCGCTGGTGCCCCGGGAGGCGTCCAGCTCCTCGACGGCCGAGCGCAGCTGCTTGAACGCCGTGTCGTCGTCGAAGTCACCCGGGATGAACCGCATGCCCTCGGCGAGCTGCTGCCAGACCTCCTCGCGGAACGGGGTGCGCGCGTGCTCACGGACCGCGTCGTGCACCACCTGCGCGAAGTCCTGGTCCTCCCAGTCCCGGCGGGCGAAACCCACCAGCGAGAAGCCCGGCGGCAGCAGACCCCGGTTGGCCAGGTCGTACACGGCCGGCATCAGCTTCTTGCGGGACAGGTCGCCGGTCACACCGAAGATGACGAGCCCGGACGGACCCGCGATCCTGGGCAGACGGCGGTCGCGCGCGTCACGCAGCGGATTGGTGAAGTCGGGGGCGGTGTGCTCCGTGCGCGGGGCGGCATGGCCGCTCACCCCGGTCTGCTCGACCCCGGCGGCCTCCTGGGCGGCCCGGGCCTCCTTTTCCTCCCTGGTTCCAATGGTCTCCTGCTCGGCCGTCTGGGGGATGCCCTCACTCATGCCGCGTCAACTCCCTTGCTGTTCAAGGACTTGGTGACCGCCTCCAGCAGGTCCTGCCAGGCCACCTCGAACTTGGCGACGCCTTCGTCCTCCAGTTGCCGCACCACCTCGTCGTAGGAAATGCCGAGCCGCTCGACGGCCGCCAGGTCGGCGCGCGCCTGGGCGTAACCGCCGGTGACGGTGTCGCCCTGGACGTCACCGTGGTCGGCGACGGCGTTCAGCGTGGCCTCCGGCATGGTGTTGACCGTGCCGGGGGCGACCAGTTCGTCCACGTACAGGGTGTCCTTGTAAGCGGGGTCCTTCACACCGGTGGAGGCCCAAAGGGGGCGCTGCCGGTTCGCACGGGCACCGCTCAGGGCCTGCCAGCGCGGCCCGGCGAAGACCTGTTCGTACGCCTCGTAGGCGAGCCGCGCGTTGGCCAGGGCCGCCCTGCCCTTCAGGGCGAGGGCCTCGTCCGTGCCCAGCAGCGTCAGCCGCTTGTCGATCTCGGAGTCGACACGGGAGACGAAGAAGGACGCGACCGAGTGGACGGCCGACAGGTCGAGACCGGCCGCCTGCGCCTTCTCCAGGCCGGCGATATAGGCGTCCATCACCTCGCGGTAGCGCTCCAGGGAGAAGATCAGCGTCACGTTCACGCTGATGCCCGCGCCGATCACCTCGGTGATCGCCGGCAGGCCGGCCTTCGTCGCCGGGATCTTGATCATCACATTGGGGCGGTCCACCAGCCAGGCCAGCTGCCGGGCCTCGGCGACGGTCGCCGCGGTGTTGTGGGCCAGCCGCGGGTCGACCTCGATGGACACCCGGCCGTCCTGGCCGCCGGTGGCGTCGTACACCGGCCGCAGGACGTCGGCGGCGGCCCGGACGTCGGCCGTCGTCATCATCCGGACGGCCTCGTCGACGGTGACGCCCCGCACCGCCAGGTCGGCGAGCTGTTCCTCGTAGCCCTCACCGGAGCCGATGGCGGCCTGGAAGATGGACGGGTTGGTGGTGACGCCGACGACGTTCCCCGTCGCCACGAGCCCGGCCAGGTCGCCGGACTCGATCCGCCGGCGGGACAGGTCGTCCAGCCAGATCGACACGCCCTCGTCGGACAGGCGCTTGAGTGCTCCCGCGCTCGCGGTCGCTTCGGTCACAGTGATCATCTTCTTTCGGGCGGTCGGATCAGCCACGGGCGGCGGCGAGGGATTCCCGCGCCGCGGCCACCACGTTCTCGGGGGTGAAGCCGTACTCGGCGAACAGGGTCTTGGCGTCGGCGGAGGCGCCGAAGTGCTCCAGGGAGACGATGCGTCCCGCGTCCCCCACGAACCGGTGCCAGGTCAGGCCGATACCGGCCTCGACCGCCACCCGGGCCTTCACGGACGGCGGCAGGACACTGTCCCGGTACGCGCGGGGCTGCTCCTCGAACCACTCCACGGACGGCATGGACACCACCCGCGTGGGCACGCCCGCCGCCTGGAGCTGCTCACGCGCCTCGACGGCGACGTGCACCTCGGAACCGGTGGCGATCAGGATCATCCGCGGCTCGCCGCCTTCCGCCTCGGCCAGCACATAACCGCCGCGTGCCACGTCCGGGTTCGGCTCGTACGTGGGCACGCCCTGGCGGGTGAGCGCGAGACCGTGCGGGGCCGGGTCGGTGGTGTGCCGCCTGAGGATCTCGGCCCAGGCGACCGCGGTCTCGCCCGCGTCGGCCGGGCGTACGACGTTCAGGCCCGGGATGGCCCGCAGCGACGCCAGGTGCTCGACCGGCTGGTGGGTCGGGCCGTCCTCGCCCAGGCCGATGGAGTCGTGCGTCCACACATACGTCACGGGCAGCTGCATCAGGGCCGACATCCGCACGGCGTTGCGCATGTAGTCGGAGAACACAAGGAAGGTGCCGCCGTAGATGCGCGTGTTGCCGTGCAGCGCGATGCCGTTCATCTCCGCGGCCATGGAGAACTCGCGGATGCCGAAGTGGATCGTCCGGCCGTACGGGTCGGCCTCCGGCAGCGGGTTGCCCCGCGGCAGGAAGGACGACGTCTTGTCGATCGTGGTGTTGTTCGAACCGGCCAGGTCGGCTGAGCCGCCCCACAGCTCGGGGACGACGGCGCCGAGGGCCTGGAGCACCTTGCCGGACGCGGCACGGGTGGCGACCGCCTTGCCCGGCTCGAACACCGGCAGGGCGTCCTCCCAGCCCGCGGGCAGCTCGCCCTTGCTGACCCGGTCGAACGTCGCGGCGCGCTCCGGGTTCTCGCCGCGCCAGGCGGCGATCCGCTTGTCCCAGGCGGCGTGCGCCTCGGCGCCCCGGTCCAGGGCCCTGCGAGTGTGCGCCAGCACCTCGTCGGCGACCTCGAAGGTCTCCTCCGGGTCGAAGCCGAGGAGGCGCTTGGTGGCGGCGACCTCTTCCTCCCCGAGCGCCGAGCCGTGGGAGGCCTCGGTGTTCCGCGCGTTCGGGGCGGGCCAGGCGATGATGGTGCGCATCGCGATGATCGAGGGGCGCCCGGTCTCGGCCTGAGCCTCCCTCAGCGCCGCGTACAGCGCGTGCACGTCGACGTCGCCGTCCTCCCGCGGCTCGATCCGCTGCACGTGCCAGCCGTAGGCCTCGTACCGCTTCAGCACGTCCTCGGAGAACGCGGTCGCGGTGTCGCCCTCGATGGAGATGTGGTTGTCGTCGTAGAGGAAGACCAGGTTGCCGAGCCTCTGGTGGCCGGCCAGCGAGGAGGCCTCGGCGGAGACGCCCTCCTGGAGGTCGCCGTCGGAGACGATGGCCCAGACGGTGTGGTCGAAGGGGGATTCGCCCTCGGGGGCGTCGGGGTCGAACAGACCGCGCTCGTAGCGGGCGGCCATGGCCATGCCGACCGCGTTCGCGACGCCCTGGCCGAGCGGGCCGGTGGTGGTCTCCACGCCCGCGGTGTGCCCGTACTCGGGGTGGCCGGGCGTCTTCGAGCCGTGCGTGCGGAACGCCTTCAGGTCGTCCAGCTCCACCTCGTAGCCCGCGAGGTACAGCTGCGTGTAGAGGGTCAGCGACGTGTGGCCGGGGGACAGGACGAAGCGGTCACGGCCGGTCCACTCCGGATCGGCCGGATCGTGCCGCATCACCTTCTGGAAGATCGTGTAGGCGGCCGGGGCCAGGCTCATCGCGGTGCCGGGATGGCCGTTTCCGACCCGCTGGACGGCATCGGCCGCCAGCAGACGGGCGGTGTCGACGGCACGCCGGTCGAGTTCGGTCCATTCGAAGCTGTCCGCTGTCTGCGTGCTCATCTTCAAGAAGTCCTCGATAGGAACGAAGTGGCTGGTCTGACGTGTTCAAAACTAAAAGTCTGACTTTTTCGGCGGAAGGTCGCGGTGTGCCAGCCTGTGGTGAAAGTGGGACACCCACAGGCAGCGCGGCACGCGAACGGGGCGGTACGAGGCGGACATGGCAGACAGAAGCATCCAAGGCGGCGACGGGATCAGAACGTTCCCCTTCCCGGTCGAGCTGAGCGTCGGCGGCGTCGGCATGCAGGTCGGCCCGATGGGCACCGGCCGCACCTGGCACGCCGACGCGCCCCTGGAGCGCGTGCACCGCATCGACTTCCACGTCGTGCTGCTGTTCGGCGAGGGCCCGGTCCGGCACATGGTCGACTTCACCGAGTACGAGGCCGCGGCCGGGGACCTGCTGTGGATCCGCCCGGGGCAGGTCCACCGCTTCTCCCGCACGAGCGAGTACCGCGGAACGGTGCTGACCATGCAGCCGGGCTTCCTGCCCCGCGCGACCGTGGAGGCCACCGGCCTGTACCGCTACGACCTGCCGCCGCTGCTGCGCCCCGACGCGGCCCAACTCGCCGGTCTGCGCAACGCGCTCGGCCAGCTGCGACGCGAGTACGAGGACACGGCCACGCTGCCGCTGAGCCTGCACACCGCCGTCCTGCGCCACTCGCTGACCGCGTTCCTGCTGCGGCTCGCCCATCTCGCCGCCAGTTCGGCGGAGTCGGTACGGCAGCCGTCCGACTCCACCTTCACCCTCTTCCGGGACGCCGTGGAGAAGGACTTCGCCACCAACCACAGCGTCAGCGCCTACGCCGACGCGCTCGGCTACTCCCGCCGCACCCTGGTCCGCGCGGTCCGCGCCGCGACCGGCGACACCCCCAAGGCCTTCATCGACAAGCGCGTGGTCCTGGAGGCCAAACGGCTCCTCGCCCACACCGACCTGCCGATCGGCCGGGTCGGCGCGGCGGTCGGCTTCCCCGACGCCGCGAACTTCTCCAAGTTCTTCCACCAGCACACGGACCTGACGCCGGCGGCGTTCCGGACGGAACTGCGCTGAGGCCTCGGAATCCGGGCAGCGAACAGGGGCCCCACGCGCGCGTGGAACCCCCTGCCGAGGATCGTCAGTGCCCGAAGGTGAACCAGTTGACGTTCACGAAGTCCGCCGGCTGTCCGCTGGTGAAGGTCAGATACACGTCGTGCGTGCCCGTCACGGAACTGATGTTCGCCGGGATCGTCCGCCACGACTGCCAGCCGCCGGTGTTGCCCACCGCGAAACTCCCGACGGGGGCGTTGCTCCGGCTGTCCAGCCGCACTTCGACCAGTCCGCTGACGCCGCCCGCCGCACCGCTCGCGACCCGGGCGCTGAACTGCCGGGCGGCCGTGGAGCCGAAGTTGACGCCCTTGAAGTGCAGCCAGTCGCCGTTCGCCAGCGAGCCGACGTTCTGGCCGCCGCCGGAGTCGGACGTCGTCTCGGTGCTCACGCCGGACTGGCCGTCGTAGGACTCGGCCTGGATGGTGGAGTAGGCGTCGCGGTTGCCGGTCGGGGGAGGCGTGGTGCCGCCGCCGGACGACAGCACCTGGACGTAGTCGACGACCATCGGGTGGCCTGCTTGCGTCCCGGCGTCCGGGCCGCCGCCGAACGCGTCCGGGAAGCCGCCGCCCATCGCGACGTTCAGGATGATGAAGAAGCCGTGGTCCGTGGCGTTGCGCCAGGTCGTCGCGTCGACCTGGTTGGCGCGCACCGTGTGGAAGTTGACGCCGTCGAGGTAGAAGCGGATCTCCTCGATACTCGTCGAGCGGTCCCACTCCATCCGGTAGGTGTGGAAGCCGGCCTGGCAAGTGGTGCCCTGGCAGGTGGTCGAACTGCCGATGCCGCTCGTCTCGTTGCAGGGGCCGCCCGGCGAGGTGCCGCAGTGCATCGTCGCGAACACCGTGTTCTGGCCCTGGGTGTTCTCCATGATGTCCAGCTCGCCGACGCCCGGCCAGTTCCAGTAGTTGCCGCGGTAGGGGGCGCCCAGCATCCAGAACGCCGGCCAGTAGCCCTTGGCCGCGGCCCCGGTGACGTTCGGCACCTGGATGCGCGACTCCACGCGGAGCTTGCCGCCGGCCGGGGGCTGGAAGTCGGTGCGGTTGGTCTCGATGCGGCCGGAGGTCCAGTTGCCGGCACCGTCACGCCGGGGGGTGATGCGCAGATTGCCGTTGCCGTCGAGGGAGACGTTGTCGGTGCTGTCCGTCATCGTCTCGATCTCGCCGGTGCCCCAGTTGGCGGGGCCGCCCGGGTAGCCCTTGCCGGTCGCGTACTGCCAGTTGGACGTGTTGACGCCGCTGCCCGCGGGGCCGTTGAAGTCGTCGAGGAAGACCTGGCTCCAGCCCGACGGGGGCGGCGGCGCGGAGGCGCTCGCGGACGGAGTCGCGGCGGTGGCGGCGACCGCGGCGAGGCCGAGTGTGCTGACGACGGCGACGAACGCCCGCCGCAAGGGGCGCCGTGCGCGGGGTCTGCCGGAGGTGTCACTCATGTGGGGATGCCTCTCGGATACGGATGCGGGATGGTGAGAGCGCTCTCAGAGTGTCGTCAATGTGCTCCACGTCACCCGCGTCGTCAAGAGGTGAAACCCGGAAAAGTGTGAGGCGGCTGGTGAGTGCACGTCCTGAAGGGGCTCTGCCGGCCGGGGTGTTGCGGGCATGACGGAGGGGCGGGCCGTGGGGTGCCCGCCCCTCGTGCGGTGGGTGGTCAGCTCGCCGTCTGCAGGACCCGGACGTAGTCGACCACCATCGGCCGGCCCGGCTGGGTCGCGGCGTCCGGCCCGCCGCCGAAGGCGTTCGGGAGGGCGCCGCCCATCGCGACGTTGAGGATGATGAAGAAGCCGTGGTCGGTCGCGTTCTTCCAGGTGGTCGCGTCGACCTGGCTCTCCTTGACGGTGTGGTAGGTCGTGCCGTCGACGGAGAAGCGGATCTCCTCCGCGGCGGCCGACCTGTCCCACTCCAGGGCGTACGTGTGGAAGCCCGCGTTGCACGCCGTGCCGGGGCAGGTGGTGGTGCCGCCGATGCCGCTGTTCTCGTTGCAGGGGCCGCCCGGCGAGGTGCCGCAGTGCATGGTGCCGAACACCGTGTTCTGGCCCTGGGTGTTCTCCATGATGTCCAGCTCGCCGACGCCCGGCCAGTTCTGGTAGTTGCCGCGGTAGGGCGCGCCGAGCATCCAGAAGGCCGGCCAATAGCCCTTGGCGGCAGCGCCGTTGACGTCCGGCGTCCGGATCCGGCCCTCGACGCGGAGTGTGCCGCCGGCCGGGGGCTGGAAGTCGGTGCGGTTGGTCTCGATGCGGCCGGAGGTCCAGTTGCCGGCGCCGTCGCGCCGCGGGGTGATGCGGAGGTTGCCGTTGCCGTCGAGGGAGACGTTGTCGGTGCTGTCCGTCATCGTCTCGATCTCGCCGGTGCCCCAGTTGGCGGGGCCGCCCGGGTAGCCGGTGCCGGTGGCGTACTGCCAGTTGTCCGTGTCGACCTTGGAGCCCGCCGGGCCTTCGAAGTCGTCCGCGAACACCTGGGTCCAGCCCGACGGGGGCGGCGGCGCGGAGGCGTTCGCGGGCAGGGTGACGGCCGTTGCGGCTGCCGCCAGACCCAGCGTGCCGAGGACGCCGGCGAGCAGCCGTCGACGGGGGATGCGTTTGCTGTGGTTTCCGCTCATGGGGCCTCTTCATCGAGGAGTGGGGGGAATGCGGACCTCCTCTGAGAGCGCTCTCAGAGGAGGGCTAGCGGTGCACAATGTGCTCCCTGTGACACCAGTCGTCAAGAGTTGGCGTCGTCCCGGGCCGACTGCGCCTTCGGGTCGGTGCCCCACTTCTTGACGTACCAGTGCAGCACGTCGTCGATGATGAGCAGCAGGACGATCCCCACCGCCAAGGTCCACTCGGGAAGCCCGGCCCAGGCAAGGACGAGACCCGTCAGCCCCGCGAGGACGAGCAGGAGAAGCAGCCGCAGCACGTGCTGCCACCCGGTGTGGCGCGCCAGCCATCTTGCCAACCGCTGCGGCTTTCCCGGCCGTTGAGGCTTTCCCGACCGCACCATCGCCGATTCCCCCGTCTCAGGTGTTGTGGGGCTTTGCGGGGTTCGACTTCCGGCGGGGCGCGACGGTTGTCCCAGGGGCCGTTGTCAGACCCTGCTGCGATGCTCACGGCATGGACGTCACCTTGCAGCTGACCATCGACTGCGCCGACCCGGCGAAACTCGTGACCTTCTGGACCGAGGCCCTCGGATACGTGCCCGAACCGGCCCCCGGCGGGCACCCCACCTGGCGGGCCTACTGGGCGGACATGGGGGTGCCCGCGGAGGAACTGACCGAGGGAGTGGGTGAGGTCCCCGAGTCGATCGTCGATCCGGAGGGACAGGGGCCCCGCATCTGGTTCCAGCGGGTGCCGGAGGGCAAGACCGTCAAGAACCGGGTGCATCTCGACCTCAAGGTCGGCGGCGGCAGAGGTGTTCCCCTGCCGGAGCGCACCCTGAGGATCAGGGCCAAGGTGGACCGGCTGACCTCGACCGGCGCGACGGTGGTGCGGGTCATGGACGAGCCGGACATGGACTACTACGGCGTCGTGCTGCGGGACCCGGAGGACAACGAGTTCTGCGTGGCCTGAGGGTCACGGACCGCTTCGCCCGGAAACCCGAGGCCGGGCGACTGCTGAAGCCGCCCCCTCAGGCCCGCTCCGGCTGCCACCCCAGGGCCCGTGAGATCCCGCGCGCCGCCACCCGTACCGCCGGAGCCAGCACCGGCACCTGGGCGTCGGCGTGCGGCACCACGATGGACACGGCGGCGGCCACCGAGCCGTCCGTCGAGCGCACCGGCGCGGCCACCGACAGGGCGTCCTCCGTTACCTGACGGTCGCTCACCGCGACGCCGGCCCGGCGCACTTCGGCGAGTGCCCGCCGCAGCCGCGCCGGGTCGGTGATCGTGTACGGCGTGAAGGACGCGAGTTCGCCCGCGCAGTACTCCTCCTGGAACTCCGGGTCCCCGTGGGCCAGCAGGGCGAGCCCGACCCCGGTGGCGTGCAGCGGCCAGCGCGCGCCGACGCGGATGTGCACGCCGACCGCCGAGCGCCCCGACAGCCATTCGATGTAGACGACGTCCGAGCCGTCCCGCACCGCCAGCTGCACGTTCTCGTGCGTCGCCTCGTACAGGTCCTCCAGGTACGGCAGCGCGATCTGCCGCAGGGCGAGGCCGCGCGGCGCCAGTGCGGCGATCTCCCACAGCCGGAGCCCGACGTGGTAGACGCCGGACTCGTCCCGTTCCAGGGCACCCCACTCGGTGAGCGCGCCCACCAGCCGGTGCGCGGTGGTCAGGCTCAGCCCGGCCCGCCGGCTGATGTCGGTCAGGCACAGGGCCGGGTGCTCGTGGTCGAAGGCCGCGAGGACGGACAGCAGCCGGTCGGTCGCCGTGGGCGCGCCCCCTGTGCCGGAGGAGCCGAGAACTCGGGGCAGAGCGGTCATGGCCGGGTGTCTCCCGGGTGGGCGAGGTCGTAGGGGCGGGGGTAGGAGCTCGGCCGGTACGGGACGTAACGGGGCTCGGCTGTCGGATCCTCCGCCCTGGACCGGGAGTTGAGGGCGCCGGGCGAGGTGTCCCAGCGGCCGGTGTCGAGGCGGTGTTCCAGGGTGTGCAGGGCGGCCAGGGTCTCGCCGGGGGTGAACGTGCAGTGGCCGGGGGCGTCGACGTAGGCCTGGCGGAACAGCGGCCCTGAGTCGGCCGCGGTGGCCGCCCGCCGGTAGGCGCTCTCCGCCTGCACCGGTATCAGCGCGTCACCGGTCGTGTGGATGTTCAGCTGGGGGTCGGCGAGCCGGCCGGAGAGCACGCTGGTGTTCCGCATCCACCGCACGGCCGGCGGATCGGCGAAGACTCGGGGTGCCCGGCCCAGGGCCGAGAGGTCGGTACGCAAGGACAGTCCCGCCTCCTTGTAGAGCTCGCTCACCTCTTTGTACAGCGGGGAGCGGGCGAGCATGGCGGTGTAGTCGACACCGGTGTTCCACGACGGGTTGCCGCCCGCCCGGCTCTCGGCCTCCTGCCGCCAGCTGAACGCGGGCATCTGGATCAGGCCCCGCACGGCGGTGTACTGGTTGGCCTGCTGCGTCTGCCAGTCGGTGGGGCCCGGCTCGGTCTGCGAGGCGTCGTTGTAGCCGGGGATGTCGTGCAGGGCGGCGGCCAGGGCGATCCGCGCCCGGCCCTCGGGGGTCCGCTGCGCGGCGTCGACCTTCGTGGTGAGCGCCTTCCCGGCGGCGACCGCTTCCGCCTGGCCGTCGAAGCCGGTGAGCCGGATCTCGGAGTCCGGCGCGAGGAGCGTGCGCAGCGCGAACACCGGGTCCAGGGTGCTGTTCCAGTTGGCGACGCCGCCCTGCACCAGCCCGCACATCGACAGCGAACCGTCGAACCGGCCGGCGTGCCGTTCGGCGAGCATCGTGGTGACGAAGCCGCCGTACGAGGTGCCCCAGGCGAGCGTCCGCCGCGCCGCCCCGAACTTCTCGGTGAACAGGTCCAGCGTGGCGAGCTGGTCGGGCACCGCCTCGGTGACGGCCCAGCCGTTCGTCGCGTACGAGGAGCCGATCAGGGCGTAGCCCTCGGCCAGCAGCTTGTCCCGGGCGGCCGCACCCGGGGTGTTCTGGGCCGGGTTGGGGGCTCCGGCCGGGGTGTAGCCGTGGCTGTACAGCAGCACCGTGCCGTTCCAGGACGCGGGGACGTCCATCACGTACGCGGCGCCGGAAGGGAGCCGGCCCTCCAGGTGCGTGTCCGTGGCGGCGGCCTGCGCCGGCAGTGCGGTCGCCATGGACAGGCAGGCGGTCAGTAAAGCGAGGCGGATCCTCAACGCGGGGTCCCTTCCAGGGTGGGGGTGGTGGCGGCGGGGGAGTCCAGGGCGTCGGTGTGCGTCTCGCGCAGCCGCCACACGGTGACGGCGGTGATCGCCGCGCCCGCGCACAGCAGCAGCGAGACGGGCGTGCTCCCGCCCCCGTACGAGGCGAGGAGGCTGCCGGCTATCAGCGGAGAGAACCCGGCGCCGACCAGGGTGGCCGCCTGGTAGCCGAGCGAGGCGCCGGTGTAGCGGACGCGGGTGCCGAACATCTCGGTGAGCAGGGCGCCGAGCGGCCCGTACATCGTGGACTGGGCGACACCGTGACCGAGGGCGAGGGCGAGGATCAGCAGTCCGGGCGAGCCGGAGTCGACCAGCGCCAGGACGGGGAAGGCGAGCGCGGCGGAGGCGACCGCTCCGGCGAGCACGACGGGCCGGCGGCCGACCCGGTCCGACAGCGCGGACGCGGCGGGCAGCACGGCGAGGGCCACGCAGGAGGCGAGGGTCACCGCGGTCAGCACCTGCGGGCGGGTGTACCCCTGGTCGACGGCGTAGGAGATCATGAAGCTGGTCAGCAGCGACTGCGTGGTGAACGCGCCGATGCCGACGCAGGCGGCCAGCAGGACGGGCTTCGGGCGGCGCAGCACCTCCACGATCGGCGGCTTGTCCACCGGGCCCCGCTTGACCTGGGCGAACAGCGGGCTCTCGGCGACCTTCAGGCGCACGAACAGCCCGACGGCCAGCAGCACGATGCTCAGCAGGAACGGCACCCGCCAGCCCCAGGAGCGGAACTCGTCGTCGGGCAGGCCGGCGACGATGGTGACCACACCGGCTGACAGCACGGAACCGAGCGGGGCGCCGAGCTGGGTGAAGCTGGACCACAGGCCGCGCCGGGAACCCTGCGTGTGCTCGGCGTGCTCGACGACCATCAGCATGGCGCCGCCCCACTCGCCGCCGATCGCGATGCCCTGCACCACACGCAGGGCGACCAGCAGGACCGGTGCCCAGATGCCGATCGCGTCGTACGTCGGCAGCAGGCCGATGAGGAAGCTGCCGCAGCCCATCAGGACCATGGTCAGCAGCATCATCGACTTGCGGCCGATCCGGTCGCCGAAGTGGCCGAAGACGATGCCGCCGAGCGGACGGGCGAGATAGCCCGCGGCGAAGGTGCCGAACGCCGCGATGGTGCCGACCGCCGGGTCGGCCTGAGGGAAGAACAGCTCGCCGAAGACGAGCGCGGCGACCGTGCCGTAGACGAGGAAGTCGTAGAACTCGACGGCCGTACCGAGCAGGCCGGAGACGGCCACGCGGCGCAACTGCCGGGAATCGGGGGCGGGGTGAGCGGCGGAGGGGGATGGCTGCACGGGAGCTCCCTGGGGACGGGTCTCGGTTAGCCGGTGAAGTTATGCATACGCCGTGCAGCCGTCAATCATTTGCACAACATCAGTTCAGTCCGTCCTCGGCGATCCGCAGCAGCAGCGCGTGCAGCGCCTCGCGCTCGGCGGGGTCCAGCGGGCCCAGGAGTTCGTTCGTCACCCGTTGGCCGGCCTCGTCGATGTCGCGCAGGAACGCGCGGCCGCTCTCGGTCAGCACGACGATCCGGCTGCGGCGGTCGTCGGGGGAGGGGCGGCGCTCGGCGAAGCCCTGCTTCTCCAGGTCGTCGACGAGGCCGACGATCGCGCTCGGGTCGTAGCCGAGCCGGGTGCTCAGCTCGCGCTGGAGGACGCCCTCGGAGGTGGCGAGGAAGCGCAGCACCGCGTAGTGGCGCAGGCGCAGGCCCGACTCCTGGAGGCAGGCGTTGAACAGCTGCCCCGAGCGCAGGCCCAGGCGGTACAGCAGGTAGCCCGTGTCGGCGTGCAGAGCGCGCATCCACGGCTCGTGCGCGTCGATGGGGGCCGGGTTCGTGACGTGCTGGCGGCTGATGGCGGGCTCCCTGGTCGTGCGGCGGTCCGGCGGTGCTGGGCACAGTCTTGCGCACCCCGCGGTCAGCAACAACTATTGACGTCAACAATTATTGCTCTTAGCTTCGATCTCGAAGCCGCGCCGCATCCCGTGGATGCGCACCACCCGCATCACCATGTGAAGGGACCCGCCCGTGCCCAGCATCGATCTCACCGGCAAGGCCGCCGTCGTCACCGGAAGCGGCCGGGGCCTCGGCCTCGCCTACGCCCACGCCCTGGCCGCCCACGGCGCGTCCGTGGTCGTCAACGACGTCGACGAGGCGGTGGCCGAGGCGGCCGTGAAGTCCATCTTGGAGGCGGGCGGCAAGGCCGTGGCGGAGGTGGTCCCGGTCGGTACGACCGAGGCGGCGGACCGGCTGGTCGCCCGAGCGGTCGAGGAGTTCGGCCGGCTGGACGTCCTCGTCACCAACGCGGGCATCCTCCGCGACAAGGTGCTGTGGAAGATGACCGACGAGGACTTCGACGCGGTGATCACCACGCACCTCAAGGGCACCTTCACCTGTGCCCGCGCCGCCGCCGTCCGGATGCGCGAGCAGGGCGAGGGCGGCTCGCTGATCCTGGTCGGCTCCCCGGCCGGACAGCGCGGCAACTTCGGCCAGACGAACTACGCCGCCGCCAAGGCCGGCATCGCGGCGATGACCCGCACCTGGTCCATGGAGCTGGGCCGCGCGAACATCACCGTCAACGCGATCGTGCCGGTCGCCGCGACCGCGATGACCGAGACGATCCCGGCCTTCGCCCCGTACATCGAGGCCATGCGCGGCGGCGAGCCGCTGCCGGACTTCCTGCGCAAGGGCGAGGGCTTCGGCACCCCCGAGGACTGTGCCGCCCTGGTCCCGTTCCTGGCCTCCGAGGCCGCGCGCGGCGTGACCGGTCAGTGCATCGGCATCGGCGGCGACAAGGTGGCACTCTGGTCGCATCCGCAGGAGATCAGGGCGGCGTACGCCGACGGCGGCTGGACACCCGGAGCCCTGGCGGACGCCTGGCTCACCTCGGTCGGTGCCGAGCTCCAGTCGGTCGGCATCCCGGCGCCGAAGTTCCCGGAGGCGTGATGGACCTGAACGACCTCGTCGCGATCGACGTCCACACCCACGCGGAGGTCTCCTCCAAGGGCCACTCCTCCCTGGACGACGACCTGCACGACGCCTCCTCGGCCTACTTCAAGGTCGAGGGCAAGCGGAAGCCGACCCTGGAGGAGACCGCCGCCTACTACCGCGAGCGGAAGATGGCCGCCGTGATCTTCACGGTCGACGCCGAGTCCGCCACCGGCACGGCGCCCGTCCCCAACGAGGAGGTCGCCGAGGCCGCCGCCGCCAACGCCGACGTCCTCATCCCCTTCGCCTCCATCGACCCCTTCCGCGGGAAGGCCGGCGTGAGGCAGGCCCGGCGCCTGGTCGAGGAGTACGGGGTGAAGGGCTTCAAGTTCCACCCCAGCATCCAGGGCTTCTTCCCCAACGACCGGTCGGTGGCGTACGACCTGTACGAGGTGATCGAGGAGACCGGCACGATCGCCCTGTTCCACACCGGCCAGACCGGCATCGGCGCCGGCGTGCCCGGCGGGGGCGGCATCCGCCTCAAGTACTCCAACCCGCTGCACGTGGACGACGTCGCCGCCGACTTCCCGCACCTGAAGATCATCCTGGCGCACCCGTCGTTCCCCTGGCAGGACGAGGCCCTGGCCGTCGCCACGCACAAGCCGGGCGTGCACATCGACCTGTCCGGCTGGTCGCCGAAGTACTTCCCGCCGCAGCTCGTGCAGTACGCGAACACGCTGCTGAAGGACAAGGTCCTCTTCGGCTCCGACTTCCCCGTCCTCACCCCCGACCGCTGGCTCGCCGACTTCGACAAGCTGACGATCAAGGAAGAGGTCCGGCCGAAGATCCTCAAGGAGAACGCCGCCCGCCTGCTCGGGCTGACGAAACCGTAAGGGGCGTGACATGCGCAACGAGGGACTGGGGTCGTGGCCCGCACGCCGGGCCCGCAAGACCCCGCACCGCACCGCCCTGATCCACGGCGACACCACCCGCACCTACGCCGGCCTGTACGACCGCACCACCCGCCTCGCCCACGCCCTGCGCGAGCGGGGCGTCCGCCGCGGCGACCGCGTCGCCTACCTCGGCCCGAACCACCCCTCCTACCTGGAGACGATGTTCGCGGCCGGCACGCTCGGCGCGGTCTTCGTCCCCCTCAACATCCGGCTGGCCGGCCCGGAGATCGCCTACCAGCTCGCCGACTCCGGCGCCAAGGCCCTCGTCTACGGCCCCTCGCACGCCGGTCTGGTCGCGGGACTGCCGGGCAGCACGGACGTCCGTACGTACGTCGAGGTGGGCGCCGAGTACGAGGAGGCGCTGGCCTCGGCCTCCCGGGAGCCCATCGACACGCCGGTCAGCCCGGACGACACCTGCATCATCATGTACACCTCGGGCACGACCGGCCGTCCCAAGGGCGCGATGCTCACCCACGGCAACCTCACCTGGAACGCGATCAACGTCCTCGTCGACCACGACCTGGTCGCCGACGAACGCGCCCTGGTCTCCGCCCCGCTGTTCCACACCGCAGGCCTGAACATGCTGACGCTGCCGGTCCTGCTGAAGGGCGGCACCTGCGTCCTGGTCGAGGCCTTCGACCCGGACGCCACCTTCGACCTGATCGAACGGCACCGGATCACCTTCATGTTCGGCGTGCCCACCATGTTCGACCAGGTGGCCCGGCACCCACGCTGGCCGGCGGCGGACCTGTCGTCGCTGCGCATCCTGACCTGCGGCGGCTCCCCGGTCCCCACTCCGCTGATCGCGGCGTACCAGAGGCGCGGCCTGACCTTCCTCCAGGGCTACGGCATGACCGAGGCCGCCCCCGGCACTCTGTTCCTGGACGCCGAACACGCCGTCGGCAAGGCGGGGTCGGCGGGCGTGCCGCACTTCTTCAGCGACGTACGCGTCGTACGGCCCGACCTCGCGCCGGTCGAGGTCGGCGAGGTGGGCGAGGTCGTGGTGCGCGGGCCGCACGTCATGCCCGGCTACTGGGGGCTGCCCGAGGAGACGGCCGCGTCCTTCGCGGACGGCTGGTTCCGCAGCGGCGACGCCGCCCAGGTCGACGAGGACGGCTACGTCCACATCGTCGACCGCATCAAGGACATGATCATCTCCGGCGGCGAGAATATCTACCCCGCCGAGATCGAGGACCAGATCCTCGCCCACCCGGACATCGTCGAGTGCGCCGTGATCGGCGTCCCGGACGACAAGTGGGGCGAGGTGCCCCGCGCGGTCGTCGTACCCCGCGAGGGCGCCGCACTCGACCCCGACGAGGTGCTGGCGTCGCTCGCCGGCCGCCTCGCCAAGTACAAGATCCCGAAGTCGGTCGTGGTGGCGGACGAGCTGCCCCGCACCGCCTCCGGGAAGCTCCTCAAATCCCGTGTGCGCAAGCGCTACGGCACCGACTCCCAGTGAAGGACGGCTCCATGAGCATCACCGTCAACGGCCTCGACGAACTGAAGAAGCTCGCGGGCAGCGACCTCGGCACCAGCGAGTGGATCGAGGTCACGCAGGAGCGGATCGACACCTTCGCCGACGCGACCGGGGACCACCAGTGGATCCACGTGGACCCCGAGAAGGCCAAGGAGGGCCCCTTCGGCGCCCCCATCGCGCACGGCTACCTCACGCTCTCCCTCTTCATCCCGCTGTTCACCGAGCTGCTGGACGTCCAGGGCGTGACGACGAAGGTCAACTACGGCCTCAACAAGGTGCGTTTCCCCTCCCCCGTGAAGGTCGGCTCCCGCATCCGGCTGGCGGCGAAGCTCGCCGAGGTCGAGGAGGTGCCGGGCGGTGTGCAGATCACGGTCGACGGCGCCATCGAGATCGAGGGCGGCACCAAGCCGGCCGCGGTGCTCCAGAGCCTGTCGCGGTTCTACGCCTGAGGCCGCGCGGGCACCAGGTCGAGCAGGCGTTCCGAGGCGTCACGCGCGAGAGGTGAGAGCCGCTCGTGCACGGCCCGGAACGTCTTCTCGGCCTGTTCCGCCGGCCAGTCGTCCGGCAGGTGCTTGACGGGCAGGCGCGGATCGCGCCGGACGATCCGCAGCCACTCGGTCGCCAGCCGCAGCCGCAGCACGAGAGCGTCGTCGGCGTCCGGCAGCCCCTCCTCCCACGACTGCCAGCGCCGTACGAACGCCTCGTAGCGGCCGGCCAGGTCGGACAGCTCCCAGGTCTCCTCGATCATCTGGCCGATGTCCATTCCGGCGTCGGCGTGCGCGCGGAAGACCTTCACATGGGCGGACAGGCCGAGCTCGGCGACCAGCGCCGACACGTCGACCTCGCCCGGCGCGATCCACAGGCCGTTGAACAGCGGACCGAAGCCGCTCCAGGTCAGCCGGGAGCGCAGGTCGTGGCGTTGGCGCTGCCAGGACTCGGGCAGGGAGAAGCCGAGCAGGGTCCAGGTGCCGTCCCAGTGCCGGTTGACGGCGCCGGTCTGCCAGATGCGCCGCTCGCCGTCGCGCAGCACGGCTTCCGAGCGCTCGGTCAGCCCGAAGTACATCCGGCGGCCCTCACGCTGGCGGCGCAGCAGGTCGCGGCCCACCATCCGGGTCAGCGTCGAGCGGGTGGCCTGCTCGCCGATCCCGGCGCGGGCGAACACGTCGATGACGCTGCCCGAGTACACGCACACGTCGCGCCCGAGTACCTGGTCGCCCAGGAACGTCAGCATGAGGGACTGGGGCCGCAGCGACTCTTCACCGGTCACGCGGCCCACCGTACCTCCGCTCGATCAGTCCGTGAGCTGCTGGTACGCGTGGACGGCCGTCGTCACGGCGCACACGCCCGGCGGGATCATCTGCGCCCGCAGGGTGCCGCTGTCCGGGTCGTAGTCGACGCCCTCCGTCTCGAAGGTGCCCGTGCACACGCTGCGCTGCGGCAGCGCGAACAGGCTCTGCACCGTGCCGGTGACCGGCTGCCCGTCCGGCTCGCGGGGCAGGTCGACCTGGAGCAGCGGCCGGACCTCCGGGAACAGGGTGCCCGAGGCGTCGTTCGAGGCGCACAGCAGGCGGGTGTCGGTGACGAAGTCGCAGCCCTGGATGTCGCGCACGGGCTTGTCCAGGGTGATCTGCCCGGCCTCCCTCAGCTTGCCACCTGTGGGCGGCGTGGAGGGGTTGAGCAGCGGCGCCGGGAAGACCTGGAGCCGGTTCTGCACACCCCACTCGCCCGACACCAGCCACTGGCCGTCGGGCGAGACGGTGGCGAAGGAGTTGTTCAGCTTCTCGCCCGGGTTCAGCGGGTGGACGTACTCGTAGCGCTTTCCGGCCGGGGTGGTGACCGCGAACATCTTGGAGGTGGCCGTGTCCGGGCCCTGGTAGGCGTCGAAGACATGGCCGCGCGCGATGTCCGGGTCGCCTATGTGGTTCCAGCCCTTGACCCGCAGGTCCAGCGGGATGGAGGCCAGCCCGCGGTACAGCAGGGAGCCGTCCGCGCGGCTGGCCAGGCCCTGCCCGCCGCCGAGGGTGTCGGTGTACGCCGTGCCGGTCTGCGCCCACTGCGGGGCACCGGCGGCCGAGGCCGTACCGGCGCCCAGCGTGCAGGCGCCCAATAACGCGGTGACGGCGAGCAGTTGACGTCTCATCAGGTCAGGCACCTTCCACGTCGACGAATACCGGGTTCGAATAGAACCACGTATCCGCCCACGGGTCACCGTCCCCGGGCGCGTGCGGAACGGGCCCGTGCGGGTCGACCGAGGCGCCGAGGTAGCCGGTGCCGTTCCGGTTGCCGTCGCTGCCGCGCAGCCGGACGTAGAAGGACTCCTCGCCCGCGGTCAGCGGGATGCGCAGGGTGTAGGTGCCCGTGCGGCCGGAGACGTCCTGCGAGCGGACGACGCGCGTGTCGGGGGCCTTCCAGGTGTCGCGGTCGGCGACCGGGCCGCGCACCGCGCCGCGGATGACGTCCACGTGTGCCAGCTCGGGCAGGATGCCCTGCGGGTTGGGCCGCGAGGCGGTCGTCACGGTGACGTCCAGGGTGAGCCTCTCGCCCTTGCGGACCCGCAGCCGGCCGCCGAGCGTCACGCCCCGGCCCCGGTCGCGGTCCCGCTTCAGCCGGACGTCGAGCCCGTCGAGCAGATGCCCGTGGTCGAGCCAGACCCGGCCCGCGCGCAGGCCCGCCATGACCGCGCGGTAGCCGTACCGAGTCACGCCCACATGAGTACGGCTGAACTGGCCGGGCCAGAAGTCGCTGCCCGGCTGCGGGGTGTCCGTGTTCACCGGGTCGGGCAGCTTCCCGGTGCTGTCGAAGGTCTGGCCTGGCTGCCAGTCGCCGTTCTTCCAGGTGTCGAAGACGATCCGGTGGGCGTCGGAGTTGGTGGTGATCGTGAGCAGCCGCCCCTCGGCGAGCATCGAGTCCCACAGACCGCCGACGGTGGCGGTCGCCCAGTCGAATCCGCCGTAGGTCAGGTAGGCGTCCGCCGGGTAGCCCGGCCAGGACTGCGCGGACGGCTTGTTCTCGTACTCGCCGCGGATCGACGCGGCGCCCCGCCAACCGGGGATGGCGGCGCCCTGGGCGCCCGGCGCGCCCTCCATGCCGATCATGATCCCGGGCGCCGCGTCCCGCCAGTTGCGCATCTCGTGCGGGGAGTCGATGCCCAGGCGCATCGGGTGGTTGGCGAGGACCAGCACGTCGTCGACGTATCCCGAACTTCGCTGCTCGGCCAGCCACTTGAGGGCCTTGACGGCATGTGCCTCGTTGCGGGCGGTGTCCGCGTCGGCGGGGCCTCCCTTGTCGTAACCGAGGAGCTTGCCGTCGTAGGCGCGCTCGAACCGGGTCAGCAGGTCGACCTCGTGCGGGCCGGGCGCGGTGAACACCGTGCAGTGCTCGGCCGCCGGGATGTACCACTCCAGGCCCTGGAAGATCAGCTGACGCGGGTTCTCGGCACGCGCCTTCAGGATCTCCCGGTGCTCCAGCGCGGCCCCGAAGTCGGCGTGCCCGAAGTTGGAGTGCTCGGTGAACACCATCCAGTCCAGGCCGTACTTCGCGCCCGCGGCGGCCAGTTGGGAGAACGTGTACTTGGCGTCGTGGCTGTAGACGGTGTGGATGTGGTGGTCGCCGACGAGGTAGGCGAGGCGGGGGTCCTCGCCGCCCAGCCGGCTGCTGTCGCGGTCGGCGGCCAGGGCCGGGGCCGCCGGGCCCAGGGCGAACGCGGCGCCGAACAGACCCGCGCGGCGCAGGAGCCCGCGGCGGGAGACGCCCTGGGGATCGAGGGCGGCGGGGGAGACGGACGGGTCGGCCCAGGCGGGCAGCTGCTGCTCGGTCATGAAGGTTCCCTGGGAGGTCAGTGGTTCATGAAGGAGGTGACGGGCAGCGCCCGGGCGACGATCCGGACGTCGCCGAGCCGGCCGCGGAAGATCTGGTCGATCTTTCCGCCGTACTCGTAGCCGCCGAGCAGCCACGGCAGGCCGACGGAGGTGATGCCGACGGAGGACGCCCTGGGGTTGCGCAGGACCGGGCAGCCCTCGACGTACATCGTGGTGTGTCCGCCGTCGTTGACGACCGCGAGGTGCCACCAGGTCTCCAGCGGGGTCTCCTGGCCCC
This sequence comes from Streptomyces sp. NPDC050164, assembly GCF_044459945.1. NCBI lineage: Bacteria > Bacillati > Actinomycetota > Actinomycetes > Kitasatosporales > Streptomycetaceae > Streptomyces > Streptomyces sp. NPDC050164. The sequence goes on from NZ_JBITJK010000005.1 coordinate 75,545, forward strand.
AGTTGGTGGCGATGCCCTGCTGGTTGAGCGGGCGCATCGCCCACTGCGGTTCACGGTCGTTGGACAGGGACAGCGTCGCCAGCGGCTCGTCGGGGTCGTCGGCGGTCTTCCCGGCGGCTCCGCCCGTGCCCGTGCGCCCGACCAGACCCGACCAGGCGTTGTGGTCCGGGTCCCAGTCGGCGGGCAGCCGGTAGAACGCCTCGATGGTGTAACCGTCCTCGAAGGTGGCCGAGTTGAGCGGGGCCCCGTCGACCGTGCGCAGACAGGCGCCCTTCAGCGGGGACTTGAAGCCCTGGAACTCCAGGCTGCCGTGGCCCGGCTGGTCGGGGTGGTGGTCCGCCGACCAGCCCAGCGCGCCGCCGCCCACCGTGACGAGCGAGAGGTCGTTGCCGCGCCCGGACAGGTCCCGGACCGTTCCGGCCGTGCCGTCGACGGGCTTCTCGAATCGCCAGTACGCCACCGTGCCCGGCACCAGCATCTTCGCGGCGGGCCGCGCCGGCCGGGCGGGCACCGGCGCGAAGCCGGAGAAGCGCTCCTGGAAGTCGATCTCGACGGAGAACCGGTCGGCGTCGCCGCTCAGCTCCATCTCCTGACGCTCCAGCTCGTTGAGCCCCTTCTTCGCCCGGCCCAGGATCCACGGGGAGACCGTCTCCACGTCGATGACGTTGCGGTCCAGGTCGAACCGGTAGAGGCGGATCATCGCCGCGCCGCCGAAGTAGCGGTTCTGGTAGTTCGTCAGATGCAGGTGGACGTCGTGCCCGGCCGCGTTCTTCCGCGTCGCGCGGGCGGCGGGCCAGTAGTGCCCGTTGAGGGTGAGGAAGATCTGGTCGTGGTCCTCGATCAGCCGGTCCCACAACTGCTGCCCGTACGCCGACAGGGAGTCCTGCTCGGCGACCAGTTCATGGGTGGTGAGGATGACGGGCGTCTTCGGATGCCGTGCCATGACCTCCTTCGCCCATGCGTAGCCCTGCGGCGACAGCCGCCAGTCCAGCGCGAGCACCATCCACTCCCGGCTGCCCCCGGTGAACAGGTGGAAGGTGTTGTAGCCGTCCGGGGAGGCACCGCCGAACGCCGGCTTCCCCTTGAACCGCTGCGGCCCGAAGGCGTCCAGATACGGCGTCGCACCGCGCTGGTCGGTCGTCGACGACTGCACGTCGTGGTTGCCGGCCAGGACGCTGTAGCCGACGCCCCGCCGGTCCAGCAGCGAGAACGCCTCGCCGATCGCGGCGAACTCCTCCATCGCGCCGTTCTGCGTGAGGTCCCCGAGGTGGGACAGGAAGACGATGTTCTCCTGACTGCCGTGCTCCAGCAGATAGCGCAGCGACGCCTCGACCGGCGCTTTGTCGATGCTCGGCCCGTCGAAGAGGTACTGCGTGTCCGGCATCACGGCGACGGTGAAGCGGCGGCTGCGCGGGTCGGGGCGCGGGCTCGCCGGTGCCGCCGCGGCGGTGACGGCCGGCAGCGCGGCCACCGCCGTGGCGGTCGCGCCGAGCAGCGCGGTCGCGCGCAGGAAACCGCGTCTTCCGGCACCGGCCTGGGGAGCCTCGCCCAGGTCGTGGTCATGCGAAGTGCACACGGGTGCTCCATGGGGTGAAAGAGGGGAGAACTCAGAGAACGCGCAGCGTCCAGCTCCAGCGATGGACACCGGCCGCGACGAGGTAGGCGGCGAAGGTGTCGGGCCCGCAGGAGGCCGTGCCCAGCCCGCGGTGCGCCGCGTCGACGTGCACCACGCACCCGGCCCGCGGCACCAGTTCGTCGTGATGCGCGGCCGAGGCGAGGTCGGTCGCGCGATGGCGGGTCACGCAGACCTGGCGGGGCCGGTCCAGCCGCACCGCGAGTCCGGTGGCGTCCGGCGCGGACAGCGTGAACCGCCGTACGCCGTGCCGCCCGCCGCTCTCCTGCGGCCGCAGATACGGGGCGAACAACTCGTCCACCGGCAGCGCGTGGTGGCCGACGGGCGCGCCCGCGCACCGGTCCGGATACGACTCCCAGGGGCCCCGCCCGAACCACTCCAGCAGGTTCAGCCCGGCGGCCGTCTCGAAGACCGACCCCACCCGGGCCACGTCGTCCAGCGCCTCGGGCAGCTCGGCGCACTCCTCCACCAGCAGCCCGCCCTCGACCGCCGTGAACACCTGCTCGTGCCGGACGGTCCCGCCCCGGCAGAGGTAGTCGCAGACCACCGCCACCCGGCCCCGGTCACGCCGTACGGCGACGACCTTACGGGTGGGCGCGTCGAGCCCCCAGTCCCGCCAGCGGGCCGCCATGCCGCCCAGTTCGTCGTTGTCGGTGGGCGCCCGCCACAGCGACAGCGTCGGCCCGGCCGTCAGCAGCGGATGGACCAGCAGCCCGTCCTCGTCGACCTCCACGGGGCGGTGCGTGACGGGGGCGTGCCGCACCGAGGGAGCATGCCGCAGCCGTACCTGCGGCATGCACACCACCGTGCCGCGCGGCGCCCACGGCTCGTCCCCGGCCGTCGTGACCCGCAGCGTCAGCCACGCCTCGCCGCCGTCCTCCGGCAGCTCGAACGGCAGCGGTACGGCGGCCGTCTCGCCCGGCCGCAGACCGGGCAGCTCGGCGGGGGCGGTCAGGGTGCCGCCGTCGGCGAGGGCCAGCTCCCACTCGCCGGACAGCCAGTCCAGGCCGCGGAAGTGCTGGTGGTTGCTCAGCACGACGCCCTCGTGCCGGAAGCGCTCGATGCGCACCGGCGCGGCGATCTCCCGGTGCTCGAACATCACGGGCTTGGGGGTGCGGTCGGGGAAGACGACACCGTCGGCGATGAAGGCGCCGTCGTGGACCGTCTCCCCGAAGTCGCCGCCGTACGCCCAGCGATGCCCGGGCGCGGCGACGCCGTTGTCGTAGAGCCCGGCGCCCCCACGCCCGGCCGGTCTGCCGTCGTTCACACGCTGGAGGATGCCGTGGTCCCAGAACTCCCAGATGAACCCGCCCTGAAGACCCGGGGTGGCCTCGATGGCCGCCCAATGGTCCGCGAGCGTGCCGTTGCTGTTGCCCATGGCGTGCGAGTACTCGCACTGGATGAGCGGCTTGGTCTGCCGCCCGGACATGGCGTGCGCGAGGCACTCCTGCAGCGGCGCGTACATCGGGCAGGCGATGTCGGAGGCCAGGTCCGGATCGGCCCAGCCGCGCTTGGCCGCGCCCTCGTACTGCACCGGCCGGGTCGGGTCGTGCCGGCGTACCCAGCCCGCCGCCGCGTCGTGATTGGCGCCGTAGTCGGACTCGTTGCCCAGCGACCAGATGATGACGGACGGGTGGTTCTTGTCCCGGAGCACCATCCGCGCGACCCGGTCGACGAAGGCGCCCAGATAGCGCGGGTCGTCGGCGATCTCGTGCGCGTGGTCGTGGGACTCGATGTCGGCCTCGTCGACGACGTAGAAGCCGAGCTCGTCGGCCAGGTCGTACAGGGCCGGGTCGTTCGGGTAGTGCGCGGTGCGGATCGCGTTGAAGCCGAACCGCTTCAGCAGGACGAGGTCGGCGCGCATGTCGTCGTACGACACCGTCCGGCCCGTCAGCGGATGGAAGTCATGCCGGTTGACGCCCCGGATGAACACGCGCTCGCCGTTGACCAGCAGGTCCCGGCCGGTGATCTCGACGTCACGGAAGCCGATCCGGTGGCGCGAGGTGTCGGCGACGGTGCCGTCGGCGCGGTGGAGGCGGACGGTCAGGCCGTACAGCTCGGGCGTCTCGGCGTTCCAGGTGCGCACGTCCGGCACGGCGGCCCGCAGCCGGGCCTCGCCGAGGAAGCCGGAGACGCGCTCGTCCTCGGCGCACGCCCGGTCGAACTCCGTGTCCTGCGTGAGCAGCTGCCCGTCCAGCTCCCCGCTGACGTACCAGCCCTCGGGCAGGGCCCCGCCGGAGTCCCGCACGAGGCAGTCCACGCGCAGGTCACCGTCCCGCCGGGCCCGCACGGTCACGTCCGCGAGATACAGCGGGTCCCTCGCGTACAGCAGCACCGAGCGGGTGATACCGCCGTGCCACCACTGGTCCTGGTCCTCGATGTGCACGGCGTCCGACCACTTCACGACGGTCAGGCGCAGGGTGGCCCGCTCCCCGGGGCGCACCACGCCCGTCAGATCGAACTCGGCGGCCAGGTGGGAGTCCTTGGAGAGTCCGACCGGCCGCCCGTCCACGTGCACCAGCAGCACGCTCTCCGCCGCCCCGACCTGGAGCACGATCCGCCGCCCGGCCCACTCGGCCGGCATGTCCACCGCACGCTCGTACACGCCCGTCGGATTGGCGGCGGGCACGTCCGGCGGGAACTCGTCGAACGGCATGCGGACATTGAGGTACCGCGGGAGATCGTACGTGCCCTGCATGGTCCACACGCCGGGCACGTACGACGACGACCAGACCTCCCCGAGCGGGGCGTCCGGGGCGGGCAGCAGCTGGAAGCGCCAGTCGCCGTCCAGACAGACGGCCCCGGCCCGCCGGTCGACGGCGTTCATCGGCAGCCGCCCCCAGGAGGTCACCTCGGGTGCCTCCCAGGGGCGCAGGGCGATCAGGGGGTCGGGGTGTGCGTCGGTCATGACCATTCCGAAGTCGGTGCGGTGCGCCGGGGCAGGACGCGCCCTTGCAGGTCCCAGAGGGGGTCGACGGGGATGCCGAGACGGTCGAGGACGGTGGGGGCGATGTCGATGAGACGGGGCGTGTCGAGCCTGGTGCCGGCGGGCCCGCCGGGCTCGGCGAGGATGACGAAGACCTCCCGTTCGGCACGTGTGTCGCCGCCGTGGCCGCCGGTGTCGAGGTGACCGTGGTCCGTGGTGACCAGCACGGTCCAGTGCTCGTAGGCGCGCCGCGCGTCGATCGCCTCCAGGAGCCGCCCGAGGTGGGCGTCCTGGGTGAGCAGGGCCCGGTCGTAGGCGGGGGAGAGGGGGCCCGTGGCGTGGCCGGCCTCGTCGGTGGCGCCGAAGTACACGAACAGGGCGTCCGGGGCGTCCTCGGTGAGCCGGCGGGCGGCGGTGTCGGCGACGAGGCGGTCCGCGGTTTCGTAGCCGTCGGACTCGCCGTCGTAGCGCACCCGCCGGCCGACGGCGGTGCCGAGGACGCCCCGGACGACCAGTTCCGGCCAGGACACCACCGCCGCCGTGCGCAGACCGGGCCGGGCGGTGGCGGCGCGGCTGAGGAAGTCGGGGTAGCGGGCGTAGTCGGCGCCGAGGAAGTCGTTGTCGGTCACCCCGTGACGGTCGGGCCACACCCCGGTCAGCACGCTCGACCAGCCGGGTCCGGAGTCCGTGTAGGCCGTGCCGGCCGACGGCCCGTCCTCGGCCCGGCCGTAGGGCAGCATGCTGGTGCCGTGGGCGCCCGCGGCCATCAGGCCGTGCAGCACGGGTGCGTTGGACGGCGAGCGGGTCACTCGGTCGTAGCGCAGCCCGTCCATGCCTACGACGAGCACCTTGGCGCGTGCGCTGCTGTCGGCGTCGATGTCCGTCACTCCTCCCTCGTCGCTCGTGTGTGCTGCACTGGCCCGATCACCACGAGCTCGGGGCGGCTTGTCCGTTGTCGGCTGCCGGGACGCTGTGGCTGATCGCGCAGTTCCCCGCGCCCCTTGGGGGCGCCCCCCCAAGGGGGCGCGTCAGCTTCCCTGCACCGCTCCCTCGGTGGCTCCCGCGATGAAGCCGCGGGCGAAGATCGTGAAGACCACGACCAGCGGGACGGACGCCATGAGCACACCGGCCATCACCATGCTGTAGTCGGTGGTGTGGCCCACATGGAGCTGGGCGAGCGCCACCTGGAGGGTGAGGTGGCCGGGGTCGGTGAGCACGACGAGCGGCCAGATGTAGTCGTTCCAGGCACCGACGAAGGCGTAGATGGCGAGGAACGACAGCGCGGGTTTGATCATCGGCAGCACGATGTTCCAGTACTGGCGGAAGAAGCCCGCGCCGTCGATGCGCGCTGCGTCGAGGAGTTCGTCCGGCACGCCGTTCTCGATGTACTGGCGCAGCCAGAAGATGCCGAAGGCGTTGGCGAGGGCGGGCGGGATCAGCGCCTTGAGCGTGCCGACCCAGCCGAGGTCGGACATGAGGATGAACTGCGGGAGGACGGCCAGCTGGAGCGGCAGCATCATGAACCCCACCAGCATGGCGAACAGCACCTTGCGTCCGGGGAAGTCGAACTTGGCGAAGGCGAAGGCCGCCAGGGAGTCGACGAACAGGACCAGGACGGTGGTGACGGTCGCGACGACGAGCGTGTTCAGCATCGACCCGAAGAAGTCGATGGTGTCGAGCACGTGCCGGACGTTCTCCAGCAGCTGGGAACCGAAGGTCAGCTTCGGCGGGCTCTTGTAGATGTCCTGGGTGGTGTTCGTCGCCATGACGATCGTCCACACGAACGGGAAGACCGAGATCAGGACGGCCAGGACGAGAACGATGTGCGCGGTCATGCCCCTGGGGCGCCGGGACCGCCTCGTGACCGCTGCGGTCATGACTTCCTCCCGCGCTGGACGAGACGCCAGTTGACGACGACCAGCACCATGATCAGTACGAAGAAGGCCCACACGATGGCCGCGCCGTAGCCGTAGTCGTTGTTGACGAAGGCCGACTGGTAGAAGTACAGCAGCGTGGTCAGGCCCGCCTGGCCCGGGCCGCCGAGGTTCGGGTTGGCGGCGTTGCTGCCGAACAGGACCTGGGGTTCGCTGAAGCTCTGCAGGCCGTTGATGGTCGAGATGATGACGGTGAACAGGATGATGGGCCGCATGATCGGCATGGTGATCTGGAAGAACGTACGGACGGGTCCGGCGCCGTCCAGCTTGGCGGCCTCGTAGATCTGCGTCGGGATGGCCTGGAGACCCGCCAGGTAGATGATCATGTTGTAGCCGGTCCACATCCAGGTCATCAGCAGCGCGATGACCAGTTTGATCAGCCACGGGTTGCTCAGCCACGGGACGGGTGAGATGCCGACCGTGCCCAGGATCGCGTTGACCAGGCCGAAGTTGTTGCTGAACACCGCGCCGAAGAAGATCGACACGGCGACGATCGAGGTGACGTTCGGTATGTAGAGGGCGATGCGGTAGAAGCTCTTGAAGCGGCGCACCGAATGCAGCAGCGTCGCCAGCACCAGGGCGCCGAACAGCGTGGGGACGGTGGACAGGACCCAGATCACCAGGGTGTTGCGGATCGACATCCAGAAGACCGGGTCCGACCACAGGAACCGGAACTGGTCCAGACCCACGAACTGCATGGTGCCCATGCCGTCCCAGCGCTGGAAGGCGAGGTACAGCGAGTAGAAGACCGGGAAGAACGAGAAGACGCCGAAGATCACGAAGAAGGGTGAGATCGCCAGGTACTGCCGCCAGTGGGACAGCACCCCGCGACGGCTTGGCCGCACGGTGCCCGCGGGCGGCGTGCGCCGCGGGCGGAAGCGGGCCGGGCCCGGCCCGCCGCGGTGCCGGGGCACTGCGGCGGGACCGGTGACCGGAGGTGACGTCACCTCACTTCACCCCCTGCCGCCGGGCGATCTGCCTGGCCTGGCTGACCGCGTCCTTCCAGGCGTCCTCGGGCTTCTTGCCCTTGGCCTCGATGCTGGTCAGCTCGGTGAAGTAGGGAGCCATGACGGCGGCGTCCGCGGGTGCCTCGTAGCTGGCCGGGATGGCCTTGGCGGCCGGGCCGAACACCTCGATGACCTTCTGCCCGCCGAAGAAGGGGTCGCCGCCCGTCATGGCCGGCATGGTGTACGCCGCCGGCGCGGCCGGGAAGATGGCGGCGTCGGCGAAGCCGCGGGCGTCGTTCTCCGGGCTGAGGATCCAGCTGATGATCTTGAATGCCTCTTCGGGGTTCCGGCACTGCTTGGGCAGGGCCAGGTAGGAGCCGCCCTGGTTGGCCGGTCCGCCGGGCGTCGCGCAGACCCGCCACTTGCCCTTGGTGTCCGGGGCAGCCTGCTCGATGTCCAGCGCGTGCCAGGCCGCGCCGAGTTCGGTGGTCAGGCTCTTGCCGATGGCGGCGTTCCAGGTGTTGTCGTTGATCTTGGCGTCGATGCCGAGGGTGTAGGGGCGGATCGCCGTGGTCCACGCGGTGCGGATGTGGTCCTGGTCGCCGATGAAGCGGTTGTTCTTGTCGATGAACCGCTCGGTGCCCTGGCCGACCGCGATGTTGAACACCGAGCTGATGTTGTTGACCAGGTAGGTGCCGGGCAGCTTCTTCCGCAGCTCGGTGCCGAGCGCGAAGTACTCCTCCCAGGTCCCGGCCTGGGCGGCGACCTCGTCGGGGTCGGTGGGCAGCCCGGCCTTGTCGAACAGGTCCGCGCGGTAGAAGAGCGCGGTGGGACCGATGTCGATCGGGAAACCGATCTGCTTGCCGTCCTCGGTCTGGGCGAGCTTGGTCTTCCAGTCCAGGTACTTGGACGAGATCTCCTTGAAGCCCAGGTCGTTCAGGTCGAGGAAGCGGCCCGCGTTGGGCAGGAAGGACGCCATGTCCTCGCCCTTGATGCCGGTGATGTCGGGCACGGAGCTGCCCGCCGCGAGCGTGGTGGTGAGCTTCTGCTTGAAGTCGCCGCCGATGGATGCGGCGGTCAGCTTGACCCGGCCGCTGAAGTGCGTCTTGGCTTCGGCGACCACCTTGTCGCTGAGCGCACCTCCCCAGTACCACAAGGTGAGGTTCTTGCCGTTCTTGCTGCCGGCCGATCCTGAGCCGTTGCCGCATGCGACGGTCAGACCGGAGGCGGCCGCGGTGAGCGCGGCTGCCTGGAGGAAGCCTCTACGAGAAAGGTCCACGGGTTACTCCTGTTGTTCCTGTTCGACGTGCCAAGGGGTGGGAGAGTCAGTGCCGCCGTTCCCAGGCCCGTGGGCCGACGGACGTGTGAGGGGCCGGCGGGGTGGCCGGGGCGTATTGCACGGGCGGTCCCGGGTTCGCCGGGAGCCGGTCCGCCAGGAAGCCGTAGGCCCGCTTCAGTTCGGGGTCGGTCAGGGAGCGCCACCAGCGGTCCACGCCGTACCAGCCGGGTGCGGCCAGCGCCCCGCCGTGGTGGCCGACGGACAGCCCGGCGGCGAGCACCGCGAACCGCAGCCGCTCCACGAGCGGCCAGCCGCCGAGCGAGGCGGTGACGAACGCGGCGCCGAAGACGTCCCCGGCACCCGTCGCGTCCAGCACCTCGACGTCGAGGGCGGGCACCTCGGCGTACTCGCCGGTCGTCTGGTCGACGGCCACCGCGCCGTCCCCGCCCCGGGTGACCACCGCGACCGGCACCAGCTCGGAGAGCGTGCCGAGCGCGGCCACCGCACTGTCGGTGCGGGTGTAGGCCATGGCCTCCGTCTCGTTCGGCAGGAAGGCGTGGCACAGGGCGAGCTGGTCCAGGAGGGCCGTCGACCACTCCTGGGCGGGGTCCCAGCCGACGTCGGCGTAGACCTGGGTGCCGCCCGCGGCGGCCTTGGCGAGCCACTCGCGCGGCTCGGCCTCGATGTGCACCAGGGCGGTACGCGCCTCGGGCGGATCGCCCATCAGCACGTCCTGCGAGAACGGCGGCTCCTGGCCGTGGGTGAGCAGGGCCCGGTCGTGGCCGTAGGCGACGGAGACGGTGACCGGGTTCGGCCAGTCGTCCGCCGTACGGGAGAGCGAGAGGTCGACACCCTCCTGGTCGCACAGGACGTCCCGGCAGTACTCGCCGTAGAAGTCGTCGCCGAACACCGTGGCCAGGGAGGTCCTGAGGCCGAAGCGGGCGGCGGCCACCGCCAGGTTGGCGATGCCGCCCGGGCCGCAGCCCATGCCCGTCGTCCAGATCTCCTCGCCCGGGGTCGGGGGCTTCCCGAGCCCTGTGAGGACGAGGTCGTAGAAGAGCAGCCCGGTCAGCAGCACATCGGGCCGGTCGTCGTCCACGGAGGCGTCCTCTCGCTCGAAGCTTCGACGGAGATCGTCAAAACTCTTCATTTCCGTGAGCGGAATCGTGCGCTGATCGGAGAGATTGGTCAATACCCGAGCAGAAATGAGCATGGCGATGATTGGAGATGACGAGTAATGTGCACGGCGTGCTGGCAGAACGACGACACCAACTCATCCTGCGGGCCCTGCGCGCCGGTGGCCCCGCGGCTGTGACCGACCTCTCCGAGCAGCTGGGCGTGAGCCCCGCCACAATCAGGCGTGACCTGGTCAAACTGGAAGAAGACGGGCTGCTCACGCGCGTCCACGGCGGCGCCGTGGTCGAGGAGGGCGACCAGCCCTTCGCCGAGGTCGCCGAGGTGCGCGTGGCCGAGAAGGACGCCATAGCCGAGCGCGCGGCGGCGATGGTCAGGGACGGCCAGTCGGTGCTGCTCGACATCGGCACGACGGCCTACCGCCTGGCCCGGCAGCTGCACGGCCGCCGGCTCACCGTGATCACCAGCAACCTGGTGGTCTACGAGGAACTCGCCGACGACGAGGGCATAGAGCTGGTCCTGCTCGGCGGCATGGTCCGCCGCGAGTACCGCTCCCTGGTCGGCTTCCTCACCGAGGACAACCTGCGCCAGCTGCACGCCGACTGGCTCTTCCTCGGCACCAGCGGCGTGCGGCCCGGCGGACAGGTCATGGACACGACGGTCGTGGAGGTGCCGGTCAAGCGCGCCATGATCAAGGCCGGCGAGAAGGTCGTGCTGCTGGCCGACGCGGCGAAGTTCCCGGGGCACGGGATGGCGAAGGTCTGCGATCCCGAGAACCTGGACGTGGTGGTGACGAACGAGCCGGTCGACACGGTGACGCGGGCCTCCTTGCAGGAGGCAGGCGTCGAGGTCGTCGTGGCGGGAAAGGTGCAGGCGTGAAGCTGACGATTCTGGGCGGCGGAGGATTCCGCGTGCCACTGGTGTACGGGGCGCTCCTGCAGGATCACGCCGAGGGCCGGGTGACGCACGTCGTCCTGCACGATCTGGACTCCGCGAGACTGTCCGCGGTGACGCGCGTGCTCGCCGAGCAGGCGGCCGGTGTCCCCGACGCGCCCGAGGTGACCGCCACCACCGATCTGGACGAGGCCCTGCGCGGCGCCGACTTCGTGTTCTCCGCGATCCGCGTCGGCGGTCTGGAGGGCCGGGCGAACGACGAGCGCGTGGCCCTGGCCGAGGGCGTCCTCGGCCAGGAGACGGTCGGCGCGGGCGGCATCGCCTACGGCCTGCGCACCGTCCCGGTCGCCGTCGACATCGCCCGGCGGGTCGCCCGCCTGGCGCCGGACGCCTGGGTCATCAACTTCACCAACCCGGCCGGCCTGGTCACCGAGGCCATGTCCCGCCGCCTCGGCGACCGCGTCATCGGCATCTGCGACTCGCCGGTCGGCCTCGGCCGCCGCATCGCCCGGGTGCTGGGCGCGAACCCCAAGGAGGCCTGGATCGACTACGTCGGCCTCAACCACCTCGGCTGGGTGCGCGGCCTGCGCGTCGCCGGCCGCGACGAGCTGCCGCGACTGCTCGCCGACCCCGACCTGCTCGGCTCCTTCGAGGAGGGCAAGCTCTTCGGCGTCGACTGGCTCCGGTCCCTGGGCGCGATCCCGAACGAGTATCTGCACTACTACTACTTCAACCGGGAAGCCGTACGGGCCTACCAGCAGGCCGAGAAGACGCGTGGTGCCTTCCTGCACGAGCAGCAGGCCCGTTTCTACGCGGAGATGAGCAACCCGGACGCCCCCGCGTGGAAGGTCTGGGACCAGACCCGCGCCGAGCGTGAGGCCACCTACATGGCCGAGAACCGCGAGAGTGCCGGTGCCGGCGAACGCGACGAGGACGACCTGTCCGGCGGCTACGAGAAGGTGGCCCTCGCACTGATGCGGGCCATCGCCAGGGACGAGCGCACGACCCTGATCCTGAACGTCCGCAACCAGCGCACCCTGTCGGTCCTGGACACGGACGCCGTCATCGAGGTTCCCTGCCTTGTCGACGCCAACGGCGCCCACCCCGTCACCGTCGACCCGCTGCCCGGCCACGCCACCGGACTGGTCTGCGCGGTCAAGGCGGTCGAGCGCGAGGTGCTGGCCGCCGCCGACTCCGGCTCCCGCACGACCGCTGTGAAAGCCTTTGCCCTGCACCCGCTCGTCGACTCCGTCAACGTGGCCCGGCGCCTCGTCGACGGGTACACCGCCGTCCACCCCGGCCTCGCCTACCTCAAGTAGAGCCTCAGGAGACCTGTCCCATGCATGACGAAAGCCGCCGGATCGAAGAGCGCGTGCAGCGCCTCCACGACCAGCGCATCAAGACCGCGATCCACGCGGCCACCGTCCCCTTCGAGGTGGAGGCGTGGCAGGCTCCGGGGGAGCCGGTGCCCTTCGAGGAGGCGGCCGCCGCGTCCTACGAGCCGTTCGCGATGGGCACCCCCTGGGGCCCGCCCTGGGGCACCACCTGGTTCCGTATGCGCGGACAGGTGCCCAAGGAGTGGGCGGGCCGCCGCGTCGAGGCCGTCATCGACCTCGGCTTCGTGGGCGACTGGCCCGGCAACCAGGCCGAGGCCCTCGTCCACCTCACGGACGGCACCCCGCTCAAGGCCGTGAACCCGCTCAACCAATACGTCCCCATCGCCAACCCGGCGACCGGCGGCGAGACGATCGACTACCTGGTCGAGGCCGCCTCCAACCCGGACATCCTCGCGGACAACTTCTCCAAGGTCACGCCCCTCGGCGACAAGCTGACCGCGGGCGACAAACCGCTCTACACCTTCCGCAGCGCGGACATCGCCATCCTCGACGAGGAGGTCTGGCACCTCGACCTCGACGTCCAGGTGCTGCGCGAGCTGATGCTGGAGCTCGGCGAGCACGACCCGCGCCGGCACGAGATCGCGCACGCGCTCGACCGGGCGATGGACCTGCTGGACCTGGACGACGTCTCCGGCTCCGCGCCCGCCGTCCGCGAGGCCCTCAAGCCCGTCCTCTCCCGCCCCGCGCACGCCAGCGCGCACACGATCTCCGGCGTCGGCCACGCCCACATCGACTCGGCCTGGCTCTGGCCGATCCGGGAGACCAAGCGCAAGACGTCCCGCACGTTCTCGAACGTCACGTCCCTGGCCGACGAGTACGACGACTTCATCTTCGCCTGCTCCCAGGCCCAGCAGTACGAGTGGGTGCGCGACAACTACCCCAAGGTCTGGGCCCGCATCCAGGAGTCGGTCAAGAAGGGCCAGTGGGCGCCGGTCGGCGGCATGTGGGTCGAGGCCGACGGCAACCTGCCCGGCGGCGAGGCCGTCGCCCGCCAGTTCATCCACGGCAAGCGGTTCTTCATCGAGAACTTCGGCATCGAGACCAAGGGCGTGTGGCTGCCGGACTCCTTCGGCTACAACGCGGCCTACCCGCAGCTCGCCAAGCTCGCCGGCAACGAGTGGTTCCTCACCCAGAAGATCTCCTGGAACCAGACCAACAGGTTCCCGCACCACACCTTCTGGTGGGAGGGCATCGACGGCACCCGCATCTTCACCCACTTCCCGCCGGTCGACACCTACAACGCCCGCTTCAGCGGCGCGGAGATGTCCCGCGCGGTCCGCAACTACCAGGAGAAGGGCGGCGCCAGCCGCTCCCTGGCCCCCTTCGGCTGGGGCGACGGCGGTGGCGGCCCCACCCGCGAGATCATGGAACGCGCCCGCCGGCTGGCGGACCTGGAGGGCTCCGCGAAGGTCGTCGTCGAACACCCCGACGAGTTCTTCGCCAAGGCCCGCGAGGAGTACCCGGACGCGCCCGTCTGGGTCGGCGAGCTCTACCTGGAGCTGCACCGCGCCACCTACACCTCCCAGGCCCGCACCAAGCAGGGCAACCGCCGCTCCGAGCACCTCCTGCGCGAGGCCGAGCTGTGGGCGACCACGGCCGCGCTGCACGCGCCGGGCTACACGTACCCGCACGAGAAGCTGGACCGGCTCTGGAAGACGGTGCTGCTGCACCAGTTCCACGACATCCTGCCCGGCTCCTCCATCGCCTGGGTGCACCGGGAGGCCGAGGCCGAGTACGCCCGCGTCGCCCGCGAGCTCCAGGCACTGACCGCCGAGGCGGTGGCCGCGCTCGGCGCCGACGGGACGCGCGTCTTCAACACAAGCCCCTACGACCGCGCCGAGGTGGTCCGCACCGCCGACGGCGCACCGGTGTACGTGGAGGTGCCCGCGAGCGGCTCCGCGCCTCTCGCCGACGCCGAGCCCCCGCAGCCGGTGACGGTGAGCGGCCGGGTGCTCGACAACGGGCTGGTCCGGGTGGAGGTGGCCGAGGACGGCACCCTGTCGTCCGTCCGCGACCTGCGCGCGAACCGCGAGGTCCTGGCCGACCAGGGCAACCTGCTCCGCCTGCACACCGACCTGCCCAACTACTGGGACGCCTGGGACATCGACAAGCACTACAAGAACCGCTACACCGACCTCCTCGACGCCTCGTCCGTCACGGTCGTCGAGCAGGACCGGCTGGTCGGCGCGATCCGCGTCGAGCGGGCCTTCGGCAAGGGCTCGACGATCACCCAGACGATCACCGTCCGCGCCGGCAGCCCCCGTATCGACATCGAGACGGACATCGACTGGCACGAGACCGAGAAGATCCTCAAGGCGGCCTTCCCGGTCGACATCCGGGCCCCGCACTCCTCCGCCGAGATCCAGTTCGGCCACATCCAGCGCCCCACCCACACCAACACCAGCTGGGAGGCGGCCCGCTTCGAGGTCTCCGGCCACCGCTGGGTGCACATCGGCGAACCCGGCTACGGCGTCGCGGTCATCAACGACTCGACGTACGGCCACGACGTCTCCCGCACGGTGCGCGAGGACGGCGGCACCACGACCACCGTCCGCCTCAGCCTGGTCCGCGCCCCGCGCATCCCGGACCCCGAGGCCGACCAGGGCCGCCACCGCTTCACCTACGCGCTGCTGCCCGGCGCGAGCATCGAGGACGCCGTCGCCGAGGGCTACGCCCTCAACCTTCCGCTCCGGGTGGCCGACGCGGCAGGCGCCCCCGCACCGGTCGTCTCCACCGAGGGCGAGGGCGTCACCGTGGAGGCGGTCAAGCTCGCCGACGACGCCTCAGGCGATGTCGTCGTACGGCTCTACGAGTCCCGCGGCGGCCGGGCCCACGGCGTCCTGCGCACCGGCTTCCCGCTCGCCGGCGCCCAGATCACCGACCTGCTGGAGCGACCACTTCATCAGGCGCGCGTGGACGGCGACGGCGGAGTCCCCGTCGCACTGCGGCCCTTCCAGATCCTGACATTGCGTCTGCGCAGGGGCTGACCCATGGCCATGCAACCCTGGTTCAACGACGCCAAGCTGGGGATCTTCATCCACTGGGGCATCTACGCCGTCGACGGCGTCCAGGAGTCCTGGTCGTTCTACGACGGCATCGTCCCCTACGACCAATACATGTCCCAGCTCGACCGCTTCACGGCCTCCCGCTACGACCCGCGCGACTGGGCGAAGCTCTTCGCGCGGGCCGGCGCGAAGTACGCCGTGCTGACCAGCCGCCACCACGACGGCGTCGCCCTGTGGGACACGGCGTACGGCGACCTGAACGTGGGCCGCGACCTGATCGCCGGCTACGCCGACGCCCTGCGCGAGCAGGGCCTCAAGGTCGGGCTCTACTACTCGCACTCGGACTGGAGCCACCCCGACTACGCCTCCACCCGCAAGCCGGGCCGCCCACCGGAACTGGAGGACAACCGCTACTCGGAGGTCGCCGCCGAGGACGAGGACCTTCAGGCCTGGGAGAGGTTCCTCGCCTACCGGGACGGCCAGATCCGCGAACTGACCTCCCGCTACAAGCCGGACCTGCTGTGGTTCGACGGCGAGTGGGACCGCAGCGAAGAGCAGTGGCGCATCCCCGAACTCGCCGCGCTCATCCGCTCCGAGGTACCGGACGTCGTGTTCAACGCCCGCATGCTCGGCGAGGGCGACTACGCGACACCGGAACAGGGCGCCCCGGTCGTCCCGCCCGAGGGCCCCTGGGAGTTGTGCCTGACGATCAACGACTCCTGGGGCCACCAGCACCACGACCACAACCACAAGTCGGTCGACCAGCTGATCCGCTACTTCACCGAGACCATCGGCGGCGGAGGCAACCTGCTGCTCAGCGTCGGCCCGCGGGAGGACGGCACGATCCCGGCCGAGCAGGCGGAGCGGCTGGAAGGGCTCGGCGACTGGATCGCCAGGCACGCGGAGGCGGTGTACGGCACCGGACGAGGACTCCCGCCGGGCCACCACTACGGCCCGAGCACCCTCTCCAAGGACCTCCGCACCCTCTACCTGATCCTCTTCGACGCCCCACGCGCCGAGATCAACGTGCGCGGCCTCCTCGGAAACGTCCGCAGGGTCTCGGTGCTCGGCAGCGGCACCGAACTGGCCCACCGCGTCACCGGCGGTCTCCACGAGACACCGGGCGTCCTGTGGATCGAGCCTCCCGCCGCGCCGGACCTCGACCCGCACGCCACGGTGCTGGCCGTCGAACTGGAAGCGGAACTGGAGCTGTACCGCGGAGCCGGCCGATTCTGACGAAAGTTTAAGAAACGGGTAAACGGCCTGCTCACGGGCGGTATGTGGACGCCCGTGAGCACGCCGGTTCGCCTTCCGGACACCTGAAGTTCGCCCGTTCCCCCTGGGATGCGGAATGTACAACGCGAACGAAAGGTGTCACCGTGCGAGACCCGCGTATGGCTGCGATCGGCAAGGGCCTGAAGCGTCGCGGAAGGCTGGTGATGCAGGCGGTGAGTCCACCCCGCCGGAACCTCGACGCCATCCCAGCCCCTCGCCCGGCCGCCGACACCTACACCGCCCCGCCCGCCCCCCGGCTGGTGGACTCGCCGGTCTTCGTGCTGTCGTCGGTGCGCTCCGGTTCGACCCTGCTGCGCGTCCTGCTCAACAGCCACAGCCGCATCCGAGCCCCGCACGAGATGCATCTGCGCACGGTGCACGTCAACCTGTCCCGCGACTTCACCGCGGACGCCATGCGGGCGCTCCACCTCGACAAGGACGAGCTGGAACACGTGCTGTGGGACCGGGTGCTGCACCTGGAGCTCACCCGCAGCGGCAAGGACGTCATCGTCGACAAGACCCCGCCGAACACCCTCATGTGGCCCCGCCTGCGCCGATGCTGGCCGAACGCCCGCTACATCCTGCTGCTGCGCCACCCCGGCGCGGTCGTCACCTCCCTCACCGCCCGGCGCGCCGACCCCGATCACGAAGCCGTCCGCGCCGAGGTCCTCGACTACAGCGAGAAGCTGGAGGAAGCCCGCCAGAACCTCGCCCCCCACGTGATCACCTACGAGGAGCTCACCGCCGAGCCGGAGAAGGCCACCCGGGGCATCTGCGACCACCTCGGCGTCCGCTGGGAGCCCGGCATGCTCGACTACGGCAGCAAGGACCACGGCACCTTCCGCCCTCAGCTCGGCGACTGGTCCAGCACCATCAAGTCCGGCCGCATCCAGTCGGCCCGCTGCGCCGACCCGGGCGTCGAACTTCCCCCACGCCTGAGGGAACTGGCCCAGGCGTGGGGGTACAGGGACTGAAGGGGTACAAGCGGATGGAGAGGTACAGGGGCTAGAGAGGCAGGGCCCCGACCGTGCCCCGCGGGGCCGCCGTCTCGACGGAGCCGGCCGGCACCGCGGGCAGCGGCTGCTGCTCCGTCGCCTCCGCCCGCTGCTGCGACAGCTGCACCGGCCGCAGCGGACGCGGCCCCGACACCACCGTGTAGTCCTGGCCCAGGAACGGCGGCACCACCTCGCCCGGGTCCTCGCCGAGCGCCAGCTGGACGGCCGCCCAAGGGGCGTTGACACCGCACAGCGACAGCTGGTGCAGGCCGCCGGCCGGGCGGGTGTTGACGTCCATCAGGACCGGCCGGTCGCCGAACATCCGGAACTGGATGTTGGACAGGTAGTGCAGGCCGAAACCCTCAGCGATCCGCCGTGCCGGGTCCAGCCACTGCTCGTGCAGCGTGAAGCCCCGGCGGCGGCCGTTCTTGGTGCGGCCGATGGCCAGCCGGACCCGGTTGTCCGGACCGGTCAGGCAGTCCACCGACACCTCCGGCTGCTCCAGGCGGGGCATCACCAGCCAGTCGACCGGCTCCTCGGCCCGCCGCAGTGCCTCCAGCACCAGGTCGAGGGGCACGTACGGGCTCGGGAACCCGCTCAGGTGCATCAGCGAGAAGGGCGAACGCGTGATCACGCGGAAGCCCACCCCGCCCGCCCCGGACGCCGGCTTGAAGCACGCCTTGTGCCCCGCGGCCTCCAACTCGCCGACGGAGGCGAGGAGTTCGTCACTCGACCGGACCCGCCACCACGGCGGCACCGGCACGCCGATCGCCTGGACCGCCTCGTAGGCGATCACCTTGTCATGGAAGACGGCCACAGCCTCGGGCGGCGGTGCCAGCACCGCGGTACCGGCCGCCTCGAACTCGGCGCGGTGCGCCACGATCGCCGACTGGTGCAGCCGGGGCACGAACACGTCGATACCGCGCCGCGCGCACTGGTCCAGCGCGTACTCGACGTACCCGGCGGGGGAGAGGTTCTCGGGCTCCAGCTCGGCGGTGTCGGCGGCGGCCAGCACGGGGGAGTCGGGGTCGCCGTGCGTGGCATGGATCTCGACGGCCCGGTCGCTGGGATTTCTCCGCAGCTGATCCATGAAGAACACGTTCTCCGCGTACGTGCGGTTGAGCCAGACGCGTACGCGAGAGACCATGCAGGCCGCCTTTCACGGTTCGCGGGCAGGGCTCAGCAGCCCGTGCCCGGGCAAGATGAATGGAGGGTCACCAAACCGCCCCTGTGAGAGGGAAGTTCTTAGCGGTGGTGTTGGGGCAGATCATACGGCTTCGCCGGGCCGTGTCGTGCAACACGCGGGTTACGGATTTGTGATCACGGTCGTCCGGCCGCCCTTGTCCCCGGCCCCGGTGATGTGATCTCGTGGTGGCGTTCGCGTTCGGGCGCGCGGAGGGGGGCAGGGGTGACGTCGACGGCCGGTGGCGCCGCACAACTACTGGCCATCAGCGATCTGCACATCGGATATCCGGACAACCGCGCCCTGGTCGAGCGGATGCGGCCCGGGACGGACGAGGACTGGCTGCTCGTGGCCGGGGACGTCGCCGAGACCGTGGCCGACGTCCGCTGGGCGCTCAAGACGCTCGCCGGCCGCTTCCGCAAGGTCGTCTGGGTGCCAGGGAACCACGAGCTGTGGACCCATCCGAGCGACCCCGTCACCCTGCGCGGCGTCGCCCGATACGACTACCTGGTCGAGCTGTGCCGGGACCTCGGCGTGACGACACCGGAGGACCCCTATCCCGTCTGGGACGGCCCCGGTGGTCCCGTCGCCGTCGCCCCGCTGTTCCTTCTGTACGACTACTCGTTCCTGCCGGCCGGGTGTGCGACCAAGGAGGAGGGCCTGGAGTACGCCCGGGGCACGGGCATCGTGTGCGCCGACGAGCATCTGCTGCACCCCGACCCCTACCCGAGCCGGGAAGCCTGGTGCCGGGCCCGGGTCGCCGAGACCGAACGCAGACTCGCCGAGCTGCCCGAAGACCTGCCCGTGATCCCCGTCAACCACTACCCGCTGCACCGGCATCCGACGGACGTGCTGTGGTACCCCGAGTTCGCCATGTGGTGCGGCACCGGCCTGACCGCCGACTGGCACCACAGGTTCCGCGTCCACACGATGGTCTACGGCCATCTGCACATCCCCCGCACCACCTGGCACGAGGGCGTGCGCTTCGAGGAGGTGTCGGTGGGCTACCCCCGCGAGTGGCGCAAGCGGGCCGGGGATCCGGGGCGGCTGCGGCGTATCCTGCCCCGGGAGGCCGAGGAGCGGTGATCGGGGAACTGCTGCCACAGACCGTCGTCACCGTGGAGGCCTACGGCCACGAGGGCGCGGACGCCCCGCTGTACCCCGAGGAGGCGGCGCTCATGACGCGGGCGGTCGCCAAGCGGCGCCGGGAGTTCGCCGTCGTCCGCGCCTGTGCCCGCCGTGCCATGGAGAAGCTCGGCGTGCCGCCGCAGCCGATCCTGCCCGGGGAACGCGGCGCCCCGTGCTGGCCGGCCGGGCTGGTCGGCAGCATGACCCACTGCGACGACTACGGCGCCGCCGCCCTGGTCCGTGCCACCGACCTGGCCTCTCTCGGCATCGACGCCGAGGCCCACGGGCCGCTGCCCGAGGGCGTCCTGTCCGCCGTGGCCCTGCCGGCCGAGGCCGAGCGCCTGCGGCGGCTGGCCGCACAGCGCCCCGACGTCCACTGGGACCGGCTGCTGTTCAGCGCGAAGGAGTCCGTCTACAAGGCGTGGTTCCCCCTCACCGGCAAGTGGCTGGGCTTCGAGGACGCCGACATCGAGCTGTCCGCCGGCGGCCCAGCCGGACGGCCCCGCGGCACCTTCCGCGCCACGCTCCTCGTCCCCGGCCCACGGGTCGGCGACCGCCGCCTCGGCCATTTCGACGGCCGCTGGACCGCCGACCGCGGCCTGATCGCGACGGCGGTCGCCGTACCACACGACTGAGACCGCCGCACGGGGGCGGTCCTGCGGACCTCGACTCAGGGCTTCGCTGCCCGACGTCGCCATAGCCAGCGGCTGTCGGGTCGGGGCCCACCACTGGCCTTCGGCTCAGGCCCCGCCACTGGCCGTCGGTTCGGTTCCCTGCCGCCGGCTGTCGGTTGGTTACCCGCACCGGCTGTCGGTTCGAGCCTCCGCCGCCGGCCGCCGGTTCGGATCCCCGCACCGGCTGTCGGCTCGGCCAGCCAGTGGCTGTCGGTTCGGGTCTCCGCCTCCCGTCGCGAGCTCAGGGCCCGGCGGTCGACTGTCGGTGCGGATCCCCGCCACCGGCTGTCGGCTCGGGGCCCGTCACCCGCCATCGGCTCGGGTCTCGGCCCCCGGCCGCGAGCTCAGGGCCCTGCGATCGGCTGTCGGTTCGGGCCTCCGCCGCCGGCCGTCGGCTAGGTTCCCCGCACCCGGCTGTCGGTTCGGGCCTTCGCCGTCGGCTGTCGGTTCGGGGTCCGCCACTGGCAGCCGGTACGGGTCCCTGCCACTGGCCGTCGGCAGGCTCCCCGCACCCGGCTGTCGGTTCGGGCCTCCGCCACCGGCCGCCGGTTCTGTTCCCCGCGACCGGCCGTTGGCTGAGGTCCCTGCCCGCCGGCCGTCGGCTGAAGTCCCCTCGGCCGCCCGCTCAGGGCCCCGTCACCGACCGCCCGCTCAGGGCCCCGGCTCCGGGCACCAGCTCTGGAGCAGGCGGAAGAACGTCTCCTCGTTGCCGGTCAGGCCGGCTTGTTCGAGGGCCTCTTCCGCCTCGGCGAGGACGCTGGGCGGGACGACCGGGGGCTGGTGGGCGGTTTCCAGGTCGAAGGCGGCCCGGACGGTGTGGAGCAGCCGCAGATAGGCCTGGACGGCGGTGCGTTCGCGGTCGGTCAGTACGGCGGTGGGCATCGGTCGGCTCTCCCCGTGTCGGAGTCATCGGTCACGCCCCGCACACAAGGGGCGCCCCTCCAGCTTGCCGCCCACCACTGACAATCCGGTCCCGCCGCCCGTCGGTTCGCCCGCTCGGCGGAGGGGAAACCCCACCCTCGGCCCGGGGCACCGGCCTGTCAGCCCTGCGGCCCCGGATACCCCAGCGACGCCTCGATCCGCCCCGCCAGATGATCCCGCTGCACCGGCCCCCGCGACGACGAACCCGCAAGCCACGCCCGGCACTTGCTGGCCAGCAGCAGGCCGAAGCTCTCGGCCTCCTTCTCGTCGTCGAGGTCGAAGCGGGTGCGCGCGGCGACCTTCAGCACCGTCGCCTGGAGGTCGGCGTCGTCGTGGAGCAGCCGGGCCGCGACGGAGGCGCCCTCGACGTGGTGGGAGCAGTGCCCCGCCTTCATGTGCCACAGCTCGTGACCCAGGATGACCAACTGGTGGTCGGGAGCCGTGCGTTCCTCGATCACGACGAGGTCCTGCTCGGCCATGTCGAGCCACAGCCCGCTCGCGGTCCCGGGCGGGAAGGCGGCCGTACGGAAGTGGACGGGGCGGCCCCGGCGTCTGCTCATGGCGTCGCACAGCGCGGCGTACAGCTCCTCGGGCCGCGCCGGCGCGGGGAGGGTCAGCTCCGCCACCAGTTCGCCGCACAGGCGGCGCATTTCCTTACCGATGCCCACAGTTCTCCCCACGGTCACGACTCGGGCCGCTTGACGCTCTCCAGGAGCATGTCCAGCCACTCCGCCACCTTGTCGCGGTGCTGGTCGGTGGGCAGCTGCGCGGCCCGCCAGGCGATGCCGCGCACGCCGTGGTCCTGCAACAGCCGCTCCAACGGGTCGTCGGCCGCCGCGGCCGCCTCCCGCTCGCGGTCGGCGAGCTTCTGGAGCAGCTCCTGCTCGGTGTGCTGGAGGGCGCTCACCAGCGCCTCGGGGTCCTCGGCCGTGAGGAAACCGGCATGCACCCGGAAGAACCGCTGCAGGGCGTCGCAGTGCTCCATGGTCGGCCGCCGGTCGCCGTTGATGAGGGCGCCGGCCTGCTGCCGGGACATGCCCGCGCCGTCGGCGATCTCCTGCTGGGTGTACTTGCGGCCGTTGGGCTTGAGCCGGGTCCGGCGCAGCAGGTCCAGGCGCTGCAGGAACCGGGCCTGCACATCGGGCTCGCCCGCCGGCCGGCCGCTCAGCAGGGCCTTGACCACGGGCTCCGGGACCCCGGAGGCGACGGACAGCCGGCCGATGTCGAAGACCTCGGCGTGCGGCACGCCGAGCCGGTCGGCGAGCGCGGTGACACGGGAGACGACGGCCGCCGGCACGGCCGTCGGCGTGGCGCCCGGACCTTCGACGAAGCCACCCGTCACCGACAGATCTCCTACGTCTCTCACAGGCTTCTCACAAGCGGATGCCGCGATCTACCCCGGCGTGAACTTCCCGGAGCGTAGCCGGTGGTTCGAACTCACATCCAGGTCTCGCCACAACTGTGGCCAATTTCAGCCGTCAACAGGCACAGAATGCCACGATAGTTGACACGCCTCAGTTCGGGGCAGCAGGATCGGGGCGCCGCGTCAAGGCCGCACAGGCAAGAGGGGTGACCTCCCGATGGCATATCAGGCAGGAGGGCAGCGGCCGGCACCGCGGCCCGTCCCCGAGACTCCCGATGTCCAGGCCTACCTGGAGGACTACGCCGGGCTTCTGGAGGCCGTCTCCTTCCCCTCGCTCGTCGTCGACCACTGCTGGGACGTGGTGCTGACCAACAGCGCGTTCCGGTCACTTTTCGGTGGCGTCGGTCCGCACCCGACGGCCATGCCGGGCGACAACTTCCTCAGGTTCGTGCTGTTCCACCCCGACGCTCCCACGGTGCTCGGTGAGCACGAGTCCAGCTGGTGCCTGCCGATGCTCGCGCACTTCGCGCGGACCGTGGAGAGCCACGGCCCCGACCACGGGCTCCAGGCCATCCGCCGCGACATCGCCCAGGACCCGATCATGGAGGCCGCCTACCGGCACGGCCTGCCGCACTGGATCCGCTCGGTCGGCGAGGGCGCCGTCGAGCAGGACGGTGCCGTACGGCCGCTGCTGCACCCGGATCCGCGCTGGGGCGCCACCGACTGCCGGATCGTCGTCGAGACCTCCAGGACGCTCCGGGAACTGGGCTGCACCCGGCTCACGTTCGTCCTGCGCGAGATCCGCCGCACCTCGTCCCGGGACCGCCGGACGCGCCGTACGGCTTCCCATCTGAGGGTCGTCCCGGCGGTCGACTGAGCCCGGCCGGTTCCCCGCATCATCAGCGAGCCTTGCGGGCCCCCGCATCATCCGCTTCCGCCCCATTCCCAGAGAGTGTGGCGTGTGACATAGTACTGGCGTGAGCGAGCCGCTGACCTGCGATGTCGTGGTGGTCGGAGCCGGAGTGGTGGGCGCCGCCTGCGCCTTGTACGCGGCCCGCGCGGGCCTGGACACGATCGTGGTGGACCGGGGCCCGGTGGCCGGCGGTACGACCGGCGCGGGGGAGGGCAACCTCCTCGTCTCCGACAAGGAACCCGGCCCCGAGCTCGACCTGGCCCTGCTGTCCGCCCGGCTGTGGGCCGAACTGGCCCAGGAGGGGCTGGGGAAGGCGGTCGAGTACGAGGCCAAGGGCGGGATCGTCGTCGCCGGCACCGACCAAGCGCTGGCCGGGCTGCAGAGACTCGCCGCCGGGCAGCGCGCGGCCGGGGTCGAGGCGGTCCCGGTGCCCCCCGACCGGCTCCCCGACCTGGAGCCGTATCTGGCCCCCGGCCTCGCGGGCGGCGTGCACTACCCGCAGGACGCCCAGGTGATGCCCGCCCTGGCGGCGGCGCACCTGCTGCGCGCCTCGGACGCACGGCTGCTCACCGGCCGTGAGATGACGGGGGTGTTGCGCGGCCCCGACGGTGCGGTGCGCGGGGTGCGAACCGACGGGGGCGACATCCACGCCCCGGCGGTCGTCAACGCGGCCGGCACCTGGGGCGGCGAGGTGGCCGCCCGCGCCGGGGTGTCGCTGCCGGTGCTGCCCCGGCGCGGCTTCGTCCTGGTCACCGAGCCGCTGCCGCCCCGCGTCCGGCACAAGGTGTACGCCGCCGACTACGTGGCCGACGTCGCCAGCGACTCGGCGGCCCTGCAGACCTCCCCGGTCGTCGAGGGCACACCCGCCGGGCCGGTCCTCATCGGCGCCAGCCGCGAACGGGTCGGCTTCGACCGGTCGTTGTCGCTCCCGGCGCTGCGGGCGCTGGCGGCGGGCGCGACGCGGCTCTTCCCGTTCCTCGCCGGAGTCCGGGCCATGCGGACGTACGCGGGCTTCCGGCCGTATCTGCCGGACCATCTGCCCGCGATCGGTCCCGACCCCCGGGCGCCCGGACTCCTGCACGCCTGCGGGCACGAGGGCGCGGGCATCGGTCTCGCCACCGGCACCGGGCAGCTGATCGCCCGGGTGCTGACCGGGCGGACGCCCGACCTGGATCTCGTCCCGTTCCGGCCCGACCGCTTTGCCGAGGAGGCCGAGTGAATCCACTGGAGCCGGCGGGAGCCAGGCCCGGCCCCGCCTTCACGGTGACGTTCGACGGGCGGCCGGTCCGGGCGCTGCCGGGGCAGACGGTCGCCGCCGTGCTGTGGGCGGCGGGCGTCACCTCCTGGCGCACCACCCGGGGCGAGGGCCGTCCGCGCGGGGTGTTCTGCGGGATCGGCGTCTGCTTCGACTGCCTCGTGACCGTCAACGACCGCCCCAACCAGCGCGCTTGTCTGGTGCCGGTGCGGCCCGGTGACGTGATCGGCACGCAGGAGGGGACGGGCCGTGAAGGGGCGGACCACGACGGGGCGGACGACGGGGGAGACGGTCATGCGGGCTGAACTCGTCGTGATCGGGGCCGGACCGGCCGGACTGGCCGCGTCGCTGGCGGCGAGCGCGCGCGGCACGCGGGTCGCGCTCGTCGACGCGGCGACGGAGACCGGCGGGCAGTTCTACCGGCAGCCCGCCACCGGGCTCGGGGCCGGGCGGCCCGAGGCGCTGCACCACCGGTGGCGGACCTGGGAGCGGCTGCGGGACGGCCTCGCCGCCAGCTCCGTACGCGTGCTGACGGATCATCATGTGTGGTGCGTCGAACGGAAGTCCGGCGGCTTCACCGTGCACGCGCTGCTCGGCCCGGAGCAGCAGGAGCCGGCCGAGGTGCACGCCCGTGCCGTGCTCCTGGCCACCGGCGGCTACGAACACGTGCTGCCCTTCCCCGGCTGGACGCTCCCGGGTGTCGTCACCGCCGGGGGCGCCCAGGCCATGCTCAAGGGCCAACTGGTGGTGCCGGGGCGCAGAGCCGTCGTGGCCGGGACCGGGCCGCTGCTGCTGCCCGTGGCGAGCGGGCTCGCGGCAGCCGGCGTCGAGGTCGCCGCGCTCGTCGAGTCCACGGGCCCCGGGCGCCTGGCCCGCCACGGCCGGGCCCTGGCCGGCAAGCTCCCCGAGGGCGCCGGATACGCCGCCCGGCTGCTGCGCCACCGCGTGCCGGTCCTGGCCCGCCACACCGTCGTCCGCGCCCACGGCGACGACCGGCTGACTGGCGTCACGGTCGCAGCCCTCGACACCGCCGGTCGCGTCCGACCCGGCACCGAGCGGCAGTTGCCCTGTGACACCCTGGCCGTCGGCCACGGCATGCTCCCGCACACCGACCTGGCCTCGGGCCTCGGCTGCCGCCTGGACGGGCTCGCCGTGGCCGTGGACGCCGAGCAGCGCACG
Organism: Streptomyces sp. NPDC050164; assembly: GCF_044459945.1. NCBI lineage: Bacteria > Bacillati > Actinomycetota > Actinomycetes > Kitasatosporales > Streptomycetaceae > Streptomyces > Streptomyces sp. NPDC050164. Next base: position 101,580 of record NZ_JBITJK010000005.1, read on the forward strand.
GACGTACCCGGCGTGTGGGCGGCCGGGGAGTCCACCGGCATCGGCGGCGCGGCCCTCGCCCTCGCCGAGGGGCACATCGCCGGGTGCTCCGCCTCCGCCCACCTGCGCGGCACCGCCCCCGACCCGGCCCCCGCCGCCCTCAAGGCCCGCACGAAGCTCAGGAGTTCAGCGGCCGCCCTCGACGCCGCGTACGCGCCGCCCGCGCACTGGCCCGAGCAGGTCACCGACGACACCGTGATCTGCCGCTGCGAGGAGGTCACCGCCGGCGCCGTGCGCGACGCCCTGGACCTCGGAGCGGGCGACGAGCGCACCGTGAAGCTGCTGACCCGGGCCGGAATGGGCTGGTGCCAGGGCCGGATGTGCCAGGCCGCCGTCGCGGGTCTCGCCGGCTGCCCGCCCGCCCCGTCCAGAAGGACGTTCGCCCGTCCCGTCCCGCTCGGCGTCCTCGCACGGCAACACACCCAGGAGGAACTGTCATGACCGACCACCGCCCCTGGCGCGGAGTCCTCGTCGCCACCGCGCTCCCGCTGAACGCCGACCTCTCCGTGAACTACGACAAGTACGCCGAGCACTGCGCCTGGCTGGTCGAGAACGGCTGCGACGGCGTCGTGCCGAACGGCTCCCTCGGCGAGTACCAGGTGCTCGCCCCCGAGGAGCGCGCCCGGGTCGTCGAGACGGCCGTCGCCGCGATCGGCGGGCAGCGCGTCATGCCCGGCGTCGCCGCGTACGGGTCCGCCGAGTCCCGGCGCTGGGCCGAGCAGGCGGGCGAGGCGGGCTGCCGGGCGGTGATGCTGCTGCCGCCGAACGCCTACCGCGCCGACGAGCGTTCCGTCCTCGCCCACTACGCCGAGGTCGCGAAGGCGGGCCTGCCGGTCGTCGCGTACAACAACCCCATCGACACCAAGGTCGACCTCGTGCCGGAGCTGCTCGCCCGGCTGCACGGCGAGGGGTACATCCGGGCGGTGAAGGAGTTCTCCGGAGACGTCCGCCGGGCCTACCGCATCGCCGAACTCGCCCCCGAACTCGACCTGCTGATCGGCGCGGACGACGTCCTGCTGGAGCTGGCCGTCGCGGGCGCCAAGGGCTGGGTGGCGGGCTATCCGAACGCGCTGCCGCAGGCGTCGGTCGAGCTGTACCACGCGGCCGTCGAGGGCGACCTCGACACCGCGCGGGCCCTGTACCGGCAGCTGCATCCTCTGCTGCGGTGGGACTCGCGGGTGGAGTTCGTCCAGGCCATCAAACTGTCCATGGACCTCGTCGGCCGCCACGGCGGACCCTGCCGCCCGCCGCGCATGCCCCTGCCGCCCGAGCAGGAGGCCGCCGTCCGAGCCGCCACCGAGAAGGCCGTAGCGGCCGGATTGGCGTAGGGATCATGCGCAGCAAACTCGTCCTGCACGCCGTCGACTCGCACACCGAGGGCATGCCGACCCGCGTGATCACCGGCGGCATCGGCACCATCCCCGGCGCCACCATGAACGAGCGGCGGCTGTACTTCCGCGAACACCGCGACGACATCAAGCAGTTGCTGATGAACGAGCCACGCGGTCACTCCGCCATGAGCGGCGCGATCCTCCAGCCGCCGACCCGGCCGGACTGCGACTGGGGCGTCGTCTACATCGAGGTCTCCGGCTATCTGCCGATGTGCGGGCACGGCACGATCGGCGTGGCGACCGTGCTCGTCGAGACCGGAATGGTCGAGGTCGTCGAGCCGGTCACCACCATCCGGCTCGACACCCCGGCGGGCCCGGTCGTCGCCGAGGTGGCGGTGGCGGACGGCGCGGCCAAGGCGGTCACCCTCCGCAACGTGCCCTCCTTCGCCGTCGACCTCGACCGCAAGGCGACCCTCGCCGACGGCCGGACGGTGACGTACGACCTCGCCTTCGGCGGCAACTTCTACGCCATCCTGCCGCTGGAGCGGTTCGGCCTGCCCTTCGACCGGTCCCGCAAGGACGACATCCTCCGGGCCGGCCTGTCCCTGATGGCCGCCGTCAACGCCGAGGACCCGCCCGTCCACCCGGAGGACCCGTCCATCCACGGCCTCCACCACGTCTACCTGGCCGCCCCCGGCTCGACCGCCCGCCACTCCCGGCACGCCATGGCCATCCACCCCGGCTGGTTCGACCGCTCGCCCTGCGGCACGGGCACCAGCGCCCGCATGGCACAGTTGCACGCGCGCGGCGAACTCCCGCTGCACACCGAGTTCGTGAACGAGTCCTTCATCGGCACCCGGTTCACCGGCAGACTGCTCGGCACCACCGAGGTGGCCGGACGCCCGGCCGTACTGCCCAGCTTCTCCGGACGCGCCTGGATCACCGGCACCGCCCAGTACCTGCTGGACCCCGAGGACCCGTTCCCGGCGGGGTTCGTCCTGTAAGCCGAACCCGGCCCGAGCACAAGAGAGGGACCCCGACCGTCATGGCCCCGCAGCACACCCCCGCCCTGCCCGTGCTGGGCAGCAGGAAACCCAGCCACCGGGAGCGGGTCGCGGACGCGCTGCGGGCCGCCCTGATCGCCGGCGAGCTGCTCCCCGGCGAGGTCTACTCGGCCCCCGGCCTCGCCGCCCGCTTCGGCGTCTCCGCCACCCCCGTGCGCGAGGCCATGCTCGACCTCGCCAAGGAAGGCCTCGTCGACACCGTGCCCAACAAGGGCTTCCGGGTCACGGCCGTCTCCGAGAAGCAACTGGACGAGTACACCCACATTCGCGCGCTGATCGAGATCCCCACCACGGCGGGCCTCGCGGCCACGGCCGACCCGGTGACGCTGGAGGCGCTCCGGCCGGTCGCACAGGAGATAGTCACCTCCGCCGCGGCCGGCGACCTCATCGCCTACGTCGAGGCCGACCTGCGCTTCCACCTCGGCCTGCTGGCCCTCACCGGCAACGACCACCTCGTCGACGTCGTACGGGACCTCAGACGCCGCTCCCGGCTGTACGGACTGACCGCGCTCGCCGAACAAGGGCGGCTGGAGGCGTCGGCGGAGGAACACCTGGAGATCCTGGACGCGCTGCTCGCCCGGGACGAGGAGGCGGTACGGGCGGTGATGACCCGGCACCTGAGCCACGTCAGGGGCCTGTGGGCGAGTGCCTCCTAGGGGCGCGGGGCTGTGAACAGCATGCGGCTGCGCCGTTCGTAGCGGCCCGTGTCGAACCAGCCGAACATCGCGACCATGTCCTTGACCAGGGGGATGAAGCGGCCGGCGACGGCTCCCGAGGCGCGGGCGACGGCGGAAGGGACGGCCCACACCTTGATGTTCTTTCCGGCCCGGTGCCCATCAGTTCGGCCATCTCGCGCATGCCGACCGGACGGTCCCAGCCGATGTCGATGCGCTCACCGTCGTCGGCCTCGGCGTCGACCGCGGCCGCCGGGTACGCCGCGAGATCGGAGGTGTGGACGAAGGTCAGCGGGACGGTGGTCTTGCCCGCCCATATCAGGCGGCCCTGGTCGATCGGGTCGCCCGCCATGTTCGCGATCTGGTCGACGAACGCTCCCGGGCGCAGTGCGACGAACGGGACGCCGAGCTGTTCGAGCTTGTCCTCGGCGACCTTCTTGTGCCAGAAGTGCGGGACATGGGGCGTCCGGTCGCTGGTGAGGATGCTGGTCAGGACGAACCGCCGGATGCCGGCGCGGTGGGCCGCCTCGGCGAGGTTGGCGATGCCGACGGTGTCGATGTCGTGCGCGTTCTTGCCGCCTCGGGTGTGGCCGGCAGCGGTGGCGATGACGGCATCGGCGCCGTTCATGGCGGCGACGAGCGAGTCGACGTCGAGCATGTCGCCGCGGGCGATCTCGCCCCCCCCCGGGCTTTCGAGCCCGTTCGCGTCGGTGGCCGGCCGGACCAGGGCACGGACTTTCTTACCGCGCCCCAGCAGTTCGTCGACGACCTTGCCCCCGAGGGAGCCGGTCGCCCCGCCGCATACGCCGGCTCGGCTCACCGGGTTTTCCCAGGAGTTCGGGGAGCCTGTCTCCGTTGAGCACGGGACTTACGTGGACTCTTCCGGCGGAAGAGCGCTGCTGCTGATCGCGTCGGCGATGGCGTAGGCGGTGTGGACGAAGGACTCTGCCTGCTGCGCCGACAGGTTCCGCGCGGAGGTCTCCTCCAGGGCCTGCCACATGGCCGCGAGGGGCTTGCGCATGGCACGGCCCTTGTCGGTGAGGTGGACGACCATGACGCGCCGGTCGTGTTCGGCCGGCTCGCGGATGAGCAGGCCGGCCTCCTGCATGCGGCGTAGGGACTTGGAGACGGTGGAGTGGTCCAGGCCGACGCTTTCGAGCAGCTCGGACTGGCTCTGGCCGTCCCGGTCCAGGAGTTGCATCAGCAGAAGTTCCTGTCCGGGATGCAGGTCCATCTCGCGGAGCATCGCGGCGGCGCGGGCGCGGTGAGCGCGGGCCAGGTGGAAGATCGCGTAGCTCACCTGCCCCCCGCTGGCCGTGGTGGGGATGTGGGGTGTGGGGGCAGGCATGGGTCGGTTCCTCAGACTGTGTAGGTGGGGTAGTCGGTGTAGCCGGCCGCTCCGCCGCCGTAGAAGGTCGCCGGGTCGGGGGTGTTCAGCGGCGCGTCAGAGAGTAGCCGCTCGACCAGGTCCGGGTTGGCGAGCGCGAGGGCGCCGACGGAGACAAGGTCGGCCGTGCCGTGCTCGATGTCCTTGGCACGGGTGGGCAGGTCGGTGCCGGCCCGGTTGAGGATCAGCGTGGTCGGCCACAGCGCGCGCAGGGTGTCCAGCAGCGCGTCGTCGCCCGCGTGGAGGACGTGGAGGTAGGCGAGGCGGAGCGGGCTGAGGGCGCGCATGAGCGCCGGATACAGCTCGGCGGTGTCGGACTCGGCGATGTCGTTGTACGGGTTGCCGGGGGAGATGCGCAGGCCGGTGCGGTCGGCGCCGATCTCGTCGGCCACGGCAGCGGCGACCTCGACGGCGAAGCGGATGCGGCCCTCGAGGGAACCGCCGTAGCGGTCGGTGCGCTGGTTGGTGTTGTCGGACAGGAACTGGTGCACGAGGTAGCCGTTGGCGGCGTGGATCTCCACGCCGTCGGCACCTGCCGCGACGGCAGCCGCTGCGGCGCGGCGGAAGTCGTCGACGGTCGCCGCGACCTCCTGCGTCGACAGGGCACGGGGTGTCGGCATCTCCTGGGGCCCGGACGCGGTGAACATCGTGCCCGCCGGCCGGATCGCCGAAGGGGCGACCGGCCGGCGCCCGTGGGGGGTGTTGTCGGGGTGGGCGATGCGTCCGGTGTGCATCAGCTGGACGACGATCCGGCCGTCGGCCGCGTGCACGGCGTCGGTGACCTTGCGCCACCCGGCGATCTGCTCGTCATTGTGGATGCCGGGCGTGAGGAGGTAGCCCTGGCCGTCGGTGGAGGGCTGGGTTCCCTCGGTGATGATGAGCGCGTGCGAGGCCCGCTGGGCGTAGTACTCGGCGTTCAGCTCGGTCGGTACGCCTTCCGGTGTGGAGCGGTCACGGGTCATGGGGGCCATGACCAGGCGGTGCGGGAGGGAGATGTCACCGACGGTGGTCGGTGTCCACAGGGAGTTCAGCATGAGTGATCCTTCGGTTCGGTGAATAAAGGCGGTGATCGGGAAAGCGGGGGCGTGGCGGAAGGAGAGGCGGGCGTGATCAGTCGAGGGTGAGGACGAGCTTGCCCCGGACATGCCCGGTATCGCTGACCTGCTGGGCCGTGGCGGCCCGGGCGAGCGGGTAGGCGGTGACCGTGGTGACGACCTTGCCGGTCGCGGCATCCTGCGCCAGGGCGGCCAGAGGGGCAGCCGAGCGTTCCTGGGGGCCGTTGGCGAAGGTGATGCCGAGCTGGTGCGCGCGGAAGTCGGCGATGGTGACGATGCGCCCGGTGCCGCCCCGCAGGGTGATGGAGTCCTCAAGGGCTCCCTTCCCGGCCAGGTCGAACACCGCGTCCACGCCGTCGGGGGCGAGCGCCCGGACCCGCTCGACCAGGCCCTCGCCGTAAACGGTCGCGGTGGCGCCGAGCGAGGCGAGGTATTCCTGGTTGGCGGGGCCGGCGGTGCCGATGACTCGCGCTCCGCGGGCCGTGGCGAGCTGGACCGCCAGGGTTCCGACCGCTCCCGCCGCGCCGTGCATCAGTACGGTCTCCCCGGCGGCGACGCGCAGCAGTTTCAGGACCCGCTCGGCCGTCTCGCCCGCCACCGGCAGCGCGGCCGCGTGCTGCCAGCCGAGGCCGGCGGGCTTGGGGGCCACGGTGGTGGCCAGCGCGTACTCGGCGTACGAGCCGGTGTCCGACCAGCCCAGCACCTCGTCACCCACCTGCACGTCCCGCACGCCCTGACCCAGGGCGTCCACCACGCCGGCGAGCTCGCGACCGGGGACGGAGGGGAGCGGCGTGGGGAACAGGGCCTCCAGTGCCCCGGAGCGGATCTTGCCGTCCAGCGCGTTCAGCCCGGCCGCCCTGACGCGGACGCGGATCTGCCCGGGGCCGGGCTGCGGGACCTCGATGTCCGCCTCGTGCAGCACTTCCGTGCCGCCGAAACGGTCGAACAGGATGGCTTTCATGACGACTCCTCTCGTGCCACCAGCTATTTGGTGGCTAGCCACATAAACGTATCAGTGAATCTGTGGCTAGCCAAGTAATTCGGGCTGCCCGGTCCGCGAACTGCGCCGGCCGAGCCGGGCTGGATCACGCCGGCCCAGCCGGATTCCCGGCCCGGCGCGGAGCCGGGACGGATACCGCTGAGCCGGCAGTGCGCGCCGCGGCATCGGGCGCACGCCGGGCACGCCAAGCGTGAGGCGTACCCCGAGGCCGTCGAACAGGCCCACGCCGACTTCGCCCCGAGGCCGTCTCAGGACACGGCAGTTCCCTTCTTGGCGGCCTGGATCTGCTCGTACACATGCGTACGCAGCTCGGCGAAGCGCGGATCCACCCTCGTGTGCAACTGATCGCGCTCCTCCGGCAGGTCGACCTTCAGCTGCTCCCGGACCACGGTGGGGGAGGCGGACAGCACCATCACCCGCTCCCCGAGGTAGACGGCCTCGTCGATGTCGTGGGTGACGAACAGGATCGTGATGCCGCGCTCCCGCCACAGCCCCCGGACCAGGTCCTCCAGGTCGGCCCGGGTCTGGGCGTCCACCGCCGCGAACGGCTCGTCCATCAGCAGTACACGGGGCTCGTACGCCAGTGCACGGGCGATGGCGACCCGCTGCTGCATACCGCCGGACAACTGCCAGGGATACGCCCCCGCGGCGTCCGCCAGCCCCACCGACTCCAGCGCGTCACGGACCAGTTCCCGGCGTCGGGTTTTGCTCAAGTCCTTCTGCTTCAGCGGGAGTTCGACGTTCTCACCGACCCGCATCCAGGGGAAGAGGCTGCGACCGTACTCCTGGAAGACGAACGCCATACCGGGCGGCGGACCGCTCACCTTCCGCCCCTCCAGGAGCACTTCACCCCCGGTCGGCGCGAGCAGCCCTCCCACGCACTTCAGCAGCGTCGTCTTGCCACAGCCCGACGGCCCGACGAGACAGACGAGTTCTCCGGCGTCGACGGTGAAGGTGAGGTCGCGGACCGCCTCCACACGCCGCCCCGACCCCTCGTAGACCTTCTTCAGACCCCGTACGTCGAGCATGGACCGCCCTTTCAAGAGGTTCACGGCGACCGCCGGGCCGAGGCACGCAGACCGTGGTACCAGCCGAGCGCCCGCCGCTCGACCGACCGGAAGACAACCGACAGCAGGAAGCCGAGCAGACCGAGCACGAGGATGCCGGTCCACATGTCCGGGATCGCGAAGCCGCGCTGGAACTGGACGATGGTGAAGCCGAGTCCGTTGCTCGCGGCGAACATCTCGCTGATCACCATGAGGATGATGCCGATGGACAGGGCTTGGCGCAGGCCCGCGAAGATCTGCGGGCTCGCCGACCGCAGCACCAGGTTCCTGAGCCGCGCCACGCCCGTGATGCCGTACGAGCGGGCCGTCTCGGCCATCACCGGGTCCACCGCCCGCACGCCCTCGACCGTGTTGAGCAGGACGGGCCACACGCAGCCGGCCGCGATCACCGTGACCTTCATCGAGTCGCCGATCCCCGCGAACAGCATGATGACCGGCACCAGCACCGGCGGCGGCACCGCCCGCAGGAACTCCAGGACCGGCTCGCACACCGCCCGCACCCGCCGGTAGGACCCGATGACCGTACCGAGCGCCACCCCCAGGGCCGCCGCCAGCGCGTAACCGCCCGCCAGCCGCAGCACGCTCGGCAGGACGTCGCCCCGCAGGCGCTGCGCCGTCCACACGTCCGGGAAGGCCTCCAGGATCGTCCGCAGGGGCGGCCAGTACACGTCCGTACTGCCCGCGGACGCCACCCACCAGACCGTGACCAGCAGGGCCGGGAGGGCGACGGCGAACACCAGCCGCAGCAGCAGACCCCTCACACCGCCACCTCCCCGCGCACCGACTGATGCCAGGCCAGCGCCCGCCGCTCCACCGTGCGCGCGCCGACGTTGATCAGCAGCCCCAGCAGCCCGGTCACCGCGATCAGCGCGTACATCTCGGGCACGGCCTGCGAGGCCTGTGCCACCCCGATGCGCTTGCCCAGCCCCGGTGCTCCGATGACGAGTTCGGACGTGATGGCGAGGATCAGCGCGACCGCCGCCGCCAGCCGGACGCCGGTCATGACGTACGGCAGCGCGGTCGGCCACAGCACATGCCGGATCCGCGCCCAGGTACCGAGGCCGTACGACCGCGCCGTCTCGTCGGCGACGGGGTCGACGTCCTGGACGCCGTACAGAACCTGGATCAGGACCTGCCAGAACGACGCGTAGACGACGAGGAGGAGCACCGAGCGCAGTTCGGTGCCGTACAGCAGCACCGCCAGCGGGATCAGCGCGACCGACGGGATCGGACGCAGGAACTCGATCGTCGAGGCCGTCGCCGCACGCAGATGCGGCACGACCGAGATCAGCACGCCCACCACGACTCCCGCACAGGAGGCGATCGCCAGGCCTAGCGCCCAGCCGGTGAGCGTGTCGCCGAGCGCCGTCCAGAAGGCCGAGTCGGCCGTCTCGGCCGCGAGCGCTTCGGCGATCCGGCTGGTGGGTGGGAAGTAGGTCTCCTCGACCAGACCGAGCCGCGGCACCGCCTCGCCCAGGGCGAGGAAGGCGGCGAGCCCGGCCGCACCGAGTGCGGCGTTCGCGCCCCTCATGCGTCTGTGTCCCTCACGGCAGCAGCTTGTCCAGGTCCGGCGTCGACTTGAACAGGCCGTCGTCCTCGCCGAGCTTCATCAGCGCTTCGATGGAGGCACGGTTCGGCTCCGCCGGCCACTTCGGCAGGGTCACCTTCTCCAGCACCGCCGCCGGGATCTTCGTGTACGTGGTGACGATCTGGCGGGCCTCGTCCGGGTGGGCGTCGGCGTAGGCGAGGGACTCGGCGGTGGCCTTTTGGAACTTCTCGACCACGTCCGGGTTCTGCTGGGCGTACCGGGTCGAGGTGAAGTACAGCGCGACGGTGAGGTCGGGTGCCACGTCCACCAGCGGTGAGGAGATGACGCGTCCACCCTGGCTCTTGACGGTGGCGAGGGCGGGCTCGACCACCTGGGCGGCGTCGATCTGCCCGCTGTCGAGGGCGGCCGGCATCTGGTCGAAGGCGAGCTCGACGAACTTGACCTTGTCCGGGTCGCCGCCCGCCTTGCGCACCGACGCGCGCACGGACGTCTCGTTGATGTTCTTCAGGGTGTTGATGGCGACCCGCTTGCCCTCCAGGTCCTTCGGCGACCTGATCGGACTGTCCTTGCCCACGGTGATCGCGCTGAAGTCCTCGCCCTCGACACCGGTCGAGGCGATCGCGTTCGCGACGGCCTTGATCGGCACGTTGTTGGACTGGGCGATCATCAGCGACGTCACGTTGGAGAACCCGAACTGGAACTGGCCGCTGGCCACCCCCGGCACGATCGCCGCGCCGCCCTGCGCGGTGGTGAACCGCAGCTTCAGGCCCTGCTTCTCGAAGAAGCCCTTCTCCTGCCCCAGATAGAGCGGTGCCACATCGACGATGGGAATGAGCCCGACCTCGACGGTGGTCACCCCGCCGGACGAGGCGCCCGCGTCCGAGGTGCCACCGCCGTCGGACGAGCCACAGGCCGCCGCGGCGAGCAGGACGGACACGGCCGCGAGACGGGTGAAGAGATGACGACGCATGACTCCTCCTGTGGGACCGGCTGTGGTTCTCCGACAGGTTGTGCGCAGACAGCACGCTTGTGCTCAGCGAGAACGTAAAGCCGGGGTCGATCCATGGTCAATGCCCTTGTCGACACCACTCGTTGACATCACGAGATCCGCACTCCTAGCGTGCGCGGAGCGCACGGTCGTTCGTCACGCCGGAGGCCCAGGATGTCCGCTGAAGCCCGCGCACCGCATTTCGTCCGGTCCTTCGAGCGCGGCCTCGCCGTGATCCGAGCCTTCGACGCCGAGCATCCGGCGCTGACCCTGAGCGAGGTCGCGCGCGCCTGCGAACTGACGCGCGCGGCGGCCCGCCGTTTCCTGCTCACCCTCGCCGACCTCGGCTACGTCCACACCGACGGCCGTCGCTTCCGCCTCACCCCGCGGGTGCTGGAACTCGGCTACTCCTACCTCTCCAGCTACACGCTGCCCCAGATCGCCGAGCCCCATCTGGAGCAACTCGTCGCGCGGGTACGGGAATCGTCCTCGCTCTGTGTCCTCGACGGCGACGACATCGTGTACGTCGTCCGGGTCCCCACCCGCCGCATCATGACCGCGTCCATCACGGTCGGCACCCGCTTCCCGGCGTATGTGACCTCGGTGGGCCGGGTGATCCTCGCTCATCTGCCGGACGAGGACGTCGAAGCCAGGCTCGCCCGGACGGAGTTGAAGCCCCTCACCACGCGCACGATCGCCACGCCGGGGGCCCTGCGGACGGAGCTGCGCCGCGTCCGCAGGCAGGGCTACGCCGTCGTCGACCAGGAGCTGGAGGAGGGGCTGAGGTCGGTCGCCGCCCCGGTGCGGGACCGGGACGGCGACGTGGTCGCGGCCGTCAACATCGCCGTGCACGCCGGCCGCAACTCCGTCGATTCCGTACGCCGCGACCTGTTGCCGCACCTGCTGGCGACCGTCGCCGGGATCGAGGCCGACCTGCGGATCACAAGTCCAGCACCAGCCGCCGCCCCCGGCACCGCGACACGCAGATCATCATCGTCTCGCCGCTCTCCCGCTCATCCGGGGTGAGCACGGAGTCCCGGTGTTCCGGGGTGCCGTCGAGGACGTCGGTCTCGCAGGTCCCGCAGGTGCCCTCGGTGCAGGAGTAGAGCACCTCGACCCCCGCGGCACGCACGGTGTCCAGGACGGACACGTCCGGCGCGACGGTGAGCGTCCTGCCGCTCCGCGCCAGCTCCACCTCGAACTCGGTGTCGCCGCCGGTCTCCTGCTCCTTCGGCCGGAACCGCTCCACACGCAGCACTCCCGACGGGCAGCGCTCCTCGACCGCGTCCAGCAGCGGCCCGGGGCCGCAGCAGTACACGAGCGTGCTTTCGGGTACGTCGTCCAGCACCGAGGGCAGGTCCAGCAGCCCCGTCTCGTCCTCGGGCGCGATCGTCACCCGGTCCCCGTACCGGGCCAGTTCCTCGCCGAACGCCATCGACTCGCGGGTGCGACCGCCGTACAGCAGCGTCCACTGGGCGCCCGCCGCCTCGGCCGCCGCCAGCATCGGCAGGATCGGGGTGATGCCGATGCCGCCCGCGACGAAACGGTAGCGGGGGGCGGGCTCCAGGCCGAAGTTGTTCCGGGGCCCGCGCACGCGGACCTTGTCGCCCTGCCCCACCTGCTCGTGCACATGGGCCGAGCCACCCCGGCCGTCCGGCTCGCGCAGCACCGCGATCCGCCAGGCCGACCGGTTCGCCGGATCGCCGCACAGCGAGTACTGCCGCTCCAGCCCGGGGCCGAGCACGACGTCGATGTGGGCGCCCGGTTCCCACTTGGGGAGCGGCTCGCCCAACGTGTGGCGCAGCGTGAGGGCGAGCACGCCGTCGGCGACGAACTCACGCCGCTCGACGATGAGTTCGGCTTCGTACACGCTCATGAACTGTTCCCTCGCGGCTCGTCGACGTCGTGCCCCTGCGGGTGGGCGAGCATCCACTCCCACATCTCCACCGGATCCTGCGCGGTGTGCTCGCGGCCGCAGTGGCAGGTGCCGTGCAGGATGTCGGTGCCGGGCAGCCAGTCGATGCGGTAGATCTCGCCGGTCGGACTCGTCACTGGACCTTCTCCACGGGCTTCTCGCCCTCCTCGACCAGCCGGGCGAGGATACGGCGGGCGGCCAGGCCGCCGGTGTCGATGTTGATGCTCAGCTCCTGGTAGCCGGTGCGCTCGGTGCCGAGGGTCTTCTGGAGCAGGTTGAGGGCGGTGACGTCCTGCATCACGACCGTGTGGTTGTTGCCGCGCAGGAACTCGGTGACCTCGGCGTCGTCGGTCGCCCAGTCGCGCGAGACGGCCCAGAAGTCGTACACCTTGCCGTCGCCGGACGGTGTGATCGCGTACGTGATCTCGGTGTGGAAGCCGTTCGGGTCGCTGCCGTCCGGCTCCGGCAGCACACCGACCGGGGCGATGCGGCTGTGCAGCAGATACAGGTAGGGCGCGTGGTACTCGATGTCCTGCCAGCGGGTGATCCGGCCCTCGATGCCGGTGGACTTGGCGTAGAACGGCGGGCACTCGGCGTCGTCCATGTGCCGGCTCACCCGGACGATCCCGGCGCCCTCGTCGACCTCCGTCGTGATCGGCGTCTCGGCTACCTCGGGGGTGCCGATGTACCCGCCGTGCAGATACGTCTCGTGGGACAGGTCCAGGAGGTTGTCGACGAGGAGTCCGTAGTCGCAGTCGATGGGCTCCATGCCGCGCACGGTGACCCAGCCGGGGGAGTCGAGGTGCCTGGCCCGCGGGATGCTCTGCGGATCGGCGAGCGCGGGGTCACCGATCCACACCCAGATCAGCGAGTCCTGCTCGACGACCGGGTAGGAGGCGACCCGGGCCGTGCGCGGCACCCGCTTCTGCCCCGGCACGTACACGCACGTACCGGTCGTGTCGTACGTGAACCCGTGGTACCCGCACACGATCCGGTCGCCGTCGAGGCGCGTCGGGGCCTCGGACAGCGGGTACCGGCGGTGCACACACCGGTCGTGCAGCACGACCGGCGTGCCCTCCTCCTCGGTCCGGTAGAGCACGAGCGTCTCACCGAGAATCGTCCGTCCGAGCAACTCCCGCCCGACCTCGTGACTGTAGGCGGCGACGTACCACTGGTTCCTGGCGAAGGCGGTGGTGTGAGGCATGGGGTTTCCCGTCCCTGTCGGCAGGGCGTCGTCGCCCCGCGTACCGTGGTTGGGACCAGGGTCCCGACGGCGGGGGGCACCAGGCAAGGCGGCTTCCGTCAGACGGAAGGGCTCTGGCCGGGTGAGACGCAGGAGCGGCATCAAGGCCACGAGCCCGAGCGGATCGACCAGATCAACGGCCGCATTGCGGCCGGCCGATGAGTCAGGCGCGAACGGGGTCTGCCTCGGGCGAGGCCGTTCCCGAGGCGGCCTTGGGTTCGGGTGCCGAGGGGGACATGCGCTGTTCGAGCTGCTCGGGCAGCGCCCAGCGGTACAGCGGCATCGCGCCGGCAGTGGTGAAGACCGCGACCAGGACCAGCATGGAGAAGACGTCCTTGGTGATCATTCCCTGGGCCAGGCCGATGTTGATGAAGATGAGGATCATCAGGCCGCGAGCGTTCATCAGGCCGCCGACCGCCCAGGACTCGCGCCAGGAGAAGCCGATGCCGCGCATCGCCGTCGCGCAGCCCACGTACTTGCCGACGAACCCCGCCACCAGGATCAGCAGGAACGGGCCGATCATGGCCCAGCCGGCGAGGCCGCCGAGCTCGGTATTGAGCCCGGAGAAGGCGAAGAAGATCGGCAGGAGCAGGACGCAGACGAGGTCCATCATGCGGCTGTGCAGGGCCTCGCGGAAGGCGGGGTTGCGCGGCATGGCAAGTCCGGCGATGAAGCCGCCGAATACGGAGTGGATGCCGATGTAGTCGGTGAACAGTCCGGACAGCAGGACGATGCCCACGATGATGTACATCTGGTCGAAGCCGGGCGAACTCGAACGGCGTGACGTCACGGCGGGAGAGCCGGTCGTAGAGGAGGTAGGCGGCTCCGGCGCCGAGCATGAGGGACGGCAGGATGCCGGAGACGGCGAGGACGGCGGCGTTCTTGGTGTCCTTCTTGCCGTTGCCGCCGCCGTGGTCGAGGCCGGCACCGACCAGGAACATGAAGATGGTCAGGCCGATGCCGCTCAGGACGTAGAGGATGGGCTTCGCCTCGGGGGTGAAGATCACCTTCTGCGCTGTCGGGAAGAGGGCGCCGAACAGCGTGGGGCCGAGGAGGACGCCTGCGACCATCTCGCCCAGCACCCGTGGCTGTTTGACCAGGAGGGCGAGACGTCCGCAGAGGGCCGAGGCGGCCAGGATGACCACGATCGCGGGCATGACGTTGAGGACGAGTTCGAGGTTCTTGTCAGTAGTGGCGGCCAGATAAGTCGTGTGGGGCACGACAGCTCCCGTGGTCGTCAGGAAAGTGCGGGGACAGAGGGCCGGTGCGGACCGTCGGCAGCCGGTCCTTCGGCGGCGGGGCGGCCGGTGCGCGGATCGTCCTCCAGATCGGCAGGCTGCACGGCGACGATGCAGCGGTGCAACGGATCATCCGGCGGCGCCGGATGATGCCACAGGCGCTCGAAGCCCTGCTCGCCCTGCGGTTCGGACGGCAGGCCGAGGTCCTTTCCGAACGTCACCGCGATCGGATCGTCGCGCGCCTCGCGTCGCGTGTTCGGGTCCACATTCACCTCCTCAGCCCCAGTCGAACGATCGTCACCGTCGGCAGCCCGGACTTCTGGCCGCTACCGATGCCACGAGCGCACGTCGGCGATCGTGTCGTGCCACCGGTCGCGCATCCGACCGGCATACAGCCGAACCGACGGCGGCAGCACGGATGTTGTGGGCCGGGGCCTTGCGCGCGCCGAGTCGTCCCCGGCGGCCAGGCCGGGCGACTTTGCCGATTGCCTTGCGCCGTATGCCCTTTCGGCCAGCTTCGAGGATGGCCGCCCCGGTCGACGACCATCCCACCCGGACACAGGACCGCCGATGACCGGACCGACCGGCACCGAACAGCGCCTCCGAGCGCGACTCGCGGCCCTGCCTCCCGAACGACGCGCCCGACTCGCCGAGCGCCTGCGCCGAGGACGGTCGCAGGCCCCGGCCGGCCCGGCGTGGTTCGTCCGGCACGGGAGCGCCGATCCGGCATTGCGGCTGTTCTGCTTCTCCTACGCCGGCGGCGGCACCACGGTCTTCCGTGCCTGGAGCGACCACCTGCCCGACCAGGTCGAGGTGTGCGCGATCCAATTGCCGGGGCGCGAATCCCGGGCCGCCGAGCCCTCCTACCGGCGGTTGGTCCCGCTCGTGGCCGACCTCCACGCGGCCATCACACCGTTGCTCGACCGGCCGTTCGCGCTGTTCGGGCACAGCATGGGTGCGCTCGTGGCATTCGAACTGGCCCGGCAGTTGAGGCGGGCCGGTGCTCCGCAGCCAGAACGCCTGTTCCTGGCCGCGTTTCGGGCGCCACAGCTGCCCAACCCCAACATCCGGATCTATCACCTGCCCGACGAGGTGCTCAAAACGGTCCTCGCCAAGGAAGGCACACCGCAGAACGTGCTCGACAACGACGAGCTCATGCGCGCCTTGCTGCCGACGCTTCGCGCCGACTTCGAACTGTGCGACACCTACGAGTACGTGCCCGAAGCCCCGTTGGCCGTGCCGGTGTCGGTCTTCGGCGGCCGGCACGACGTGCGGGTCGGGCGCGCGGACCTCGAACAGTGGAAAGTCCAGGCAGACAACGAGTTCGGCCTCACCATGCTGCCCGGCTCGCACTTCTTCATCCACGGCAGCCAGGACCTGCTCCTGGCACAGCTCACCACCGAACTCCAGTCCACGATGATCTCCGAGGGGGATGTACCCGCATGAGCGGTCGACAGCAGGGCAATCCCCGGCGCGAACCCATCGCGATTGTCGGGATCGGATGCCATTTCCCCGGCGGAGCCGTTACCCCGGACACCTACTGGGACCTGCTCTGCGCAGGGGTGGACGCCACCCGCGAACTCCCGCAGGACCGCTGGGAGATCGGCAAGTTCTACGATCCCGACCCCGCCAAACTAGGCAAGATGAGTACCTTCCGCGGCGGATTCCTCGATCGGGTCGACCAGTTCGACGCCCAGTTCTTAGGCATCTCGCCGCGCGAGGCGATCTGGCTCGATCCTCAGCAGCGCCTGCTGCTGAGGGCCGTCTGGGAAGCCTTCGAAGACGCAGGCCAAGACACGGACCGCCTCGCCGACAGCGACACCGGCGTGTTCGTCGGCGGTTTCACCCTGGACTACAAGCTGCTGAATGGATCCGCTGCGGGCGGACCTGGAGGCCGGCCTGGCCGACCTGCGCCCGAAAACCGCCAAGCTGCCCCTGTACTCGACGGTCACCGGCAGCCGCATCGACGGACGCGGAGCCGACGCCCACTACTGGTGGCAGAACGTGCGCGCCACGGTCCTGTTCTCGGCCGCGTTCAGCGAGATGGTCGACGACGGCTGCACCCACTTCGTCGAACTCGCACCACACCCGGTCCTGGCAAGCTCGATGCGGGAACTGCTCACCCGGCAGGAAGGTCTGGTCGTCCCGTCACTGCGGCGCGAGGAACCCGACGACGAGGTCCTGCTGCGGACGTTGAGCTCGCTGCACAGCCATGGTCACCAGGTGAAGTGGGAGACCTTCCATTCGGCCGACGCCAGGTTCGTCAAGCTGCCGAACTACCCGTGGCAGCTCAAGACCTATTGGAACGAATCGGCAGAGGCGCGTGAGGACCGCCACTACCGGCAGGTGCACCCGTTGCTGGGACAGCGGATGAACGCCGCGCACCCCACCTGGGAGGTGGAACTCAACACCGGTCACTTGGCTTACCTGGCCGACCACCGCATTCAGGACAACACACTGTTGCCGGGCGCGGCGTTCATCGAGATGACGTTGGCGGCTGCCCACCAGGTGTACGGGCCCGGCAACTACAGCGTCGACAGTCTGCAGCTGCGCAAGGCGCTGGTCCTGTCACCGGTGTCGGACGCGCGGTTGCGGACGACGCTGTACCAGGAGCAGGCACGTGTCGAGATCGCCAGTTACCTGGCGCTGCCCAGCGGCGAACGGCAGTGGACGGTCCACGCGACCGCCCAACTCGGCACGAGCGCCGCGGTACCAGCGTCGCGCGACGTCGCCGGCACCCGCGCCCGGTGCGGCAACCACGTCTCCCAGGACGAGTTCTACACGCAGACGCGCAGCATGGGGTTTCAGTACGGGCCCGCATTCCAGGGCGTACGCGACATCGCCATCGGCGACCGGGTGGCAGTCGGCGCCGTCGCGATTCCCGACGAGATCCGTGCCGGGGTCGGCGACTACCTGTTCCATCCGTGTCTGGTCGACGCCGCCTTCCAGGTCCTGCTGATCGCCGCGACCCCGCCCGACACGAATCAGGAGCGAGTCACACCGTACCTCCCGGTCCGGGTCGACCGGATCCGCGTGCTGGCGCCGCCCTCGGGGGACATGGTCGTCGTCGCGCACGTGGTGGCAGCCGATCGGTCGCAGATCGTCAGCGAATAGCCCTGTGCGACGACACCGGACGGGTCCTGGTGGAGATCGAAGGGTTCAGGGCACAGTCGCTCGTAGCCGCGGCAAGCCTGTCCCCGGAACGCATCGACCGCGACCTCTACGAGCTGGCATGGCATCAGGCGCCCCGAGAGACCACGGTCACCGACGACGTTGCGGCGGCGCAGGTCCCGCCGCCGGGCGCGACCGGTACCGGCGGCGCGTGGGTGATCTTCACTGACGCGGCCGGCGTCGGCGCCGAAGCGGCGGCCATCCTGCGAGCCGACGGACGTCGCGCCTTCTGTATCACGCACGCCGACGTCGGGGAACTCGTCGACGACGGCGACGGTTCCTACACCATCGACTGCGCCAACCAAGCCCACTACCTGGAGTTGATGCGAAGGCTGCGTGACCACGAGATCGGCGAAGTGGTGCACCTGTGGAGCCTCGACATCGACTTCGACGAAACCCGGTCGGCCGACCACCTGCAGGCCTCCCAGGAGATCGGTGTGTTGTCGGTCATGAGGCTGATGCAGGCCTTGTCGGCCGAGCTGTCCCAGGTGCCGAAGGTGTGGCTGGTGACCCGTGGAGCGCAATCCGTCGGCGCCGACAACTACCGACCGAACATCGCGCAGGCTCCGCTGTGGGGACTGGGCCGCGTCATCGGCCACCAGGAATTCGCGCCCCTGTGGGGTGGTCTGTGCGACCTCGACCCGCAGGACAGCGACGCTGAGCAAGCCCGCCGGTTGGTCGACGAGATCACCGGGGGCGATGTCGAGGACCAGGTTGCGATGCGGGGGAGCGGACGCTACGTCGCCCGTCTCGCCGAGAGCGCCGATCTCACGCCGCCGTTCCCGGCCCGCATGCGTGACGCCGGCAGCTACCTGGTCACCGGCGGCCTGGGCTCGCTGGGCCTGCTTGTCGCGCGGTTCCTGGCCGAGCGAGGCGCGCGCGACGTGGTCCTGATGGGCCGCACCCCGGTCCCGGCTCGGCAGTCCTGGGACGAGTTGCCCGAGGACCACCCGCAGTGGAGCCTCGTCGGCAAGCTCCGTGAGCTCGAATCGCTCGGCGCCAGGATTCACCTGGCCGCCGTCGACGTGGCCGACCCCGACGAGCTGCGACAGTGGCTGAGCGCGCACCACGAATAGGGCCTGCCGCCGATCGCCGGCGTCATCCACACCGCCGGTGTCGTCGACGATGAACTCCTTGTGCGGATGGACCAGGCGACATTCAGGAAGGTCCTGCGGCCCAAGCTGATCGGCGGATGGCTGCTGCATCGTCTCTTCCGGGATACGGCTCTGGACTTCTTCGTGCTGTTCTCGTCCACCGGCTCGGTGATCGCCTCACCGGGCCAAGGCAACTACGCGGCCGGCAACGCCTTCCTGGACGCCTTGGCGTTCTACCGGCGCGGGCTCGGGCTGCCCGCCCTCAGCATCGGGTGGGGGCCGTGGTCGGTCGGCATGGTCGAAAAGCTCGACCTCGAACAGATGTACGCTCGTCGCGGCATCGAACTCATCACTCCCGAAGCGGGTATGCAGATCCTGGGCCGCGTCCTGCACCAACGCCCAGCCCACCTGGTGGCGATCACCGTGGACTGGGCGACGGCACGGGAGACCTCGCCGGCGGGCCAACTGCCGCGGATGTTCACCCAACTCGAGGTCCACGGCCAGGGCGACCAGCCCGACGACGGCGGCGCGGACGCCCAATCTCTGCTCGCGGCGCTGCGGCAGGCAGGCGAAGGCGAGCGTGCCGCAGTTCTGGGCGACCACCTGCGCGACGTGACAGCACGGGTGCTCGGTCTGGAAGCTGAGCAGATCGGCACCGAGGAAACGCTCAGCAATCTCGGGCTGGACTCCATGATGGCGATCGAGATGAAACACCGCATCGAGGCCGTCCTGCAGATCGATGTCTCGGTCCTCGACCTGCTCCAAGGCGCCACCATCACCGGGCTCTCGGAAGGGCTGATCTCGCGGCTCAGGCTCGGCGGAGCCGACGCTGCTGACGACGCGGACGAGTCGAAGCCCGTCGAGGCCGGCGACGTCGGCGATCAGCTCGATGAACTCGAACAGCTGCTCGCCGAAGCCACTCCCGACGAACTCGAGGCGCTCCTACGGGAGTTGGAGGCCGGCCAGCGTTGATTTCTTGCTCACAGATTCCAGGGAGGTGTGTATGACGTACGTGATCACCGAGCTGTGCATCGACAGCAAGGACTCGTCGTGCTACGACGTGTGCCCGGTCGATGCGATCCAGCCCGCGCCCGACGGGCCGGACTTCGACAAGCACGAGCAGCTGTTCATCGACCCGGTGGCTTGTGTCGAGTGCGGTGCGTGCGAGGCGGTCTGCCCGGTCGAAGCGATTTACGACGAAGACGATGTTCCGGAACAGTGGCGGTCGTCGATCGCGAACAACAGGCAGTTCTTCGTCGACGAGGAGGCACCGTCGCAGTAGCCGGTGGGCCCGTGGTCGGCGACTGCGGGCCGATCGGTTCGTGACACGTCGTAGGGGTTGCGGCGCAAGCGAGGTCGAGTCGACCAGGGCCGGGTGCGGCCGAGGTTCGGCACGGCCTTCTCGTCGATCTGTCCACCCGGCGTAGAGCCGATCGCGGCTTCCTCGGAGTCATCTCCCGCGCAGCCGTTGGGCGGCTACTCGGTTGCCGAGTTGCCCCACCAGGTCCGGATGGCTTCGCTCATCTCGTCGGCGGCGTCGGACTGAACGAAGTGACCGGCGCCATGAACCACCACGGTGGTGTGGTTCGGGAACTTCTCCTCCAGGCGCGCACGGTCTTTGTCGCCGAAGGCCATATCGCCGTCCGCCCATACGATGAGCGTGGGGAGCTGGTCGAGCAGCGTCAGGTGGTCCTCGATGTCGGCGAGAAACGCGCGACTGTCGGTGATGGCGCCCGGCAGGATCGCGCAGGCGTTGCGACGTTCCCGCGTGGCCAGAGCCTCCCTGTAGTGCGTCATCTCGGGCTGGGAGACCTTGCGGCGCCGGTGGCCCGCGGGGATCAGCGCGTTCACGAACAGGTTGACCCGTCTGATCAACTCACGTCCGATGGGTCCGCCCATCACCCGGGACGCCATTTCGGCGCGCAGTTCGCCATTCACCGGCCATGCCCAGGTATTCGCCAGCACCAGCCGCTCGAACTTGTCCGGCCGCTGCTCGGCTGCGTGCAGGCCGATCGGACCTCCCCAGTCGTGTGCGACCAGGGTGAGATTCGACAGTCCCATGCGGTCGAGGAACGCCACGACCACGGCGGCATGGTCGTCAGGCTTGTAGCCGTACTCGGGCGCCGCGACCGACAGCCCGAACCCGGGATAGTCCAAGGCGATGCAGCGGAACCGATCACGCAGGGCCGCGATGACTTCGCGGTACACGAACGACCACGTCGGGTTGCCGTGCAACATCAACAAGATCGGCCCTGAGCCCTCGTCGATGTAGTGCACGACGTGTCCGTCGAGCTCGACGAAGCGGCTCTCGAAGGGATACAGATCGGCGTCCACCCAAGAGGGGCGTGTGCCTGCAGGTTGCTGGATCGACAACTGCTGGGCCTCCGTCCAGCTGATTTATACTAAAGCAAGTATGAGAAAGTCAAGCATAGTGGTTGAGGAGAGCAATGCCTAAACGGTCTTATGGTCAATATTGTGGTCTCGCCCGGGCGCTCGACGTCATAGGCGCGCGCTGGAGTCTGCTGATCGTCCGGGAGTTGCTCGTCGGCCCGGCTCGCTACAGCGAACTGCTGGCCGGGCTGCCCGGCATCTCCACCAACCTGCTCATCGATCGCCTGCGGGAGCTGGAAGAAGCCGGCGTCGTCCAACGCACGCTCGACACCGACAGGAACAGCGTCGCGTACATGCTCACCCCCTGGGGCAGCGAACTTCGGACCGCCGTCGGTGCCCTGGTGAACTGGAGCACCCCGCTGATGATCTCGGGTCCGCAAGAGGACAGCTTCCGGACGCATTGGCTGGTCGTGGCACTGGATTCGCTGCTGCGAGACAGGCGATCCGACGAGCCGACGACGGTCGGGCTGGCCGTCGACGACGCGATCGTCACCGTGAGCGTCGACAGGACGGGCGTGCGCGTCGAACTCTGCCGTGGGGAGGCGCCGGCGACCGTGCTTCGCGGCGATCCTGCGGTCGTGTTGGGCTTGGCATCAGGCATGCTGACGGTCGAACAGGCGATCGCCGGGGGTCAGTTGCTCGGACAGGAAAAGGATCTTGCCGTCGCGTTCGGGCGCAGTTGATTCGTGGGGAATCCCGAAGGTCTCCAGGGCGTCCGCGCGCGGCGGCAGGACGCGAGTCGCCGTCGGCCGGCCTGACGCCCAGCGTCGGCGACGTCGCGGGGGATCGCCGGTCGTCGCTCGCCTCGCGGGCAAGCCGCTGCGGCCGTCGCGGGATCATCGGGGGTTGTGCGGACTCCTGAAGATCCTTCGGTGGCCGCAGGCCAAGCGCAGGCCCAGGGCCCTTGAGTGCCCCTATGGGCGTGGAGGTAGGTCTGAACCGATCGGGCGGACTCGTGGCCGAGTCGGAGGTCACTTGCCTCGCATCGCGCGGCGCATGACCCCAGGATGCCGCATCAGCTTGGGCCCCAGGACCATCGCGGATACCGTCAACCCCAGCCACGGCCGGACATGCGGTGTCACTCGACGGATACGGCCGTCCGCGTCCTGTTCGATCAGCATCGCGTCCTCGACGCGCACGCCTCCGAGTCGAGCCTCGGCCACGGCGACGGTCGTGTCGGCATTTCCGACTCGAATACGCCAGTGCAGGTCCTGCGACAAAGCCGGCAGAAACGCGGCGAACACTATGCGCAGATCGTCGTGGCCCCGGATCACCACGCGGCTGGATAACGGTGTCACCATTTCGGCGTCCTCGGCCATCGTTTCGATCACGGCGTCGGCATCGCCAGCCGCGACCGCGGCGCAGAATCGAGCTACAAAGTCGTCGGTAGCCACGTCTTGAGCGGCCACATGTTCGGACGCAACGTCAAGTTCACCCATCAAGACCAAACCAGGTTATGAGACGTTGGGTGTCAGCGTAGCGGTATCGGCGCGACCGTGCCCTTGGAATGGGATCTCCGTTGAGGAAACTTACGGATGAGGGGCGAGCTGATCGCCGGTGGGTTCGGGCTGGGCTTCGAGTGCGTATCAATTGCCCTTTGTTGCGTGGTCAGCCCGCTGGGGTGCCGGCGATCTGAGTGACGAGGAAATCGAGCCGCTCCTCTTGGCCGTCCGGGGGGATGCGGCCGCTGTCGGACAGGGCAGCCATGCCGTGCAATGCGCTCCAAGTGACTTCGGCGACCAGTTCGCGTCGCTCGTTGTCCAGGCGGAAGCAGCTGACGAACTCGCCGAAAGCGGCCCGTAGCGGGGGCGGTGTCTCGGTGCTCGCGAACTTCAAGTCAGTGGGCAGGACGAACATGGCCTGGTACAGGGCAGGCCGCTCGGTCGCGAACTCCAGATAGGCGCGGCAGACGGCGCGCAGGGCATGCCCCGTCTCTGGGGTGGCCTGCGCGTGCGGCGCAGATGGGCGGCGAGTTCGCTGAAGCCGTCGAGGGCGACTGCGCTCACGATGGCGTTCTTGCCGTTGAAGTGGCTGTACAGCACCGGCTGGCTGTACTCGACGCGTTCCGCCAGCCGTCGTGTGGTCACTGCCTCCCAGCCTTCGGCCTCCGCGAGTTCGCGCGCGGCTGTGATGATCAGCTGATGACGGTGGGCGCGTTCACGTTCACGGCGCTCGCTGACGGCGGACATGACGGTATCCTAGCAATGCTAGATATCCTGTCGAAGCTAGGTCTATCGTAGCCGTCGCAGTCGGCGCTGCCAGGAATTGCTCCGGGCACTGTCCCGCGGTTGGCTTCGGCATCCCCGGCACGCCGACCGAGGACCGGAACTTCCAGGCCTGACTGTCCGTCAAGGCCGTGCGCGCCGTGGCCGCGAACTCCGACTCGATCAAGTTCGGCCAGGATCAGTGGGTCGGTAGGGAGACCGGCTCGACGTCGTTGTCAGCGGCCCAGTTGCGGACCTCGGCATGCTTGAACCACTCCTCAAGTGCCGGGTCGGGGGCTGAGTGGTCCGGAAACCCTCGTGCTCGGCCGGCCGTGCTCGGCGACACGGTCCGGCGGGCGCGTCCGGCGGGCGGCTCGTAGGTTGGAGATGCAGCGGTCGCGCTTGGAGAGATCGGCAGGGCACGCGCGTGACGACAGCGGAGATCGATTTCGAGGAGCTGTTCGACGCCGCACCGAACCCGTACCTGGTGCTGGACGCCGACCTGGTGGTTCGCCATGCCAACCGGGCCTATCTCCAGGCCGCCGGCAGGACCCGCGCGGAACTGGCCGGGCGGTACGTCCTGGAAGCGTTCCCGGACACCCCTGGTGAGCCGGATGCGGCGCGTGAATTCGGCGCCTCACTCCAGCGCGTGCTGGACTCCCACGAGCCCGACATGGTGGCACCGCGGCGATTCGACATTCCCGTCGCCGGCCGGCCGGGGGAGGTGGAGGAGCGCTGGTGGTGCGGGATGTCCAGCCCCGTTCTGGGGCCGGACGGCGCCGTGAAATGGATCATCGCGCGCGCCGACGACGTCACCGAGCTGATGCATTCCCCCGTCATCCGTGAGCTCACCCCGCCGCTGAGCAACCAGGCGACAGGGATCGCGGCCCAGGTGTATGCCCGGTCGCACGACCTGGAACGGTTGAACGAGCAGCTGCGCCAGGCGCATGCCCGCGAACGCGAGATCGCCGTCACCCTCCAGGAGGTCATGCTCCGCTCGCCCGACCTGGACAGACACCGGGACATCGCCGTGCGCTACCTGCCGGCCAGCGGATCGCTCAACGTGTGCGGCGACTGGTACGACGTGGTCGATCTGCCGCCCGACCGCTGCGCCATCGCCATCGGGGACGTCGTCGGCCACGGTATCGAGGCCGCCGCCGTCATGGGCATGCTGCGCAGCGCCCTGAGCGCAGCCATCCGGGCTGTGCCCAGCCCCGCACAGGCCCTTGAGGTACTGGGCCTGTACGCCCGGGCGGTCGACGGCGCGCTCGCCACCACCGTGGCCAAGGTGCTCATCGACCCGCGCAGCCGGCTGATCATCTACAGCAACGCCGGCCACCCACCGCCGGTACTGCTCAGTCCGGACGGCAGTTGCCGACTACTGGACCAGGCCACGGACCCGCCGCTCGGCGCCCGGCCGGAACATGTCCCCCGCCCCCAGGCCGGCCTGCCCTACACCCGAGGGGGCACGCTCGTGCTCTACACCGACGGCCTCATCGAACGCCGCGGCGAGGACATCGACATCGGCCTGGCGCGGCTGATCGACACTCTCGCCCAGTGCGGCACGCTCCCGGTGGAAGAACTCGCCGACGGACTGCTCGCCCACATGGGTGTCGCCGACGGTGGCCGGGACGATATCGCCCTGGTCATCGCCCGCCTGTGAGCCGGTTTCGACGGAAGCCGTTTCCGAATCAAAAAGTGAAATTGAAACGGAATTCTCGACTTTTTCGTGGCGGGGAATTCATTTAGTGTGGGTGCATGGAAAGGGCAGCGGAGTTCTACATGGTGAAACGGGGCGACACGCTCGGCAAGATCGCGGCCATGCACCGCGTGACGCTGGACCAGATCCTGGAGTGGAACCCCCAGATCGAGAATCCGAATATCATCCACCTCGGACAGCGGATCCGTGTGGCCCCACCGGAAATGCATGGTGAGTACGAGCCCTTCCCGGGCGCCGATTTCTTCCAGTCGTCCGTGACCAGCCCGGTCATCGAGGCCATGGGCTATCGCCTCGTCGAGGAGGGCTGTTCGGTGTACGCCGACGGGCCCGACTCGCAGTGGAGCGAAGCGGACCGGAAGTCGTACGCGAATTGGCAGCGCAAACTCGGATTCAAGGGTCAGGACGCTGACGGCACGCCGGGCCGGAAGTCGTGGGAGAGGCTGCGCGTGCCCGCCGTCTACGGGTGAACGGCACCGCTCCGGGCCGGCCGCCGCCGACCGCATGGCGCGCCCGGGCGAAAACCCGGATCGCCTATCTCGAAGCACAGCTGGAACGTGAGAGCGTCCGGCCCTGCCCTGAAGACCGTATGACGCTCGTCGCGGGAATGCGGAGCCATCTGGAAAAGGCCGGCTCGGCCGCCGAGGCGGATTTCGGATGGCGGCGTCTGTGGTCGGGGTCGGCCGCGCGTGAGGGCGTCTGGTCGAATGTGCGCAGCGCGGAGGTGATGCTCCTGCAACTGGTCTCCGACGAGGAAGCCGCCGGCCGTGCCAGCGAGGTCATGGCGCTGGTCAAGGATCATCTGGACAAGGACGACCCGCGACGGGTCCGCCTCGCCCGGCGGCTGCGTTCCATCATCTCCGGCGAGATGTCACCGAGCGACCGGGACCTCATGGTCCGGGCGCTCGACGCCGCCTACAACGCGCTGGACGACGAACTCGCCCGGGTGCGCAGCCTGCGCAACATCCTGTGGACCGCGACGTTCCTCGTCCTGCTCGGTGTGGCGGGCCTCGCCGTCTACGGCTGGTTCTTTCCCCGGTCGCTGAGCATGTGCTTCGCGCCCAAGGTCAGCCCCGGGGACCTGAGCGGGGTCGATGTCGTGTGCCCCACCGCGGAGCGTCACAACGTCCCGGTGGACACCCCCGCCAGCAGCCTGGCCCAGCCGAGGGACATCCTCACCGTCGAGATCGCCGGGCTCGCCGGCGCGGCACTCACCGTCATCGCCTCACTGCGGCACATCCGGGGCACCGACTCTCCCTACATGCTGCCCCTGGCATCGGCGGTGCTGAAGTTCCCCACCGGCGCCCTGTCCGCCTTCCTCGGACTGCTGCTGATCCGGGGCGCCTTCGTCCCCGGGCTCAGCGATCTCGACAGCAGGGCGCAGGTCCTCGGCTGGGCCGCGGCCTTCGGCGCCGCCCAGCACCTCGTGACCCGACTGGTCGACGACCGCGCCCAGATGACGCTGTCGGAGGTGGGCAGGACGACCGACGCCGTGGTCGACCCCGAGAGAGCCGCCGTCCGGGAGCACAACGTGCTGGGAGAGACCGGCGCGCCCGGACCGCCGACCGTCTTCCACGACGGCGCGGGACCGCACGAAGGGCCACAGGAGGGAGCGCGCGAGGGGGCGCGCGCGGACGAAGGGGCGGAGGGGCCCCGCCCGCGAGCCGGGCCCTGACCGGCCGCCCCCGCTCACCGCCGGAGAGGTGTGTGAGCCGTTTCCGGCAGCCGCAGGTACACCAGCGACGACAGCAGGCAGAGCACCGCGACGTACCACGGGAAGAGCCCGGCGTGGCCCATCTCCTTGAACAGCGTGCCCACGTACGGAGCCGTGCCGCCGAAGAGGGCGACCGTCAGCGAGTAGGGGAAGCCGATGCCGGCCGCGCGGACCCGGGGCGGGAAGATCTCCGCGTTCACGGCCGCGCTGATCGAGGTGAATCCGGTCAGCAGCACCATGCCGGCGCAACTCACGAGCAGCAGCACGGCGAAGGAGTCGCGCAGGGCGTGCAGCAGGGGCACCGTGAGCAGGGCGAAGCCCAGGCCGAAGAAGAGGAGCAGGGGGCGGCGGCCGAAGCGGTCCGACAGCAGGCCGCCGAGCGGTTGCAGCAGCGCGAAGAAGGCCAGTGAGATCGTGCTCACGAGCAGCGTGTCCGACTTCTCCAGCCCCGTGTTGAGTTCGGCGTACGTCGGCAGATACGACGTCCACGTGTAGTAGGCGATGGTGCCGCCCGCCGTGATGCCGCCGATGAGGAGCGACTCGCGCGGGTGCCGGCGCAGCGCCTCGAACAGGCCGGGGCGCGGGGCGTTCTGCTGCTCGGTGCTGCGGGTCTCCTGCGCGCCCTGCCGGATCCAGAAGCCGACCAGGCTCAGCACGGCCCCGAGGACGAACGGCACCCGCCAGCCCCAGCCGTTCATCTGCCCGTCGCTCAGCGTGTCCACCAGCAGCGTGGCGATGCCGGAGGCGACGAGCTGCCCCACGGTCGTCGACACGTACTGGAAGCTGGAGAACAGACCGCGCCTGCCGGGGCCCGCCGACTCGACCAGGAAGGTCGTCGAGGCCGCGAACTCGCCGCCCACGGACAGGCCTTGCAGTAGCCGCGCCAGGACGAGGATCACCGGCGCCAGCACGCCCACCGCCGCGTACGTCGGGGTCAGCCCGACGAGCAGGCTGCTGCCGCCCATCAGCAGGATGGTGACCGTCAGCGCGGCCCGTCGCCCGTGCCGGTCCGCGACCGCGCCCATCAGCAGCCCGCCGACCGGCCGCATGAAGAAGCCCACCGCGAACACCGCGAACGTGGACAGCAGCGGCACCAGTGAGTTGTCCGCGCTCTTCGGGAAGACCTGGGCGGCGATGTAGGTGGCCAGAAACGTGTAGGCGTACCAGTCGTACCACTCCACCGCGTTGCCCACGGAGGCGGCGAGGAGCTGGCGAACGGGCCGTTTCGTCGGCGGGGAAACCGTCTGCGTCTCTGTCACGTCCATGCCCCTCCCCGGGCAGCGCCCCGGCACACCTCACGTACCGGCGACTTTCACACGAGTGTCACCGGCCCCTTCCTTGACGTTTGGTGTCCCTGAAACACTCCTTCCGCGCAGATTCCGTCATGTTCCGGCCATCCCGTACCTCAGGATGAGAGGTCTGTCCTTCATGTCCGAAGTCAACCGGCGCCGCTTTCTCCAACTCGCGGGTGCCACCACGGCCTTCAGCGCACTGTCCGCCAGCATCCAGCGCGCCGCCGCGCTCCCGGCCAACCACCGCACCGGGTCGATCGAGGACGTCGAGCACATCGTCGTCCTGATGCAGGAGAACCGGTCCTTCGACCACTACTTCGGCACCCTGAGAGGCGTCCGCGGCTTCGGCGACCCGCGTCCGGTCACCCTCGACAACGGCAAGCCGATATGGCACCAGGAGAAGGACGGCAAGGAGCTCCTGCCCTTCCACCCGGACGCCGACGACCTCGGCATGCAGTTCCTGGAGGGCCTGCCGCACTCCTGGCCCGACGGCCAGCAGGCCTACAACGGCGGCAAGTACGACAAGTGGCTGCCCGCAAAGGGCACCACGACCATGGCGTACCTGACCCGCGAGGACATCCCCTTCCACTACGCCCTCGCCGACGCCTTCACCGTCTGCGACGCCTACCACTGCTCGTTCATCGGCTCCACCGACCCGAACCGCTACTACATGTGGTCCGGTCACACGGGCAACGACGGCACCGGCGGCGGCCCGGTCCTCGGCAACGACGAACTCGGCTACGGCTGGACGACCTACCCCGAACGCCTGGAGCAGGCCGGCATCTCCTGGAAGATCTACCAGGACATCGGCGACGGCCTCGACGCGAAGGGCTCCTGGGGCTGGATCGAGGACGCCTACCGCGGCAACTACGGCGACAACTCCCTGCTGTACTTCGACAAGTACCGCGACGCCAAGCCCGGTGACCCGTGGTACGACAAGGCCCGCACGGGCACGAACGTCAAGGCCGGCGACGGCTACTTCGACCAGCTGAAGGCCGACGTCAAGGCGGACAGGCTGCCGCAGATCTCCTGGATCACCGCCCCCGAGGCCTTCAGCGAGCATTCCAACTGGCCGTCGAACTACGGCGCCTGGTACATCGCGCAGGTCCTGGACGCCCTCACCGCCAACCCGGAGGTATGGGCGAAGACGGCCCTGTTCATCACCTACGACGAGAACGACGGCTTCTTCGACCACGTCGTACCGCCCCTGCCGCCGAAGGACGCCTCCCGCGGCAAGTCCACCGTCGACGTCTCCCTCGACCTCTTCCCCGGCGACGGCAAGAACACGGTCGGCCCCTACGGCCTCGGGCCGCGGGTGCCGATGCTGGTCGTCTCGCCGTGGAGCAAGGGCGGATACGTCTGCTCGGAGACCCTCGACCACACCTCCATCCTGCGGTTCACGGAGCGCCGATTCGGCGTGCGCGAGCCCAACATCTCGCCGTGGCGCCGGGCGATCTGCGGTGACCTGACCTCCGCGTTCGACTTCTCCCGCAAGGACACGCGACCCGCCCCGCTGCCCGGCACCGACGAGTACGAGCCGCAGGACCGCGAACGCCACCCCGACTACCGTCCGACCCCGCCCGCCGACCCGCGCATGCCCCGGCAGGAACGCGGCCTGCGCCGCGCCCGGCCGCTGAAGTACGCACCGTACGTGGACGCCTCGGTCGACGCGGTGGCCGGGGAGCTCACCCTCGCCTTCGCCTCCGGGCCGAAGGCCGGCGCCGCCTTCCACGTCACCTCCGGCAACCGCACCGACGGCCCCTGGATGTACACCACCGAGGCCGGCAAGGCGCTCTCCGACACCTGGAACTCGGCCTACTCGGCGGGCTCGTACGACCTGACCGTGCACGGACCGAACGGCTTCGTGCGGGTCTTCAAGGGGTCGAACAGGACGGCCGGCTGCGAGGTCACCGCGCGCCACACCGGTGACGACATCGAGCTGACCTTCGCCAACAAGGGCTCCGGCGCGGCACGGCTGAAGGTCTCCGACGGTTACGGCGGCCGGCCCTCGACCGTCACCGTCCGCCCGGGCGCGAAGGTGCGGCGGACCGTCGAGCTCGCCGCCAGTCGCCGCTGGTACGACCTGACCGTCACGGCCGAGGGCGATGCGGCGTTCCTGCGGCGGTTCGCGGGACACGTCGACAACGGTCGGCCGGGCGTGAGCGACCCGGCGTTCATCACCGCGTAGCCGTGGTGAGGTGCCCCGGGTCGCGCGGGCGGGGCACCAACGCCGGTTCGGTCGCGGCCGAACCGGGTTCCAGGGCCAGGACGGCGGCCACCGGATGGTCGTCGTCCGACGGGGCGTGCCGGGGCGTCGCCCGGCTGAGCAGCACCACGCCCCAGGACGCCAGACCGCCCCCGGCGAGCGCCAGCAGCACGCCCGCCGGGCCGCCCTGGAGGCGCTCGCCCAGCAGCGACAGGCCGATCACCGCGGCGGCCAGCGGGTTGGCCAGGGTCACCACCGCGAGCGGGCCGCCGAGACCGCCCCGGTAGGCCGTCTGCGACAGCAGCAGCCCACCGGCCGCGAAGGCCGCCACGAGCAGCGCCACCGCGACCACCTGGACGCTCAGCAGCGGACCTGACCGGTCCGTCGCGGCCACGGTCACGGTCTGCGTGAGGGCCGAGGCGACCCCGGAGGCCACGCCGGACGCGCTCGCGTGCCGCAGCCCCGGGCGGGCGCCCGGCCGGGACAGCACCCCGATGAGGACCGCCGTGGCGCCCTCGACCGCCAGCGCCTCCGGAACGCTCAGCACGTCGTCGGGCGCCGGACCGGACGCCGAGACCAGGATCGCGCCCAGGCCGAGCAGCGTCAGCGCGGTGCCCCGCCACTCGACGGCGCTCACCCGCCGTCCCGCGAGCCGCGCGCCCATCGGCACCGCCGCGACCAGGGTGAGCGCGCCGAGCGGCTGGACCACGGTCAGCGGGCCGTACTTCAGCGCCACGACGTGCAGCAGCGCGGCAGCCGCGTTCAGCCCGACCGACCACCACCAGGCGCCACTGCCGAGCAGCCGCGGCGTGCCCGCGCCGGGCGAGCGGGAGGCGAGTCGCTCCTGGGCGACCGCGGCGGCCGCGTAGGCGACGGCGGAGACGAGGGACAGGACCACGGCGACGAGGACGGCGCTCATCGGCCGGCCCCGCGAGCACTTGCTCCTCGGTCCGGATCCGGGCTTGGGCCGGTACGAGCCTGCCCTGCCCGCGGTCCGCCGTCGTCGCCGTGCGGTGCGGCAGGTGGATCGCCGCGAGCGCGACACCCAGCAGGCCCGTCGCCGCGATCGCGTCGAGCCAGTAGTGGTTCGCGGTGCCGACGATCACCAGCAGCGTCAGCAGGGGATGCAGCAGCCACAACCAGCGCCACCGCGAGCGGGTCGCCACGACCAGGCCGACCGCCACCATCAGGGCCCAGCCGAAGTGCAGCGACGGCATCGCGGCGAACTGGTTCGACAGGGAGTCGGTCGCGGGACTGCCGTACACCGACGGACCGTAGACCTGGGCCGTGTCCACCAGGCCGGTCGCGGCCGGCATGCGCGGCGGGGCGAGCGGGAACAGCAGGTGTAGCACCAGGGCGGCGGCGGTGACGGCGGCCAGCACCCGGCGGGCCCACACGTAGTGGGCCGGGCGGCGCAGGTAGAGCCAGATCAGGAAGGCGGCCGTGGCCGGGAAGTGGACGGCCGCGTAGTAGGTGTTCGCGAGGTGCACCGGGCCGTCGCCGTGCAGGAGCAGGGACTGCACCGTCCCCTCGCCGGGCAGATGGACCGCTCGTTCGAAGTCCCACACGCGGTAGGCGTTGTGGAAGGCCTCGCCGGTGTGCCCCGTGGCCAGCTGCCGGCCGAACTTGTAGACGAGGAAGAGCCCTGCGACGAGCAGGAACTCCCGGACGAGCGGCGGTCGCGCTATCGCGTCGGACCCCGCCGGCGCAGGCTCGGTCCGGGCATTCATCCCCCGGCCCCTTCGGTGACGGTGATGCTGTTATCGGTACGAGTGCGTACCGATACGGTCTCGTACCGGTACACTGGCGTATCGATAGATGAAAGACACACCGCCGGCCGGGAATTTTCCGGCCGTCCGAGGAAGGCCAGGAGCACAGCCCGTGACGTCGCAGGCTGCGGACCGACCCGAGCCGGTCGGTTCCTCTCGCCGCTCCAAGATCACGCCCGAGCGTGAGCAGGAGTTCTACGACGCCGTGCTGGAGCAACTCCGCGAGTGCGGCTACGACTCCGTCACCATGGAGGGGATCGCGGCCAGCACCCGGTGCAGCAAGTCCACGCTCTACCGTCAGTGGAAGACCAAGCCCCAGTTCGTGGCGGCGGCGCTGCGCTCCCACCGGCGGACGCGCTGCATCGACACCGGCTCGCTCGCGGACGACCTGCGCGAGGCCGCCCGGGCGGCGGGCGAGCTGTCGGGCCGGGACACCAAGCTCCTTCAGGCGCTCGCCCATGCCGCGCCCCAGGACGCCGAGCTGCAGCGCGCCTTGCGCGAGGCGCTGGTCGAACCGGAGATCGCCGCGCTGAAGGAGATCATCCGGCGGGGGGTCGAAAGGGGGGAGGTGCCCGCCGATCATCCGGCGCTGGAGTACATCCCGGCGCAGATGTTCGGCGTCCTGCGCATCCGGCCCGTCCTGGAGGGCGAGGACGCGGACCCCGACTACCTTGTCCGGTTCGTGGAGGCGGCCGTGCTGCCGGCACTCGGCCTCACGTAAGACCCGGGCCGCCGTCCACGGATGACCGGACGGCGACCCGACCGCGCCGACCCGTGGGGACGGGGGCGGCGCGCACCCTCCGGCCGGGTGGGGTTCCCCTGTGAGCGGCGGGGGCGCCCCACCCGGCCGACGGCGTCCGGGGAGCGCGCGGGCCGTCTGGTCCCCATGCGTTGGCGTCCGGGCCGGTCAGACGTCCTGGCCGTTGCCGCCGTCCGTCGACACCTTGATGCCCCTGGTGATCTCGTCCAGGACGGACTCCTTCTGGTCGGCGTCGATGCCGAAGCGCACGACGACCATCTGCCCCGCGTTCGCGGGGGAGGGGAACGCGAGCGACTCCACGATGCCGTCGGCGCCCTTGCTCGTGACGGCCTTCCAGCGGACCAGATAGCCCTTCTGCCCGGCCACGGTCACGGACTTGGCGGCCAGCACGTCGTGGGAGGTGATCCCGCCGTAGGACTTGCCGCCGTAGGACTCCTCGGCGTTCGCCGCGATGTCCGCCTTCGCGACCTCCTCGGCGGTGCCGCCCTTGATACCGAGGGCCAGGGCCGGTGCCGAGTAGGCTCCGCCCTTCGTGCAGGTCGAGGTGGTGTCGCCGGGGCACTTGTAGGAGTCGTCGGATGTCATCTGGGCGCCGGCCGTGATCTCCTGGCCGTACCAGCCCTGCGGGATCGGCAGGCTGATCCCGCTGACCGCGTCGGTCACCGACCCGCTCCTGATCTTCGGCGGCTCGGACTGCTCGGGCGCCGGGCTGGGCCCACCGGAGCCGCCGGAGCCACCTGATCCGCCGTCACCGCCGGAACCCCCGGATCCGCCGCCGGGCCCGCCGAACGGACCGCCCTGGCCCCCGGGTCCGCCCGGGCCGCCCGGCGCCTGCGAGGTGGCGGAACCGCCGCCCGAGCCGCCGTTGTCGGTCAGGGCGTACACGCCGACACCGATGCTGGCGAGCACGACGACGGCTGCCGCCACGGCTATCCCGATCCGCAAGCCTCGCCCTCGGCCGGCGGCCGGAGGCGCGGCGGGGTAGGCGGGATACCCGGGAGCGGCCGGATGCCCAGTGCCGGGCGGGTATCCGACGCCGCCTGGATACCCGGCGCCGCCTGGATACCCAACGCCGCCTGGATACCCGGCGGCTCCCGGTTGTCCGGCATTGCCCGAATGCCCGGAGGCTCCTGGGGCTGCGGCGCCGGTCGGCTGCCCGGCGCCGGCCGGACTCCCGGCGGCTGCGGGTTGTCCGGTATGACCCGGATACCCCGGGGCTCCTGGCGCGCCGGCACCACCCGGACTCCCGGCAGCCCCCGGTGCCCCGGCACCAGTCGGCTGCCCCGCTTCCGGCTGTCCAACGCCGGTCGGCTGTCCGGCGCCAGCCGGATCCCCGGCACCACCCTGATGCCCGGCGGCTCCCGGTGCCCCCGCATCACCCGGCTGCCCAGAGGGCCCCGGCTCCCCCGCGGACGACGTGGCCCCGGAGGACGACGTATCCCCTGAGGACGACGTATCCGCTGAGGGTGCCGGACCCGACAACGGCGCATCACCAGGCGCCGGATCCGTCGGGGAGGCCCCCGCCGTCGGCCGCTGCGTAGGGGGACCCCAGGTCGCGGTCGGCTCCGCCGGACGGATGCGGTCCGTCCAGGCCCTGCCGTCCCACCAGCGCTCGGTGGCGGGCCCGTCACTTTTCTGTCCGGGGTCGGGGTACCACCCGGGAGGAGTCTCCTGCGTCATGCCCCCACCGTATGAGGCGTGGGTGAAAGTGGCATGAGAGGAGCCGAACGGATCGCGTCAGCCCAGCGGCAGGCGCGTCGGCCTGCGGCCGGCCGGCGGGGGAAGGCGCAGCCCGTCCCGGCCCGGGGTCACCGACCCGAGCACGCTCGGATGCCGGGCCCCGGTGCTCGTGGGCTCGGTGCCGGGCAGGCAGTGCAGGGTCAGGAACCCCAGGACCGCGAAGGCGTAGGCCTCCTTCGCGTCGGACGGCAGCCCGAGTTCGTCCGAGGTGCGTACCGCCACCCCCGGCAGCAAGCCCCCGAGCATCTCCATCAGCACCGGGTTGCGGGTCCCGCACCGGACGACGGCCGCCCCGGTCGCCCAGGTGGCCGAAAAGCGCCGCACCGACGGGCCGGAAGAAGAACGCCGGCGCGAACGACGCGTACGTCTTCACCAGCCCCTCGGCCTCGCTGCCGCCCTCCGGCGTGAAGAACCGCGCCGCGATGATCGTCGCGAAGTAGCCGTAGACGCCGAACTCGTACCACTCGATGAGATTGCCCACCGACCCCGCGACCAGCGCCCGGCGGCTAGCGCCCGGCGGCCGCGCCGCGTGTCCCGTTCCCGGTGAATGAACGTCACCTCCCGTGCCAGCGCGCGCCGTTGACCCCGGTGGCGCCTGGTGACGGGCCGACCGCGTCGTCCGGCCGCACCCCGTGTCACCCGTCACGGCAACAGGTGCCCTGTCCGCGCTGCACTCAGGCAATCGGAGGACTACGCTCGACGTCCGTACGTCATTCGGGCGACTTGGGGAGGTAGCGGTATGACGGAGGTACGGCCCACGGCCGGCGCCTCGGCTTCCCTGTGGGAGCGCGACGAGGAAGTCGCCGCCGTCGCGCGGGCGGTCGACCGCCTGTGCGCGGACCGCTCCTCGTCCGGCGGGCTGCTGGTCTTCCGCGGCGAGGCAGGACTCGGCAAGACCGCGCTGCTGGCCGAAACCCGCCGCATCGCCGAGGCACGCAACTGCACGGTCTGGTCGGCACGCGGCGGCGAGACCCTCAGGTCGGTCCCCTTCAACGTCGTACGGCAGTTGCTGCAACCGGCGCTGGTGTCGATGCTGCCGGAGGAGGCACGCGAGTACCTCGGCGACTGGTACGACATCGCCGGGCCAGCTCTCGGCATAGCGGACCCCGGCGACCGGCGGGCCGACCCGCAGGGCGTGTGCGACGGCCTGGTCGCCGCCGTGCGCCGGCTCTCCCGCCGGGAGTGGCCGCTGGTGCTGCTGATCGACGACGCCCACTGGGCCGACCAGGAGACCCTGCACTGGCTCGCGGGGCTCGCCGAGCGCCTCGACGAGATGTCCCTCCTGGTCGTGGTCACCCGCCGCCCGGGCGCGGTCTCCGGCGCGAGCGCCCGGCACCTCGACACCGTCGCCGCCGCCGCGGACGGCCCCGTCACGACCCTCAGCGCCCTCACCCCGGACGCCACGGCCGGACTCACCCGCGCCGCCCTGGGCGAGCACGCCGACGCCGCGTTCTGCCGCGAGGTGTGGGCCGTCACCGCCGGCAACCCCTACGAGACCGTCGAACTCCTCGCCAAGGTGCGGGACAGCGAACTCGAACCGGTCGAGGCCAGGGCCGGGGAACTGCGCGAGCTGAACCGCTCGGCCCGCGGCGGCGGCCTCGTCGCCCGCCTGGAGGAACTCGGCATCGATGCCACCAGGTTCGCCTGGGCCGCCGCCATCCTCGGCACCGGCATCTCCATCGACCTGGTCGCCAAGCTCTCCACCCTGAAGCCCGACCAGGCCCGGCGCTGCGCCGAACTGCTGCGCACCGCCCGCATTCTCACCGCCCCCGACCCGACGACCGGCCGCCCCGGCGAAGGCGACCTGGAGTTCGTCCACCCGCTGATCGCCACCGACGTCTACAACTCCATCCCGGACGCCCTGCGCACCGCCATGCACGGCATCGCCGCCCGCATCGTCACCGACGAGGGACACGGCGCCGCGGCCTCCGCCCGCCACCTCCTCGAAGTCCACCCGGACGACGACGAGGAACTCGTCGGGCAACTGCGCGAGGCCGCCCGCGAGCACCTCGCCGTCGGCGCGCCCGACGCGGCCCGCCGCTGCCTGGAACGCGCGCTGGAGGAACCACCCCGGCCCGAGGTCCACGCACACGTCCTGTACGAACTGGGCTGCGCCACCCTCCTGACCGTGCCCGCCAGGACGATCGGCCACCTGCGGACCGCGCTCGGCATGCCCGGCCTCGACGGTGACGACCGGGTGGACGCCGTCGTCCGCCTGTCCCAGGCACTCGTCCACAACGACCAGTTGGAGGAGGCCGTCCGCATGGTCGAGTCGGAGGCGGCCCGGCTGGAACCCGGACCCGCCCGGATGCGGCTGGAGGCCGTGCGCATCATGTGGCAGGGGATCCACGCCGGTGAGGTGGCCTCACCGGGCCGCTCCGAGCGCCTGGCCGAGCTCGCGCGGACCTGCACCGGCCGGGACAACTCCGAACGTGCGCTGCTCATCCTGCGCGGCTTCGACGCCCTGATGCACGGTGAGAACGCCGAGGAGGTCGTCGAGCTGTGCGACCGCGCCCTCGTCAACGGCCGCCTGGCCCCCGGACTCGGGTGGACCGGCAGCGAGTGGGGCATCGAACTGCTGCTGATGCTGGCCAACGCGTACGCCTTCACCGACCGCATCGACCGCGCCGAAAGCCTCTTCAACGAGGCCGTGCGTACCTACGAGATCGCCGGCTGGACCGGCGGACACCTCGCCCTGGCGCACGCCTACGTCGGCGTCGCGCACCGCAGGCGCGGCCGTCTGCAGGACGCGGAACAGTCCCTGCGCGAGGCGCTGCCCCTCGCCGAGCGGGTCGGTCGCGGACTGCCCCTGTACTGGACCGTGACCTGCAATCTCGTCGACACGCTGCTCGCCCGCGGTCATGTCGACGAGGCCTGGGACGTCGCCGAACGGTATGGCTTCGCCCCGCCCTACCCGTCGACGATAGTGCTTCCGGATCCGCCGGCGGTGCGCGGCCGGCTGCTGCTCGCCGTCGGCCGCACCAAGGACGGCATCAACGAACTGGAGGCCGCCGAGAAGGCGGCGGCCGCGCGCGGCCACCACAACCCCGTGCTCGTCCCCTGGGCGGCCGACCTCGCCCGGGCCCTGGCCACCGAGGACCCGGCCCGCGCAGCCCGGCTCGCCGTCGATGTCCGTCGGCAGGCGGAGCGCTTCGGCACGCACACCGCCATAGGAGAGGCCCTGCGCTGCGCCGCGGCGCTGGAGGCCGGCCAGCGCGCGGTCCGCCTCGCCGCCCAGGCCGTGACCTACCTGGAGTCCTCGCCCTGCCAGTACGAGCACGCGGCGGCCCGCATCGAGTACGGCATCGCCGCCCGCTCGGCGGCCGACCTCCACCGCGGCCTGGACCTGGCGGTCTCCTGCGGCGCGGACGGACTGGCGGACAGGGCACGGGCGGCACTGGAGGCGGGTGCCGGACCCGGGTAGCTCAGGCGCCGAGCAACTGGTCGGTCACCGCGGCGAGTTGCTTGCGCACCCCGGGGTCGTACGCCGTCTCATGGGCCCGTGCCGGGCTCGTCCCGTCGTAGTACCGGCCGCTGCCCAGGTCGCGCGTGGCCAGGGCCAGCACACCGGCCGCCCCGTCGGCGACCGTGTTCCACGGCGTGACGTCCGCCTCGCGGACCATCGCCGTGTCCATGTAGGTCGCCGGGTGCAACACGTTCACCGAGACGCCGGTGCCGTCCAGTTCCCCGGCGAGCGCGAAGGTGTGCGCGGCGAGCGCGAACTTGCTGCGGCAGTACGCCGACACGCCGTCGTAGCCGCGGGTGAACTCGGGGTCCTCGACGTCGAGGGGTTCCTGACCGGCCGAGCCGACGTTGACGATCCGCGCCGGCGCGTTCGCCCGCAGCACCGGCAGCAGGGCCCGGGTCAGCACGACCGGCGCCAGATAGTTCACCGCCAGCCGCAACTCGTGCCCGTCGGCGCTCAGCTCACGGCCCGCACCGGGCCTCCCGGACCCCACGCCCGCGTTGTTGACCAGCACGTCGAGCTCGGGGTGCGCGTCGGCGACGTGCCCGGCCAGCTCGCGCACCCGCGCCAGCGAGGCCAGGTCGGCGACGAACGCCTCGGCGTCCCCCTCGGCGCGCAGTTCCCCGGCCAGCCGCTCGGTGCGGCCCGCGTCCCGGCCGTGGACGAGGACGACATGCCCGGAGCGGACGAGTTCGAAGGCGACGTACCGGCCGAGCCCCGAGGTGGCGCCGGTGATCAGGATGGTGGGCATGCCTCCACCGTAGGCACGTCGTGCGGGACTGAGCGAGATTCCGCCGGGACTACGACCAGCGGGGTCACCCTGCGGCCCCGTCCTCTTCGGCCAGCACCCGCTGCGCCGTCGCGAACGCCGAGTTCGCCGCCGGCACCCCGCAGTACACCGCCGTCTGGAGCAGCACCGCGCCGATCTCCTTGGGCGTGAGCCCGTTGCGGCGCGCCGCCCGGACGTGCATGGCCAGTTCTTCGTAGTGGCCGTGCGCGACGAGCGCGGTCAGGGTGATCATGCTGCGCTCGCGGCGCGACAGCGTCGGGTCGGTCCAGATCTCGCCCCAGGCGTAGCGCGAGATGAAGTCCTGGAACCGCGCCGTGAACGGGGTCTGCCGGGCCTGCGCCCGGTCGACGTGCGCGTCGCCGAGCACCTCGCGCCGCACCTCCATACCGCGCCCGGCAGGCCCGTCGAAGTGCGCGCGCAGCGCGGTCAGCACCGCCTGAGGGCACTGCGCGGGCGCCAGGTGCGAGGCGCCCGGGATCTCCACGAGCGCCGCACCCGGCACCGCGTCCGCGATCTGACGCAGATGCGCGGGCGGTGTCGCCGGATCGTCCCGTCCGGCCACCAGCAGGGTCGGCACGGCGATCTCGGGCAGCCGGTCCCGCAGATCGAAAGCGGCGAGCGCGTCACAGCAGGCGGCGTACGCGTCCGGGTCGGCGCGACGGTGGTCGTCCACCAGCTCGGGCACTGTGAAACCGGACGTGAACCAGCGCGCGTCCGCACTCTCCGCCAACCCGGCCAGCCCTTCCCGTCGCACCAGCGCGGCCCGCTCATCCCAGGGCTTCGCCCCGTTGAAGTGCGCGGAGGAGCAGATCACGGCGAGGGACGACAGCCGCTGCGGACGGTGTACCGCGAGATGCAGCCCCACGGCCCCGCCCAGCGACACCCCCGCGTACGCGAACCGCTCGATGCCGAGCGAGTCGGCGAGCGCCAGCACCAGGTCGGCGAGGTCACCGACCGTCGCGCCCGCACGGATGAGATCGGCCGCCGAGCCGCCGTGCCCCGGCAGATCCCAGCGGACCACCCGATGGGTGATCGACAGCTCGGGCGCCACCTTGTCCCACAGGGCGTTCGACGTGCCCAGCGATGGTCCGAGCAGCAGCGGGGGTGCGGAAGCGGGCCCTTCGGCACGGTGGGCGAGGAGTTTCAACGTCGCTCCAGAGCACGGTCGGTGAGGGCTCCGGCGGAGCCGGTGTAGTGGGTGGGATCGAGGTCGGCGTCCGCCAGCTCCGGTGCCCGATCCAGCGGGCGCCCCTCGGAGGCCAGCCGGGTCAGGAGTTCCTTGGCGCGGGCGCGGCCCAGCACCGGGGCCAGCTCGGCGGACAGCCGCTCGGAGACGATCAACCCGTGGGTGAGATCCAGGTGTTCGCGCATGACCTCGGGCCTGACCCGCAGTCCCTCCGCCAGCTCGACGGCGTCCCGGGCGGCCCCGCCGGCCAGCCGCAGCAGGTCCCGCAGCGGCTCCCACTCCGCGTGCCAGGCCCCGGCCGGCCGCTCGTCCTCCGCCGCCAGCGACCCGTACAGCGTGGCCGCGAGCTGCGGTGCCCGCCGCGCGGCGGAGGCGATGAGGGTGGACCGCACGGGATTGGACTTGTGGGGCATGGCGGACGAACCCCCGCCGCTGCTCTCCGCGACCTCGGCGATCTCGGTGCGCGACAGCGTGAGGACGTCCACGGCGACCTTGCCGAGCACGCCGGCCGTGAACGCCAGGCACCCCGCGAGATCGGCGATGGGCGTCCGCAGGGTGTGCCAGGGCAGGCCGGGTGCCCGGAGGCCGAGTTCGCGGGCGTACGCCACCGGCAGCGCGGTCGGATCGCTCGCGCCGTACGCCCCGAAGGCCGCCAATGTTCCCGCCGCGCCGCCGAGTTGGACGGGCAGAGACTCTCGTACGGCCTTCACCCGATCCCGCGCGTCGAGGACCAGCGACCGCCACCCGGCCGCCTTCAGCCCGAACGTCGTCGGTACGGCGTGCTGGGTGAGTGTCCGCCCCGGCATCGCGGTGTCACGGTGCTCGGCGGCCAGGCGGGACAGGGCCTTTGCGGTGCGGCCGAGGTCGGCGAGGACCAGGTCCAGGGTGCGCACGGCGACCAGCACCGTCGCGGTGTCCATGATGTCCTGGCTGGTCGCGCCCCGGTGGACGTAGGGGCCGTACTCCTCGCCGACGGTCCTCGTCAGCTCCGCGACCAGGGGAATGACCGGATTGCCGCCCG
This sequence comes from Streptomyces sp. NPDC050164, assembly GCF_044459945.1. Taxonomy (NCBI): domain Bacteria; kingdom Bacillati; phylum Actinomycetota; class Actinomycetes; order Kitasatosporales; family Streptomycetaceae; genus Streptomyces; species Streptomyces sp. NPDC050164. Next base: position 142,651 of record NZ_JBITJK010000005.1, read on the forward strand.
CGCGGGCCCGCTCGGCGAGGGACCGGACGTCGAAGGCGCCGGCGTCGGCCGCCTCGGTCACAGCCGTCGCCGCCTCGGCGGGGGCCAGCCCGAGCGCCGCCTGGGCCCGGGTCAGCGCGGCTTCCGCGTCGAGCAGCGCCCGCAGATACGCGTGGTCGCTCGTGGCGGACGCGGCCGCCGAGTCGGCCCACCCGGGGGCGAGCAGGCCGGTGTCGCCAGGGGCAGCTGTCACTGGAACTCCAGGAAGACCGTCTCGCCTTCGCCCTGAAGGCGGATGTCGAAACGGTACGTGCCGCCCGCCTCCGCCACGGCGATCAGCGTGTCGCGGCGTCCGTCCTCCAGCCGGGACAGCAGCGGATCGGCGGCGAGCACCGCCTCGTCGCCCGGCAGGTAGATGCGGGTGTACAGGTGCACGAGAAGCCCGCGCGCGAAGACGCACACACTGATGTACGGGGCGCTCCGCCCGCGCGCGCCGGGCCGCAGGGTGCGCGCGTACCAGTGGCCGTTCGCATCGGTCTGGATACGTCCCCAGCCCGTGAACTCCACGCCGTTGCGCCCCAGGAAGCCGCCCGAGGCCGGGTCGCGGCGCATCGAACCGTCGGCCGTCGGCACGTTGCCGTCCGGGTCCGCGCCCCACAGCTCGATCAGGGCGTCGGGCAGTGGGTTGCCCGCGCCGTCGGTGACGTACCCGTGCACGGTGACCGTGTCCGGATGCCCGAGGGGCGCGATGTCCTCGCCGCCGCGGAACGGCAGGGCGTGGCCGTAGAACGGGCCGACGGTGTGCGACGGGGTGGGCAGCACGCTCTCCGGCCTGCTGGTGTCGATCTTCGTCATGGCAGGTCAGCGCCCTTCTTCGATCCAGGTGGCGTTCGGGCCGTCCAGCACGATGTCCCAGTGGTAGCCCATCGAGAACTCCGGCACCGACAGGCCGTGGTCGTACGTCGCGATCAGCCGCTGCCGGGCCGCGTCGTCGGTCACCGACTGGATGATCGGGTCGTAGGGGAACAGCGGATCGCTCGGGAAGTACATCTGCGTCACGAGCCGCTGGGTGAACGCCGTGCCGAAGACCGAGAAGTGGATGTGCGCGGGCCGCCAGGCGTTGAGGTGCTGGCGCCACGGGTACGGGCCCGGCTGGATGGTGGTGAAGTGGTAGCGGCCCTCGGCGTCGGTGAGCGTGCGGCCCACGCCGGTGAAGTTGGGGTCCAGCGGGGCGTCGTGCTGCTCGCGCTGGTGGGCGTAGCGGCCCGCCGAGTTGGCCTGCCAGATCTCCACGAGCTGGCCGCGCACCGGGCGGCCGTCGCGGTCCAGCAGCCGCCCGGAGACGGTGATGCGTTCACCGATCGGCTCGCCGTCGTGCTGCCGGGTGAGGTCGTTGTCGATCTCGGTGATGTCCCGCTCCCCGAAGGCCGGGGAGGCCAGCTCCACCAGCTCCGGGTCCTTGCTGACGTCGATCGTGACCGGCGGCTGCTTGGGATGGCGGAGCACCGAGGAGCGGTACGGGGCGTAGTCGCGACGCGGCTGGTGCTCGACGGGCCCGCCGTCGGCGAGCCGCTTCTCGTACGCGGCGCGCTCGGCCGCGATCTCCTGGTCGATGTCGTGCTGGGTGAGAGTCATGGGGTCCCCTGAAAGGTTCTTCCGGATCGCGCACCAAAGGGGCGCGGGGAACTGCGCGACCAGCCACAGACGGCCTGGAGTCGCGCGGCTCGCCTAGCGTTCCAGTACGAGGGCGAGTCCTTGGCCCACCCCGATACACAGCGTGGCGACACCGACACCGCCGCCACGCCGGGCCAGCTGATGGGCAACCGTGCCGGCGAGCCGAGCCCCGGACGCACCCAGCGGATGCCCGAGAGCGATCGCACCACCCTGCGGATTGAGGATCGCGGGATCGAACTCGGGCCACTCGGCCACACAGCCCAGTACCTGGGCCGCGAAGGCCTCGTTCAGCTCCAACACGGACAGGTCGCCAAATCCCCTGCCCGCCTTGGCCAACGCCCGGTTGACAGCCTCGACCGGGGCGAGCCCGAAGTAGTGCGGGTCGCTCGCCGACACACCCGTCGCACGGATCCGGGCCAGCGGCTCGCGCCCCGTGGCCTTCAGTCCCTCCTCGTCGACGAGCAGCAGCGCCGCCGCACCGTCGTTCAGCGGCGACGCGTTGCCCGCCGTCACCGTGCCGCCCTCCTGACGGAACGACGGCTTCAGCTTGGCCATCGCCGCCCGGGAGGCATCCGCACGGACGCTCTCGTCGGCGGCGAAGAGCACCGGGTCACCCTTGCGCTGGGGAATCGTCACGGGGGCCAACTCGCCCTCGAACAGGCCCTGTCGCTGTGCCGCCGCAGCTTTTTCGTGACTGCGCAGCGCGAACTCGTCCTGCTGCTCCCGGCCGATCTTGTGCTTGTCGGCGATGAGTTCCGCGCTCTCGCCCAGCGGGATCGTCCACTGCGGCTCCATGCGCGGGTTGACCATGCGCCAGCCGAGGGTCGTGGAGTACAGCTCGGTGTGCCCGGCCGGGAAGGGCTTGTCGCTCTTCGGCAGGACGTACGGCGCCCGGGTCATCGACTCGACCCCGCCGGCCAGCGCGATCGAGGCGTCGCCGAGCGCGATGGCACGGGCCGCCTGGATCACGGCCTCCAGTCCGGACGCGCACAGCCGGTTGACGGTCACACCCGGCACGGAGGTGGGCAGGCCCGCGAGCAGGGCGGCCATCCGGCCGACGTTGCGGTTCTCCTCACCGGCGCCGTTGGCGTTGCCGAAGTACACGTCCTCGATTCGCCCCGGGTCCAACTGCGGGGTACGGGTCAGGAGCTCGCGGATGGCGTGCGCGGCCAGGTCGTCCGGGCGCACGCCGGCCAGTGCGCCGTTGTAGCGGCCGATCGGCGTGCGGACCGCGTCGACGATGTAGACGTCCTTCACTTCACGCCCTCCGGCACGGTCAGTTCGGCGTCGGTCCTGGCGACGATCTCGGCGGCGGTCACGCCCGGCGCGGTCTCGACCAGGACGAGCCCGTCGTCGGTGACGTCGAGGACGCCGAGGTCGGTGATGATCCGGTTCACGCACCCCTTGCCGGTCAGCGGCAGGGCGCACTCGGTGAGGATCTTCGGGGAGCCGTCCTTGGCGGTGTGCGTCATGACGACGACGACCGTGCGGGCGCCGTGCACCAGGTCCATCGCCCCGCCGATCCCGGTGATCAGCTTGCCGGGGATCGCCCAGTTGGCCAGGTCGCCCCGCTCGGACACCTGCATGGCGCCGAGCACGGCCACGTCGATGTGCCCGCCCCGGATCATCGAGAACGACAGCGCCGAGTCGAAGAAGGACGCGCCCGGCAGGACCGTCACCGTCTCCTTCCCGGCGTTGATCAGGTCCGGATCGACCTGGTCCTCGTTGGGGTAGGGGCCGGTGCCCAGGATGCCGTTCTCCGATTCGAGGACGACCTCCACGCCCTCGGGCAGGTAGTTCGGGATGAGCGTGGGCAGGCCGATGCCGAGATTGACGTACTGGCCGTCCCTCAGCTCCCGCGCCGCCCGGGCGGCCATCTCCTCGCGACTCCAGGCCATCAGGACCTCACCGTCCGCTGCTCGATCTTCTTGTCCGCCGCCTGCTCAGGGGTGAGCGCGAGCACCCGCTGCACGAAGATCCCCGGCAGATGCACCGCGTCCGGGTCGATCTCGCCGGGCTCCACCAGCTCCTCCACCTCGGCGATCGTGACCCGCCCGGCCATCGCGGCCAGCGGGTTGAAGTTCCGGGCGGACTTGCTGAACAGCAGGTTGCCGTGCCGGTCGCCCTTCGCGGCTCGGACCAGGGCGAAGTCGGTGCGGATGCCCCGCTCCAGCACGTACTCCGTGCCGTCGAACTCCCGGACCTCCTTCGCCGGCGAGGCCACCGCGACACCCCCGGAGCCGTCGTAGCGCCACGGCAGTCCGCCCTCGGCGACCTGCGTGCCCACCCCCGCCGGGGTGTAGAAGGCGGGGATCCCGGCGCCGCCGGCCCGCAGCCGCTCGGCCAGCGTGCCCTGCGGGATCAGCTCGACCTCCAGCTCACCGGCCAGGTACTGCCTGGCGAACTCCTTGTTGGCGCCGATGTAGGAGCCCGTCACCCGGGCGATCCGGCCGGCGGCCAGCAGGACCGCCAGGCCCGACTCCATCGCCCCGCAGTTGTTGGAGACCACCGACAGCCCGGCCACCCCGCGCTCGTACAGCGCCCCGATGAGCACGTTCGGCACACCGCTCAGCCCGAAACCGCCCACCGCGAGCGACGCGCCGTCCGGTACGTCGGCCACCGCCTCCAGGGCTGTGGCGACCACCTTGTCCATCCGAGAAGCCCCATCTCTTCCGAGCGTCCCGACCCAGATTTAGTCAGGGCACTGAGTATTTCCGCGAAGCTTTTCTCACGCTGCCACCGGGACGGCAGGGCGTCAAGACCTCGGTGTTTCCGTCTCTGATCCCTTGCGCGGACGGCAGACAGTCCTGGAGTAGCCGAGTATTGTTCAGTGCACCGACGAAAACGAGCTAGGGGTGCACATGGCGGCGGCGGACCTCACCACCCACCCCGGGCACCTGGCCCGGCGGCTCCAGCAGGCGCACTACCTGCTGTGGAACACGATGGTCTCCGAGGAGATCACCTCGCCCCAGTACGCGGTCCTCAACACGCTCGTCGCCGAGCCCGGCCTGGACCAGCGCACGGTGGGAGAGCGGGTGGGGCTGGACCGGTCGACCATCGCCGAGGTGATCAGCCGGCTCAGCCGGCGCGGACTCCTCGACAAGGTCCGCGACCCGGAGGACGGCCGCCGTTTCCTGCTGCGTCTGACGGAGGAGGGCGTGCGCACCCACCGCAAGCTGACCGTGCGCACCGCCCGGATGAACCAGGTGTTCCTCGCCCCGCTGACCGCCGAGGAGCGGACGGTGTTCTTCGACCTCATCCGGCGGGTCGCGGACGCGGCCGAGGGTCTGCGCAACCCGGGGGAGTCCCTGGTGGCGCCCCGCTGACGGACGCGGCCCGCGGGTCAGGACGCCTTGGCGTACACCACCCACACCTGGCCCTTCGCGAAGTTCACCGGGCTGCCGTCGCCGGTGGTGAACGCCGTGCCGTCCGCGGCGTCCGCACGCTTCCAGTTCACGTCGTAGGCCCGCCCGTCACGCAGCACCTTGGCCTTCCCGGAGCCCACCGTCTCGGTGTACGGCGTGTTGTTGCCGAGGAAGTCGCGGAAGACGGACGCGCGCACCTTCACGTACTGCACGACGACCGTCGCGGCCGCCATCTGCTTCCCGTCGGCCGTCGTGGCGGGCGCGCCGTCCATGCCGACCAGCCAGCGGTCCCGCGAGTCCGACCAGGTGAAGGTGAAACGGGCCGCCGGGTAGCGCACCGTCTGCGAGGTCGTCGCCGTGCCGCCGGCCGGGGCGGAGCCGTAGCGGAAGCCGGTGGTCAGGGCGTCCTGTCCGGGTGCTTCGGGCAGGAGCCGCTCGGGCCGCAGATAGAGGTTGTGCGGGGCGGGTTTGCCGGAGCCGCGGAAGAAGGCGTCGGAGGCGCTGCCCGGCGTCTCCGGCCGCAGCGGTGCCCTGTCGATCAGCGGCAGGAGCTTCTTCTGCGCGCCGGAGAAGGCGAGGATGGGCCGGTCGAACTGGCGCAGCAGCTCCAGATCCGACTCGCGTGCGCTGCGCACCGGGCCGACCGTCTTCGGCAACTGCGTCGCGTACACCGCGATCAGCCGGCTCAGCCCGCCCTCGACCTGCTCCGCGTACACCACGTCCGCGGCGTCGACGCCCGTGTGCGGCCGGGCCGCGGCGGCGTTGTCGAGCTTGACGGCGAGCACGGAGGCGCCGGTCGCCGAGGTCGATGTCCCCTGCTCCACCTCCCTGGGGGACCCCCGTCCGTCGTCGCCGGGACCGCCCCCGCCGGTGCAGCCTGCCGTCAGGGCGGCCGTCACCGTGGCGGCCAGCAGCGCCGCTGTCGTCGCGGCGCGCCGTCCGCGCGCCCCTCGTTCCCTGCCCACCGTCGCCACCGGCCTCATGTCATCGATTTGTCTCGATTGTGCACTTGTATGTCCACCGATGGCCATACTCGATCGATTGTGATGGAACGTCTTCGCTTCGTCCGCCGATCGGCTCAAGGTCAAGGTTCAGCGCGGGACGCCCGGGTACCCGGGCCTCGCCGGCCGACCGACGCGCACGCTGACGGAGGGAGCGCGAGGCGATGAGGGCAGTGACCTGGCAGGGCAAGCGGGACGTCCGGGTGGAGAACGTGCCCGATCCGGAGATCCAGGAACCGACGGACGCGGTCATCCGCATCACCTCCAGCGGGCTGTGCGGCTCCGACCTGCACCTGTACGAGGTGCTCACGCCGTTCATGACCCCCGGGGACATCCTCGGCCACGAACCCATCGGCATCGTCGAGGAGGTCGGCGCCGGCGTCCCGGACCTCCAGGCCGGAGACCGGGTCGTGGTGCCCTTCCAGATCGCCTGCGGCAACTGCTGGATGTGCCTCACCGGCCTGCCCACCCAGTGCGAGACCACCCAGGTGCACGGCGAGGGCATGGGCGCCGCCTTGTTCGGCTACACCCGCCTGTACGGCGCGGTACCGGGCGCCCAGGCCGAGTACCTGCGCGTCCCGCAGGCGCAGTACGGCCCGATCAAGGTGCCACAAGGCCCGCCCGACGACCGTTTCGTCTACCTCTCCGACGTCCTGCCCACCGCCTGGCAGGCGGTCGCCTACGCCGAGGTTCCGCAGGGCGGCAGCATCGCCGTGCTCGGCCTCGGACCCATCGGCGACATGGCCTGCCGCGTCGCCCAGGTACGGGGCGCCGGGCGGGTGTTCGGCGTGGACCTGGTCACGGAGCGGCTGCGCCGGGCGCGCTCGCGCGGTGTGGAGACGTACGACCTCAGGTCCTTCGACAACGAGAAGGAACTCGTCGCGGCCATCCGCGACGAGACCGACGGCCGCGGACCCGACGCCGTGATCGACGCGGTCGGCACCGAGGCCCACGGCAGCGCGGCGGCGCGCATGATGCAGAACGCCTCGGCGATGCTGCCCCGCAAACTGAGCGGCCCGCTCGCCGACCGCTTCAGCGTCGACCGCCTCGCCGCCCTCTACACCGCCATCGACCTGGTGCGCCGCGGCGGCACCATCTCGCTGTCCGGTGTCTACGGCGGCACGGCCGACCCGATGCCGCTGCTCACCCTCTTCGACAAGCAGATCCAGATCCGGATGGGCCAGGCCAACGTCCGCCGCTGGAGCGACGACATCATCCCGTACCTCACCGACGAGGACCCGCTCGGCGTCGAGGACTTCGCCACCCACCGGGTGCCGCTGTCGGATGCCCCGCACGCCTACGAGATGTTCCAGCGCAAGCAGGACGGCGCGGTCAAGGTGCTGATGCAGCCCTGAGCCCCTGAGCCCTCAGGCCCCGAAGATCTCCGCCAGGTCGTAGCGGACCGGCTCCTGAAGCTGCGCGTACGTGCAGCTCTCCGGAGTCCGGTCCGGGCGCCAGCGGCGGAAACGGGCGGTGTGCCGGAAACGCTGCCCGTTCTCCATGTGGTCGTACGCCACCTCGGCCACCCGCTCCGGCCTCAGCGGCACCCACGACAGGTCCTTGCGGCCCGACCAGCGGCTCGGCGCCCCGGGCAGCCGGGCCTTCTCGTGCGCCGCCTCGTCGGACCAGGCCGCCCACGGATGCCCCTCGACGTCGTCCATGCGCAGCGGCTCCAGCTCCTCCACCAGCTCGGCGCGCCGCTTCATCGGGAACGCGGCGGACACGCCCACGTGCTGGAGAGTGCCCCGGTCGTCGTACAGACCGAGCAGCAGCGAGCCCACCACGGGGCCGCTCTTGTGCAGGCGGTACCCGGCGACGACCACGTCCGCCGTCCGCTCGTGCTTGATCTTGAACATGGCGCGCTCGTCCGGGCGGTAGCGCACGGTCAGCGGCTTGGCGATGACCCCGTCCAGGCCCGCCCCCTCGTACTGCTCGAACCAGCTGCGCGCCACCTCGATGTCGGTGGTCGCCGGAGCCAGGTGCACCGGCGCCGTCACGCCCGACAGCTCCCTGGTCAGCTGTTCCCGCCGGTCGGTCAGCGGGACGTCCATCAGCGACTCGTCCCCCAGCGCCAGCAGATCGAAGGCGACGAACGAGGCCGGTGTCCGCTCGGCCAGCATCCGCACCCGCGAGTCCGCCGGGTGGATCCGCTCCGTCAGCGCGTCGAAGTCCAGCCGCCCCTCCCGGGCGATCACGATCTCCCCGTCCACCACCGAGCGCTTAGGCAACCGCTCCCGCACGGCCGTCACCAGCTCGGGAAAATACCTTGTCAAAGGCTTACCGGTACGGCTGCCGAGCTCGACCTCGTCCCCGTCGCGGAAGACGATCGCCCGGAACCCGTCCCACTTCGCCTCGTACTGCATGCCCGCCGGGATCGCCGCCACGGACTTGGCGAGCATCGGCAGCACAGGGGGCATCACCGGCAGATCCATGGTCCGATTCTGCGCCTGTATTCCCTAGTACGCCCGATGTGCGAGGTATGCGGCGTGCGCCTACCGTGGCTCGCATGGGTGACGCGGTGGAACTGGAGGTCGGCGGCCGGATCGTACGGCTGTCCAGCCCGGACAAGGTCTTCTTCCCCGAGCGCGGCTTCACCAAGCTGGACCTCGCCCGCTACTACCTGGCCGTCGGCCCCGGCATCCTGCGCGCCCTGCGCGACCGGCCCACCACCCTGGAGCGCTACCCCGAGGGCGTCACCGGCGAGAACTTCTTCCAGAAGCGGGCCCCGAAGAACATGCCCGACTGGATCCCGACCGCGCACATCACCTTCCCCAGCGGCCGCAGCGCCGACGAGATGTGCCCCACCGAGGTCGGTGCCGTGGTGTGGGCCGCCCAGTTCGGCACCCTCACCTTCCACCCCTGGCCGGTACGCCGCGACGACGTCGACCGCCCGGACGAACTGCGCATCGACCTCGACCCGCAGCCCGGCACCGACTACGAGGACGCCGTCCGCGCCGCCCACGAACTGCGTGCCGTGCTCCACGAGTTCGGCGGCCTGCGCGGCTTCCCCAAGACCTCCGGCGGCCGGGGCCTGCACGTCTTCGTGCCCATCGAACCGCGCTGGACCTTCACCCAGGTCCGGCGCGCCGCCATCGCCGTCGGCCGGGAGATGGAGCGGCGGATGCCGGACCACGTGACCATCAAGTGGTGGAAGGAGGAGCGGGGCGAGCGCATCTTCCTGGACTACAACCAGACGGCCCGCGACCGCACGATCGCCTCCGCCTACTCCGTACGCCCCCGCCCGCACGCCCCCGTCTCCGCACCCCTGCGCTGGGACGAGGTGGGGGTCGCGCACCCCCGGGACTTCGACCTCGCGACCATGCCCGCGCGCTTCGCCGAACTCGGCGACGTGCACGCGGACATGGACGACCACCGCTTCTCCCTGGAGGCCCTGCTCGACCTCGCCCGCCGCGACGAACACGACCACGGGCTGGGAGACCTGCCGTACCCGCCCGAGTATCCGAAGATGCCGGGGGAACCGAGGCGGGTACAGCCGAGCAGGGCCAGGAAGACGCCCGAAGGGCCTACAGCTCCTTGATCCGGATGTCCCGGTACGAGACCAAGTCCGTCGTGCCGTGCACCTGGAGCCCGATGTAGCCGGAGGCGAACCGCCGCCCGTCCGTGCCCGGGTCGTCCGAGCGGGGCGGGGTGAACTCCTGGCCGCCGGTGTTGTCGAACTCGTTGATCAGCACGCCGTTGCGGAACACCGAGCAGTGCTGGCCCTCCACACGGATCTCGTAGTCGTTCCAGGTGCCCTTCCGCGTCCCGCCCGTGCCGGCGAGCCCCACCCGGTCGAAGCCGTAGACCGACCCCGTCTTGTACATGTCGCCGTCGGGCCGGTCGAGCACCTGCACCTCGTGCCCGTACTTGATGGCGACCCACTCAGGGCGGGACTCCTCCGGGTGGTCGTGGACCCACGGGAAGCGCACGAAGACGCCCGAGTTGGCGTTGCCGGTGCCCGGGGCGTCGTCACGCCACTGGAGCCGCAGCGAGAAGTCGCCGTACTTGCGCTGCGGGAACCACAGCATGCCAAGGCCGGGCTTCGTGGTGCCGGAGGTGATCGTCCCGTCCGGATTCAGCCCGAACGAACCGCCGCCCACCTGCTGCCACTTGCCGAAGGACTCCGCGCTGCCGTCGAAGATCGCGCGATAGCCCTCGGTCTGCCCGGGCTTGCCGATACCGGACTGGCGGGCGGCCTTGCGGATGGCGTCGTACTCGCGCTGGTCGATCACGCCCACCTTCAGCAGCGCGTCGAGGACGGACGTCACGTGCTTGAGGAACAGCGCGTGGGACGTCCACTCCTTCTCGTCCTCGATCAGCTCGCCGATGCGGCAGCGGTTGTCGGTGACCCGGTTGCGCACCCCGGAGTCGACCGTGCCGACGATCACCGTCAACCGCTCGTCGTACTCGGGCAGTCGGGCGCGGGGACCTGGTCGGAGACGACCGTGAAGGTCGCGGTGAGTGCCGCCGAGGTGTTGCCCGCCTTGTCGGTCGCCCGGTACGCCACGGTGTGCGCGCCCGCCCGGTCGACCACCACCGGAGCCGTGTACGCCAGGTACGGTCCGCCGTCCAGCGAGTACTCGATCCTCCCGACGCCCGAGCCGTGCTCGTCGGTCGCCGTGACGGTCACCCGGGCGCTGTTGACGTACGCCCCGTCGGAGTTCTTCGTGCCCTCCACGGTCACGCCCGTCACCGGCGGGGTGGTGTCCTGCGGCGGAGCCGCGACGACCGTGAACCGCACGCTCTTCTCGGCCGCCACGTTGCCCGCCTTGTCCGTGGCGCGGTAGCGGACGGTGTGCGCGCCCGCCTCGTGCACCATCACGGGCGCGGTGTACGGCTGCCAGGCGCCGGCGCCGACCGCGTACGCGATCGTGTTGACCCCGGAGCCCGTGTCGGACGCGGAGACGGTGACCGTCGCCATGTCGATGTACGCCCCGTCGGGGTCGCGCTCGCCGCTCACCGTCGCCGAGGTCTCCGGCGCGGTCGTGTCGTCCGACTGCGGCGCCACCACCGTGAACTGCACGCTCTTCTCGGTGGACACGTTCCCCGTATTGTCGAAGGCGCGGTAGCGCACCTTGTGGGCGCCGACCTGGTCGACGACGACCGGCGCCGTGTACGGCTGCCAGGCGTCCGCGTCGCCGATCGCGTGCTCGATCTTCTCGACGCCGGAACCGCCCTCGTCGGTGGCGTGGACCGCCACGCTCGCCGAACCGACGTACTCGCCCCGCGCGTTCTGCGTCCCGCTCACGTGCGCCGACGCCTCGGGCGCCGTGGTGTCCTCGCCGGCGCCCTCGGTCACCGAGGATGCCCTGCATCTGGCCGTGGCCGGGAATCGTGCAGTGGTAGAAGTACCGGCCGGGCGTGAGCGTGACCTGGGCGCCGTGCCTGGTGAAGAAGCCGGACGGGACGATTCCCGGCTACGACCCGCACGAGCACGGTCAGGAGCCGCCGGGGGGCGGTCACGAACACTGACGGGCGTGTGCGCCCGGGCGCTCCCCGGCAAGCGGGAGAGCGCTCTCACCGCTCTCCGCCACCGGGGCTATCCTGATCCGCAACCGCAGGTGAGGAGCCCCCGAAGTGACCGACACAGCGCCGCGTCCCACCCTGGAGGCCGTGGCCGCCCGGGCCGGTGTCTCGCGGGCCACCGTCTCGCGCGTGGTCAACGGCGGTGACGGGGTCAGGGACATCCTCGTCGAGCGGGTCCGCAAGGCGGTGGAGGAGCTCGGGTACGTGCCCAACCAGGCGGCCCGCAGCCTGGTGACCCGGCGGCACGACGCCATCGCGGTCGTCGTCGCCGAACCGGAGACCCGCGTGTTCGCCGACCCGTTCTTCGCGCTCCAGCTGCGCGGCATCAGCAAGGAACTCACGGCCCACGACAACCAGCTCGTGCTGCTGCTCACGGAGGGCCGGGACGACCACGCCCGGGTCGGCCGGTACCTCGCCGGCGGGCATGTCGACGGGGCCCTCGTCTTCTCCCTGCACCTCGACGACCCGCTGCCGGAGCTGATCCAGCGGGCCGGCGTCCCCACCGTCTTCGGCGGGCGGCCCGGCTGGAGCGGAGACCGGCGCGGCGTGGTGTACGTCGACAGCGACAACCGCGGGGGCGCCCGCGACGCCGTGCGCCACCTGGCCGGCCTCGGCCGCACCCGGATCGCGCACATCACCGGCCCCCTCGACCAGACGTCCGCCGTCGACCGGCTCGACGGCTACCGGGACGTCATGGTGGACGCCGACCCACGGCTGATCGCCGAGGCCGACTTCACCCCGGCCGGCGGCGAGCGGGCGATGCGCGAGCTCCTCGACCGCTGCCCGGACGTGGACGCGGTGTTCGCCGCCAACGACCTCACCGCCGCGGGGGCGCTGCGCGTGCTGCGCGAGGCCGGACGGCGTGTCCCCGACGACGTCGCCGTGATCGGCTTCGACGACATGCTGCCCGTCGCGGAACAAACCGACCCGCCTCTCACGACGGTCCGCCAGGACATCGAGGAGATGGGCCGCCTGATGGCCCGCCTGCTGCTGCGGGGGCTCGACCGCGGCACTCCGCGGGAGGGCGTGGGCGGCGCGCCCTCCAGTGTGGTCCTGCCGACGACGCTGGTGCGGCGGGCGTCCGCTTAGGGGGCGTCCGACGTGCCTCAGCCCGGCTGCGGCTCGCTGCGGATCACCGCGAAACGCGCCCCGTACGGGTCCGTGAGTTTGGCGACGCGGCCGACGTCCGGCAGGTCCGTGGCGGGCATGCGGACCGTGCCGCCCAGTTCCCGGGCCTTGGCGACGGTGGCGTCCGTGTCGGTGACCTCGAAGTACGGCAGCCAGTGCGCCTCCTCCTCGGCCGGGTCCTCGGCCAGCGGGACGATGCCGCCGAACATGGCGTCCTCGCCCTCTCCGGCCGGGGCGATGGTGGTGTAGGTGCCGCCGGGGAAGTCGACGCCGTAGGTCTCCAGGCCGAGCACGGAGTGGTAGAAGGCGGCAGCGGCCGGGACGTCCGCCGTGTACAGCTCCAGCCAGCACAGCGAGCCGGGCTCCTGGACGACGTCCAGTCCCTCGTTGCGGCCCGGCTGCCACAGACCGAAGGGCACCCCCGCCTGGTCGGCGAGGATCGCCATGCGGCCCAGGTCCTGCACGTCCATGGGCTGCATCCGCACCGAGCCGTGCGCCTGCCCGGCCGCCCGCGCCGTGGCGTCCGCTTCCGGGGCCTGGAAGTACACCGTCCAGGAGGGCGGGCCCTGCTCCGGGGTGGTCTGCATGCCGCCGGCGGCGGTCCTGCCGCCCAGCTGGAAGAAGCCGTAGCCCCCGACCTCGGGCCCGCCGGGCCGGAACTCCCAGCCGAACAGGCCGCCGTAGAAGGAGGCGGCGCCGTCGATGTCGGGGGTGCCGAGATCGATCCAGTTCGGAGCGCCGGTGACATAACGGGTGGTGAGCATGATCGCCCTCCTCGCGCAGGGGCCCGTCCGTCCGCTCTGCCGAGTCTCGCACCGCCCACTGACAACCGCCGCCGGAGCGCCGCCGGGGTGTGGTTTTCGAGGTTTCCGATGTTTCCGCGCGCCGCCGTGCGCCGGCTCGTCCGGCGGGCGACCATCGAGGCGGCCGGTGGCCTGTGAACGCGGTGTTGATCCCGCGTTGATCGAACGTTTTGCGCCGACCGCGACGCTCGGGCCATGCACATCGACACGATCACCTCGCCCGAACTCGCCTGGCAGCAGGAGGCGCTGTGCGCGCAGACCGGTGCGGACTTCTTCTTTCCCGAGCCGGGCAGCTCGGTGCGCGAGGCGAAGCGGATCTGCGGTATGTGTCCCATCCGCACGGCCTGCCTCGAGTACGCGATCGACAACGACGAGCGCTTCGGCGTCTGGGGCGGCCTGTCGGAGAAGGAGCGGCTGGAGCTGCGGCGTACGTCGCGGTAGCCGCGGGGTGCCCACCTCCCGGCGGGAGCGGGGACATCTCACGCCCGCCGGGCGCCTGGGTGGGTGAGGCCTCGCCGAGGTGTCCGGTCCGGCACCCACCGCCGAGCGAACCGGTGTTGTCGAGACCGCCGTTGAGCCGGCCGCTCGGGTCGACGGCGCCCGCGGGGAAACAGCCGTCCGCGTCGTAGCCGAACTCCGGCTGGAACATCTCCTGCTCAGGGGTGGGACCGGAATACGAGCGAAACGTGCCACACGCCAGCGGTCAGGGAGGGGGGACGTCACGGGCACGAACCGGTGTCGTCGGCGGTGGCGAGGACGTCCGCCGACTCGAAGAGACGACAACGCGGACACTGAGGTTGTTTCATAGGTGTTCACCTGTGAAACACCGTCATCCGGCGGACGTGTCCAGGGCGAACCATGTTTCATGAGTTGTTGCAAACGGCTCGACAGTTTGAAACCACTCATGAAGCAATCGGGGCTCGTGAGCGACGACTTCAAGCGCGTAGAATCGCACGATTGTCCGATGTCCACCTGCGCCGCCCCTGCGGGCTCGCCGTGCCGCACCGGCAAGGCAAGGTGGCGATCCAGTACCACACCGCCCGCTTTCGCCTCGTGCCCCAACTCGCCAAGGCCCTCAACGTGCCGACTCCTGCCGTGCGCAAGCCCGGCTCCTCCTGGGCAGAGCTGCCCCGACCGAGGCGCGCCGATGCCGAACCCGTCGGGCACGCCCGTCCGGGGTACGCCCGTGCGTCCACCGCCCGGCAGTCCCTCGACTCCCAGCTCGACTCGCTCGCCGAAGCCGGGGTTACCCGGATCTTCTCCGAGAAGATCTCCACCCGCGCCATCCAGCGCCCCGAACTGGACAAGGCCGTCGCGCTCGCCAGCGAACTGCGCGACTCCGGGGTTCGCGTCACGCTCGTCGTGCACGAGCACAAGCGGCTCGGCCGCGGCATCGAACTGGCGGCCCTGGCTGAGGAACTGAAGGCGAGCGACGTCGGCCTGGAGTTCCTCACCGGTGAACTCCAGGGCTCGCACGACCCCTCCGGCATCGTGTTCACCGTGCTGGCCGCCCTGTCCGGTATGGAACGCGAGTACATCCGCGACCGAACCCTGGAAGGCCACGAATCCGCCCGCAAGCGCGGCAAGACCATCGGCGGAGCGGGCGTCACCGACGACCACATGCTTTCCATGGCCCTCCACCTGTGCGAGCAAGAGATGACCCTGCGCGACATCGCCTCCCGGCTCGTCATCACCACCGGCAAGAAGACGGGACAGCACCCCTCGCCCGCGACCGTCATGCGCATGCTGCGCGAGCACGACGAACAGACCACCGCGCCGTAGGCGTCGTAGGTAATTGGCTGCCCTCCGCCTCCGGCGAGGCGGCAAGATCGTCCCCATGACCGCTGAACGAAAATTCGCCGATGCCGAAACCTTGACCCCGGTGATGCGGGAGGTCTTCGGCACCGACCGCCGCATCGCCGCCGTCGACCGCCTGCTCAACGGCACCAAGAAGGGCGTCTACCGTGTCACGCTGGACGACGCCACGAGCACGATCGTCTATGTCTGGAACGCCGACGAGGACTACTGGGACGGGCTGCTTCCGGACGGTCACGACGACCCGTCGAACCCGTTCGCCCACGCCTCCGGCATCGAGTTCTTCGAGGGTGCCACCCGTCGGCTGGAAGCGGTAGGAGCTCGTTCACCGCGGCTGTTGCTCGCCGACCGCAGCAGGAATCTGTACCCGGCCGACATCGCCGTCGCGGAGGACGTCCGCGGCGGAACGCTGGAGGCGCTGCTGGAACACGATCCGGACGCCGGCCGGCGAACGCTCGCGCAGCTCTCAGACATGCTTCGGCGCATGCACGCCTACCGCGCGCCGGCGTTCGGGCGGGTGGCGTGGATCGATGGCGGGGGCGCCCCGCCGGACACGACCTGCGAGCAGGCATACCTGGAGCGCACGCTGGTGAACATCGCCACCGCCGTGCCCCGCGACGCCCGCGCGGCCGAAGGCGAGGCCATGCTGGAGGAGAAGCTCCGCATCCTGCACGCCGCACTCGAACCGCGCGCAGAGCTGGGCGTGGTCCACGGCGAGCTCTGCGCGGAACACACCCTCGTCGGGCCGGACGGGGAGCCCGTCATCATCGACATCGAGGGCCTGATGTACACCGATGTCGAAGTGGACCACTGCTGGATGCGGATGCGCTTCGGCCCGCACTACGAGGCACTCCGCAACCCAGACCTCGACCCGCGGCGCGTCAAGTACTACCAGTACGTCATGCACCTGGACTTGGTCGGCGGCCCGCTTCGCATAGCCGAGGGCGACTTCCCGAACCGGAAGTGGATGCTCGACGTCGCAGACTTCCATCTACAGAAGGCGCTCGCCTACGAGGCATGAGCCGGCCGTAGGTCTTCGGCCGATCGCGGCTTCACACCGGCGCGGTGGGAAACAGCGCTCCGGGGGCCAGGTCCAACCTGGTGGCGATGACGTCCTTGGGCGGGGTGTCGACGGTGCCGCGGCCGGTCGCATCGATCGTCGCGGCGCCGGTGTCCTTCTCGGCGTCGGGCTCGTTCGCCGTGTCGGCCGGTTCGGCAGCCTCGCGCACCGCGGCCAGGACATCGCCGAACACCTCCAGCAGCCGCTCGGACTCAGCGCGGTGCTCCTCACGCAGCGCCTCCAGCCGGGCCCGGCCCTTCCTGTGGATGACCGCCATACGCTTGCAGAACATCTCGGTCACCTCATCCCGAGCGGACGTGCGCACCACGTGGATGAAGCTGGCCAGCAGCGTAAACCGCTTCTCATCGCCGATCTTGACGAAGTCCGCGACGTCGGTGGACCCGCGCCTCGCCAGCGAAGTGCGAGATCTTGCCCGGCGGGACCCCCTGCAACCATTCGCCGGTCGGCCCGAGCGCGTCCAGGTCGGCAAGATGCGCCAAGCTGGCCTTGAACTTGCCGATCGTCGCGGCCTTCGCCGGGTCCTTCAGCCGGTCGAGCCGGCTGCGCCGACTGGACGGGTCCACCACCAGCAGCTCGGCCAGCCTCGCGCGCTGCCCCGGAGTGATCCGCCCGGCGACAGTGGCGAGCACGTCCCGGTTCACCTCGGCGCGGATCTTGGCCACCATCCGGTCCAGCGTGGTGTATCCGGGCAACTCCCGACCAGATTCCAGCAACTCCTCCAACGCCACGTTGATCAGGTCGGCCGGGTTGTCCTTCGTGGCCGCTGCCGCTCGGATCGCCGTCTCGGCGATACCGCGCACATCCGCCGCGTCGTACTTCACCCCCATGCGCTCACGCACGTAGTCGCGATACCGCGCAGCTGACCGCACCGCTTCCCCCCGACCGCCACGCTGTCCGGCAGCCCCAGCGCAGTGCGTATGTGACCGGCCACCGCGTCAGGAACCTCGTCCAGGACGGGGAAATAGCGCATCCGCTGGTAGCACTTCAGCCATATCACCAGCACGAGGAAGGTCTGGTCAGCGGTCGTCTTCCCCCGCGCCCAGCCAGCCCTCATCCACCGTGGGTGTGAACGACTCGACCAGCTCCGGCGCCGTGACGGTCTCGCGGAACCTCGGGTAGGCGGTGCGGTCGATCGATGCCACCACACACCTCGAAGATCACAGGGACCAGGATGACGGAATCCTAGCGATCCCTATCAAGACGACCGCGCTGGCCTCTACCAGCGACGGAACAAGGCCGTGGCATGTTTCGCTCGTATTCCGGCCCCACCCCTCAGGGCCACCGTCGCCCATGTACGCCCATGTACGCCCATGTACGGCAGATGCTGCAACAGGGTGGCGTGGGCGCTGCACCTGCTTTCCCCGGTCCGGCGCGGAAGTGTTCCCGCGGGCGTCGTGATCCGCATCTTCGGCGTTGCCGGTCGTTCACGCGTGAGGCCCCGACCGCTCGCGGCGGTCGGGGCCTCACCGAGGTATGTGCCGGGTCGGCCGTCAGGCGCCGGCCCGGGCTGCCATGCGGGCCTTGCGCGCGGCCAGCTTCTCGTCGAACTTCGTCGCCTCGCTGTCCAGCCCGCCCATGTACAGGCCGAGTTCCTCCTGCGCCTTGCGGCCCTCGGCGCCCAGCCCGTCGATCTCCATGACCTTCAGGAAGCGCAGCACGGGCTGGAGCACGTCGTCGTGGTGGATGCGCAGGTTGTAGACCTCGCCGATCGCCATCTGCGCGGCGGCGCGCTCGAAGCCGGGGATGCCGTGGCCGGGCATCCGGAAGTTCACGACCACGTCCCGCACGGCCTGCATGGTCAGGTCGGGGGCGAGCTCGAACGCCGACTTGAGGAGGTTGCGGTAGAAGACCATGTGCAGGTTCTCGTCGGTCGCGATGCGGGCCAGCATGCGGTCGCAGACCGGGTCGCCGGACTGGTGGCCGGTGTTGCGGTGCGAGATGCGGGTGGCCAGCTCCTGGAAGGCGACGTAGGCGATCGAGTGCAGCATCGAGTGCCGGTTGTCCGACTCGAAGCCCTCGCTCATGTGCGACATGCGGAACTGTTCCAGCTTGTCCGGGTCGACCGCGCGCGAGGTGAGCAGGTAGTCCCGCATCACGATGCCGTGCCGGCCCTCCTCGGCCGTCCAGCGGTGCACCCAGGTGCCCCAGGCGCCGTCGCGGCCGAAGAGCGAGGCGATCTCGTGGTGGTAGCTGGGCAGGTTGTCCTCGGTCAGCAGGTTCACGACGAGCGCGATGCGGCCGATCTCGGTGACCTTCGACTGCTCCTTGTCCCAGGCCTCGCCGTCCTCGAAGAGGCCGGGGAAGTTGCGCCCGTCGCTCCACGGCACGTACTCGTGCGGCATCCAGTCCTTGGCGACCTCCAGATGCCGGTTGAGTTCCTTCTCGACCACTTCCTCCAGTGCGTACAGCAGCTGAGCGTCGGTCCAGGCGCCGGCGGGGCTGCCGAGGTGGGGAGTGGTGATCGTCATGGACTCTCCAGGGGGACATGCGTACGAGCGATGAGCAGTAACCTACGGCATCGTAGGCTACGTATCCGTAGGTTACGATGCCGTAGGTTAAGGGCGCTGTAAAGGCCGCTGATCGGCGGTGTCGCCCCTACGCACACCACCGCCCCCGGAGCCGCAGGTCGAGGGGCCGCACAGGTGCCGTGCCCGGCCTGTCAGGCGTACAGCCCCCGCAGCCGCACCGAGAGGCACGTCACACAGCCCTCGAGCTTCTCGAACTCGCTGATGTCCACGACGACCGGTTCGTACCCCAGGTCCGCGAACAGCTCCGCGGTCTTCGGCGCGCTCGCCGCCATCAGCAGTTTGTCACCGCCGAGCAGCACCACGTGCGAACCGGCCTCCTCCGGCACCGGCAGGAAGCGCGCGAACAGCGACGGCACGTCCATCTTCGGGATGTGCCCGATGACCGTCCCGTCCGGCAGCGCCGTGACCGCCGACTTCAGGTGCAGCACCTTGCTCACCGGCACGGCGACGACCCGCGCGCCCAGCGGCTCGAACGCGGCCCGCAGCTGCTGGACGCCGGCGGCGCTGGTGCGCCCGCCCCGGCCCACGTACACGGTGTCGCCGATCTTCAGTACGTCGCCGCCCTCCAGCGTGCCCGGCTCCCAGATCCAGTTCACCGAGCAGCCCAGACCGGCCACGGCCTCCTCGACCCCGGCGGTCTCCTCACGCCGGGACTCGGCGCCCGGGCGGGCGATCAGCGCCACGTTCTTGTACATCACGACCGTGTCCTCGACGAACACCGAGTCCGGGCAGTCGTCGGCCGGGTCCACCTCGACGGTCTCCCAGCCGTGCGTGCGCAGGGCCTTCACGTACGCCTCCCACTGCTCGAGCGCGAGGTCGGCGTCGACCCGCTCCCGCTCGATGTGTGTCACCAGCCCTTCGGCAAGACGCGGGCTGGGGCGGCGGACGAGGGCCTTCTTGCTGGGCACGAGCGTGACTCCGTATCGGATGGGACGTGTCTGGACGGCGCCGACGGAACCTCCGGGATCGGCCGGCCGGAACCCATCGGGCGTCAGCCGACCATCATGCAGGGCGATGCCGGGACACGACACCCCCGGGGGAGGGGGGAGGGAGCGGGGCGGCACCTGACCTGGCGGACAGCGGGGTGAGCGCCGGCCTCCGCCCCGGCCGCCCACCAGCCCGGCCTGCACCCGGCCCGGAGTGTCAGCGGGGTATCCGGGCGGGTGTAGATCCTGGCCGGGTCTGGTTTGGGCCCGGGCGGTTCTTGGCCGGGTGTCGCAGCGGGGGGATTCGGGCGGGTGCTGCTCCGGGGCTGGTCTGCTGTCGGCCCGGTGGCATGGGGCGGCGGCGGTTTATGGTTGGGGGTGTTCGACGCGGGCGCCGGCCCGGGTGGCATCTGGTCTGGGTAGTTCTGGGCCTGGCGTCTCAGCGGGGCTCCGGGCGAGCGCTGATCCCGGACCTGTGTGCTGTCGGCCCGCCTGGCATGCGGCCTGGGCGGTTTTTGGTCTGGCGTTTCAGTGGGGGGCATTCGACGCGGGCGTCGACCCGGGCGGTACCTCACATGGGCGGTTCTGGGCCGGGCGTCTCAGCGGGGCATCCGGGCGAGTGCCGATCCCGCCCGCCGATCCGCTGCCGACCGGAGCGGCACCTGGTCCCGTCGGCTCCCGACCGGTGTCTCAGCGGAGCATCCGGGCGGGTGCCGGTTCCAGTCGCGGTCCGCTGCCGATACGGCCGGGCTCCCGGCCCGGGCCTGCATCCGGCCGGTCTGCACCCGGCGCCGCTGGGGCGGTGGTCTGCCCTAGGCCCTGTCGTCAAATTCCCGCCTGCCCCGCGGCGTCATGCACGCACTCTCGCCGCACCGGGCACAGACCCACGTACAACCAGTACGAGGGCCTGCGCCCGGCACGGCGAGAGCACGCACCTGACGCCGCGGGGCCCGCCCTCCGGGCGGACGACGGGACCTTGCGGACATCCTCTGGGCGCGCTGGCGCAGGCCGGCAGGACCAAGTCCCGGTCAACTCTCGGGACCCGGCCGGGCGTTCGGGCCAAGCCGTCGCTGCCCCGGACTCAGCCCACCGGCTCGGCGCCCTCCGGGGCGCTTCGCTGGGCCGGTGTCGTCGTGGTGCCGGCACGCTCGGGTGTGTCGGGGCGGAGGCACTCGATCAGGTAGTCGCCGGTGTCGGGGTCGCGGACCACTCCGTGGGTCTCGCTGCCGAAGCCGGGGAAGCGGCGGTCGAAGGACTCCAGCGCGGTCAGGTACCGCAGCAGCGGGCCGTCGGCGGCGCCGGCGCTCTCGCCGGGCATGAGGACGGGGATGCCGGGCGGTGTGACGGTGACCATGGCGGCGGCGACCCGGCCGGGCGCGTCGGTCAGGCGGATCCGTTCCGTGCCGCCGCGGATCAGGCGCTGGTAGCACAGCTGGGGCGGGACGACGGGCTCCGGCAACTGCCGGAAGGCGGTGTCGAGGAGCTCGACCAGGCGGAGCTCGCGCAGATGGTCGTGCATGTCCTGGCACAGCTCGCGCAGGGTCAGCCCGGCGTAGCGCCGCGGGTGCTCGGCGACCCGCGCGGGTAGCACCCGCTCGAGGGGGGCGTCACCGTCGTAGAGGTCCTTGAAGTCCATCAGGGCGTCCAGCAGAGTGCCCCACTTGCCCTTGGTGATGCCCATGGAGAACAGCACCAGCGTGGTGTAGCTGTCGGTCTTCTCCACGACGATGCCCCGCGTCCCCAGATACGCGGTGAGCACCCGCGCGGGAATGCCCCAGTCGGACACCTCACCCTTGGCGCTGATCCCCGGGCAGGTCAGCGTGACCTTGATCGGGTCGAGCATGCAGTAGCCGTCGGTCAGGCCGGGGAAGCCGTGCCAGTCCGCGCCGGGCTCCAGGTGCCAGCAGGACGGCTCGGTCCGCAGCAGGTCCGCCGGAGCCTCGTCGAAGGGCAGGCGCGCCCCGCTCTCCGGATCGGTCACCTCGCCCGGCTGCCACACGCCGAAGAACCAGGGCGGCCGGTCCCCGGCGGCCTCGATCCGCCGCCCGATGCGCACCATCTCCTGCCGGAACCGCACCGCCTCGGTCACCGCCTCGTCGAGCAGCCAGTGCCCCTGCGGACCGTCCATCATCGCCGTGGCCACGTCGAGCGAGGCGATCATCGGGTACAGCGGCGACGTGGTGCCGTGCATCATCAGCGCCTCGTTGAACCGCTCGTGCTCCACCGGCGCCCGTGGCGCGGGCCTGACGTGCACCATGGCGCTCTGCGACAGCGCCGCCAGCAGCTTGTGCGTGGACTGGGTCGAGAAGACCGTCGGCCGGTCGGGCCCGGGGAAGCTCTCCTCGTCCACCGACATGCCGTAGCGCCCGGCGTACAGCGGGTGGAAGCGGGCGTAGGCGAACCACGCCTCGTCGAAGTGCACCCGGGGCGTACCGGCGGCGAGGGCCCGGGCCGCCGCGACCGCGTCGTAACACAGCCCGTCGTACGTGGAATTGGTGAACACCGCGTACTGCGCGCGCGATGACGCGGCGTCCCTCGCCAACGGACTCGCGGCGATCCGCGCCGCCATCGAGTCCGCCGCGATCTCGGCCGGCGGCAGCGGTCCCGCGAGGCCGTAGCCGTTGCGGGTGGGAACCAGGTACACCGGCAGGGCGCCGGAGACGACCAGGCCGTGCAGGACCGACTTGTGGCAGTTGCGGTCCACCAGGGCGATCTCGTCGCGGGTCACGCTGAAGTGGCCGACCACTCGGTTGCAGGTGGAGTCGCCGTGCAGCACGAAGTACGTGTGGTCGGAGCCGAAGACCCGCGCGGCGTTGCGCTCGGCCTCGCCGATCGGCCCGGTGTGCTCGAACAGCGAGCCGAGCTCCTCGACCGAGATCGACAGATCGCTGCGCAGCAGCCGCTCCCCGAAGTAGTCGTGGAACGCCCGGCCCACGGGCGACTTCAGGAAGGCGACACCGCCCGAGTGCGCGGGCGTGTGCCACGAGTACTCGTGCGCGTCGTCGAAGCGGCGCAGCGCCTTGAAGAACGGCGGCAGCAGGGCGTCCTGGTAGCCGCGCGCGGCGGTGGTGATCCGCCCCGCGATGAACGCCGGAGTGTCCTCCAGCGGCCACACGTAGCCCACCACCGACTGCGACACCCACAACGGCAGGTCGCGCAGTCCCTCGTCCGCCATGACCAGGAACACCGGAAGGTTCTGGAAGCGGCGCCCGATCCGCCGCAGCACCGCCGCACCGCCCGGTTCACCGCCGGCCCCCGGCCCGGGCGGAAGATCCCAGGCGACCACGGCGGCGGCGAGACCGGCCTCGGTCCTGAGCACCGCCTCGGCGTCGGCGACGCTCACCACCCACCGGACCTGTAAGCCGCGCCCCCGGATCGCCTCGGCGATCCTCGCCAGCTGCCCGGCGGCCGCGCCCCCGTCCTCCGGACCCTCCGCCACCGCCACCAGAACCGTGCTGTCGGCCATGTCTCTCCCTCCCGGTGGCCCGCGCCACCCCCACACCCCAGTCTTCGCGGGCCCGCACGTGTGATCGGTGGGCGGGAGCGCCAAACCACCCCATCGGTCCACGGCAAGGACCGCACCTTGACGTGTCAACGCCCGCACACCCGGCATCCCGTCGGAGTACCTGATCAACCGTCTTGCAGATGATTCACCTGGTCGCGGCCCATTCCGATCTTCCGAGGCGTCGTCAGGCGAAGTGATCCCGGCCGAACCGGTCGGGACCGACCCAGCGGAAGGAACCGACAGAGATGTACGGCACGCGACGTATCGCGGTAGTGGCCTCGATCGTGGGGATGCTGATGGCTGTTCCCGCCGGCATGGCCACGGCCCAGGCCGGTGACGGCGACGCGGGGGCGGGCGGTGTGCTGTCCAACCTCTCCGGCAGGAACTCCTCCGGCCACGCCAACCTCTGCGGCACCGGCAAGGTGGCGCTGTTCAAGGACCGCACCGGTGTGACGAGGACGACGGCAAGGGCGGCGGCGACCAGGCGGGCCCGAGCGGCGGTGTCCTGTCCAACCTGCTCTTCGCCCGGAACGCCTCGGGCCACAGCAACAACTGCGGCAACGAGACGGTGGCGGTGTTCAGCAAGACCGCCTGCGTGACCAAGGACCGCTCCGGCCACTGACGGCCGCACCGATTCAGTGAAGAGAGGGGCCTCGGTGCCGTCAAATTCCTTGTGTGTGGGCGTCGTAGCGCCACTGACGGGTCGACTGGCCCCTCTCGGGTCACCGTTGTCCTATGTGCTGCGCAGGCTCGCGCCCCTGCTCGCGTACGTCCGCAACGGCGGCCGCCGCCACGACGTGACCGTCGCCGTGCGCGACAGCCGCTCGGATCCTGACGCGCCCCGGCAGGCCGTACGGGACCTGGCCGACGCCGACGGGGCGAACCTCGTGCTCACCATGGCCGGGACCCGGGTGCTGCCCGCCGTCACCGACGCCTGCGAAGAGGCCCGGGTCCCCTGCGTGTCGACCACGTTCCCGTGGCAGGCGTACGTCGACGCGCGCGCTGCCGAGCCCGGGCACCGTTTCCGGTGGACGTACCACTTCGCGTGGGGACTGGACGACATCGCCGCCGTCTTCGCCGACCTGTGGGAGCGCGTCGACGACACAGGCGCCGTCGGCTGCCTGTGGAACGACGACCTGCAAGGCCGGCTGCTGCGCCACGACCGGTACGGCTTCGCCCCGGTGACGTCCGCGCGCGGGCACACCCTGGTCGACCTCGGCGCCTACCCGGGAACCGGCCGACGGCTTCCGCGCACAGGTCGGGCGGCTGCGGGAGCACGGTGCCGGCCTCGTCACCAGCGCCGCCACCGCCACCGACCTGGCCCTCTTCCACCGTCAGGCCCGCCAGGCGGGGCTGCGTCCGCGGCTGATCACCTGCTCGCGCTGGCTGACCTACCCGCACACCCACACCACCCCCGCCCCCGACGTCCACGGCGAGCTCGCCGACGCGCGCGTGGCCACCCTCGTCTACTGGAGCCCCGGCCACCCCTACCGCTCCAGCCTGGACGGCACCACCTGTGCCGAACTCGCCCACGCCCACCGGCAGGACACCGGCGCCGCCTGGCTCCAGCCCCTCGGCCTCGCCCACGCCCTCGTGGAGACCGCCCACCACGCCCTCGCCGTCGCGGCCGATCCCACCGACCGGGCGTCCGTCGCGCAGGCCCTCGCCGGCACGACCCTCGACACCATCGCCGGCACCCTCGACTGGACCGGCGGACCGACCCCCAACATCGCCCTGCTGTCCCTGGTCGGCGGGCAGTGGCAGAACGGCCCGGGCGGTCCGCGCCTCGCCGTCGTCAGCAACTCGGCGCTCCCGGGCGTCGCGCTCACCGGGGAGCTCACCCCGGCACGGTGACGGCCGACGCCGCCACCGCCCGCCGCAGGTGCTCCCCGGTGAACGACCCCCGCGCGTCCAGCAGCTGTCGCGGCGTCCCCTCGAAGACGATCTCGCCGCCGTCCCGGCCGCCGTCCGGGCCGAGGTCGATCACCCAGTCGGCCCGGGCGATCACGTCCGGATTGTGCTCCACGACGACGACCGTGTTGCCCGTGTCGACCAGCCGGTCCAGCAGGGCGACGAGTCCCTCCACGTCCGCCATGTGCAGCCCGGTCGTCGGCTCGTCGAGCACATAGACCGCGCCCGTCCGGTGCAGCCGTGTGGCCAGCTTGATGCGCTGCCGCTCGCCGCCGGAGAGCGTGGACAGGGCCTGGCCGAGCGTCAGATACGTCAGTCCGACGTCCCGCAGGGCGCGCAGCCGGCGCCGTACGCCCGTGTCGTCGAAGAAGCCGAGCGCCTGTTCGGCCGTCATCTGAAGGACGTCGGCGATGGAGCTGCCCCGCACGGTCAGCCGCAGCACCTCCTCCTTGAAACGCCGCCCCTCGCAGTCGTGGCAGGTCGTCGTCACCGGGTCCATGAAGGCGAGATCGGTGTAGATGATGCCCCGGCCCTCGCAGGTGCCGCAGGCGCCGCTGGAGTTGAAGCTGAACAAGCCCGCTTCGGCTCCCGTCTCGCGGGCGAAGACCTTCCGTACGGTGTCCATGATCCCCAGGTAGGTCGCCGGAGTGGACCGGCCCGAGATCCCGATCGAGGACTGGTCGACGACCACGGCGTCGGGGTGCGTGGCGGTGAACTCCCCGACCAGGGTGCTCTTCCCCGACCCCGCCACCCCGGTCACGGCCGTGAGCACACCGGCCGGGAACCGCACGGTCACGTCGCGCAGGTTGTGCCGGTCGGCGCTCTTGACCCACAGTTCGCCGTCGGCCTGCCGCACCTGTTCCTTGACCGCCGTACGGCGGCGCAGACAGCGCCCGGTGAGCGTGTCCGACGCGGCCAGTTCGCCCGGCGTGCCCTCGAACACCACGCGGCCGCCCTCGGCGCCGGCCCCGGGCCCCATGTCGACGACGTGGTCGGCCAGCGCGATGACGTCCGGGTCGTGCTCGACGACCAGCACGGTGTTGCCCTTGTCGCGCAGCCGCAGCAGCAGATCGCCGAGGCGGCCCACGTCGCGCGGGTGCAGGCCGACACTCGGCTCGTCGAAGATGTACGTCATCCCGCTCAGGCTGGAGCCGAGGTGGCGCACCGTCTTCAGCCGCTGCCCCTCCCCGCCGCTGAGCGTCGCCGTCTCCCGGTCGAGGCTGAGGTAGCCGAGGCCGATCGCCTCGACGCGCTCCAGCGCGGCCACGGCCGCTCCCGCGATGGGCCCGGCCACCGGGTCGTCGATCTCCTTCAGCACGGCGATCAGGTCCGTGACCTGCATCCGTGTGCAGTCGGCGATGTTCCGGCCGCCGATCCGGGTGGCGAGCGCCGCCGCGCTGAGCCGCGCTCCGTGACAGACCGGGCAGGTGCCCTCCACCAGGAACTCCCGGACCAGGTCGCGGGTCTTCTGGCTCAGGGCCGACAGGTCCCGCTTCAGGTACAGCCGCTCGAAACGGTCGGCCAGCCCCTCGTAGTCGGTGGTCCAGGTGCCGCCGCCGTTGACGGCGACCTTGCTGCCGGGCCGCCCGCGCAGCAGGAACTCGCGCTCGGCGGCGGTGAACCGCCCCACCGGCTTGTCCGGGTCCAGGTCGGCGCTGTTCGTGTACGCCTGGCCCTGCCAGGTCCCCGCGGCGAACGGCGGGAAGCGGACCGCCCCGTCCGCGAGGGAGCGGTCCGGATCCAGGATGCGGTCCCAGTCGGGCCGTACCGTCCGGCCGAGACCGTCGCACTCGGGGCACATGCCCGACGGGTCGTTGAACGAGTACGCGGTCGCCGGCCCGGCGCTCGGGGTGCCGTGCCGGGAGAACAGCACACGGATCACCGAGTAGATGTCCGTCATGGTGCCGACGGTCGACCGGGAGTGGCCGCCGACCGGCCGCTGGTCGACGACGATCGCGGGGGAGAGGTCCTCCATGCCGTCCGCGTGCGGCCGCTCGTACTTGGGCAGCCGGTTGCGGACGAACCACGGGAACGTCTCGTTCAGCTGGCGCTGCGACTCCACCGCGATCGTGTCGAAGACGACGGACGACTTCCCCGACCCCGAAACGCCGGTGAACACGGTCAGCCGGCCTTTCGGGATGCGGAGGGTGACGTCCTTGAGGTTGTTCTCGCGGGCTCCGGTCAGGGTGATGACATCGTGCGTGACGACATCGTGCCTGACGACATCGTGCTGGAAGTCGGTCATGCCGGCGACGCTAGGCGGGAAACCCGACAGCCTCTGGCGTGATTTCCTTCAGTTCTCCGTCCTCCAGCAGCAGCCAGCGCGTGACGCCGATCGACTCCATGAACGGCAGGTCGTGACTGGCCACGATCAGCGCCCCCTCGTACGACTCCAGCGCCGTGGTCAGTTGCCGCACGCTCGCCATGTCGAGGTTGTTGGTCGGCTCGTCCAGCATGAGCAGTTGCGGCGCGGGCTCGGCCAGCATCAGTGCGGCCAGCGCCGCCCGGAAGCGTTCGCCGCCGGACAGCGTCGCCGCCTTCTGGTCGGCCCGGGCGCCCCGGAACAGGAAGCGGGCCAGCCGCGCCCGGACCCGGTTCTTGGTGGCGGCCGGCGCGAACCGGGCGACGTTCTCGGCGACCGTCAGTTCCCCGTCGAGGACGTCGAGCCGCTGCGGCAGGAACCGCAGCGGGACGTGCGCCTGCACCTCGCCCGACTCGGGAGCGAGCTCCCCGGTGATCGTGCGCAGCAGCGTGGTCTTGCCCGCGCCGTTGCGTCCGACCAGCGCGACCCGCTCGGGACCGCGCAGGTCGAGACCGCCCTTCACCCGGGCGCCGTACCGGAGCCCGAGATCCTGGAGGGTGAGGACCGTACGCCCCGGCGGCACCGCCGTGTACGGCAGGTCGACGCGGATCTCGTCGTCGTCCCGCACGGCCTCCACCGCCTCGTCCAGCCGCTCTCTGGCCTCGGCGAGCTTCTCCTCGTGCATGATCCGGTGCTTGCCCGCGGACTCCTGCGCCGCGCGCTTGCGCGCCCCCATGACGATCTTCGGTTCCCGCTTCTGGTCCCACATCTTCTGCCCGTACCGCTTGCGCCGGGCCAGCTTGACCTGGGCGTCGGTCAGTTCGCGCTTCTGCTTGCGGAAGTCGGCTTCGGCGACGCGCACCATGCGCTCGGCCGCCTCCTGTTCGATCGCGAGGGCCTCCTCGTAGTCGGAGTAGTTGCCGCCGTACCAGGTGATCTCGCCGGAGCGGAGATCGGCGATCTGGTCGACGAGGTCCAGCAGTTCCCGGTCGTGGCTGACGACGACCATCACGCCCGGCCAGGACTCGACGGCCGCGTACAGCCGCCTGCGCGCGTACAGGTCGAGGTTGTTGGTCGGCTCGTCCAGCAGCAGTACGTCGGGCCGGCGCAGCAGCAGCGCGGCCAGCCGCAGCAGCACCGACTCGCCGCCTGACACCTCGCCGATCGTACGGTCCAACTCGACGTGCCCGAGGCCGAGTTCGCCGAGTGTGGCCAGGGCACGCTCCTCCACGTCCCAGTCGTCGCCGACGGTCTCGAAGTGCGTCTCGGCCACGTCGCCCGCCTCGATGGCGTGCAGCGCGGCCCGCCGGTCGGCGATGCCGAGCGCCTCGTCGACGCGCAGGGTGGTGTCGAGGGTGACGTTCTGCGGGAGGTACCCGATCTCGCCGGCCACGCGGACGGTGCCGTCGGCCGGGGCGAGTTCACCCGCGATCAGCTTCAACAGGGTTGACTTCCCCGACCCGTTGACGCCGACCAGGCCGGTCCGGCCCGGGCCGAAGGAGACGTCGAGGTCCTCGAAGACGGGGGTGCCGTCGGGCCAGGTGAAGGCGAGGGAGGTGACGGTGATGGAAGTAGGCATGCGGGCCTCTTTCGCGGTTGCTTGATGCGGTCAGGGGCAAACGCGTGTCGAGACACCTGCGACCAGGACGGAGGGCTCCAGGGGCATGAGAAAAGCCCTGTACCGGGGGACGGCTCGAACGCCGAGGTCGCACGCAGCGCACCCACCTGATGCGGGTGACGCGGTGTCTCAGGACCTCAGACGAGCAACGTCCTTCTCCAATCGGCGGCAACAGGACGCTGTACAACGTACGAGGGGGCGTCGGGCCTGTCAACGAATTAACGTGAGATCCGATCTCCCGGCCCCGAGGAGGCCCCGTGCCCGACGGCCCGCTCTCGCTGCCGGCCAGGCTCTGCCTGCTGGCCTGGGACCCCGCGCGGGCGGCGGGCACCGGCGCCGCGCATCCGCCCGGCCCGGTACGGGCCGGCGCCCTCACCGAGCTGGCCCGGCGCGGACTGCTCGTCGACGAGGACGGCATCGCCACGCCGGTCGACCTGGACTCCCGCACGGGTGACGCGGTCCTCGACGGGCTGCTGGAACTCGTCCGCGAGTCGTGCCCGCACCCCTGGCGGACCTGGGTGACGCTGCGGTCTCGGGTGACCCTCGACGCGGTGCGGGAGCAACTGGTGGCCGAGGGGTATCTGCGGGCGGAGAAGAAGCGGGTCCTCGGGGTGTTCCCGTCCGTTGAATACGCGCTGGAGCGCGCCGCCGCCGTGGAGGCGCTGCGGGAGGAGACGCGGCAGGCCCTCCAGGGGCCGGTGCCGGTCGCCGAGGTCTGCGAGCGGGATGCGGCGGTCGTGACGCTGGCCGCCTCGGCGGAACTGCTCCCCGCAGCAGACGTCCGCGCCCACGAGCGGCGCGTGCGGGCGCTGGCGGAGCGTGCCGTGGCGTCGGTGCCCGGGCTCGGCGAGATCGTCCGCGAGCTCCGTACGGCGCTCGCCGCGACGACGACGGCGACCGCTCCGCGCTGACCCCGCGTCCACGTCGGATTCCTGCCAGCCACGGCCCATCGGCCGCTGGTTGAGTTGCCCGCATGACGAACCAGATCGATCGAGCCCTGGCCTTCAGCGCCCTGCACGTCCCCGGGACCCCGCTGGTCCTGCCCAACGCCTGGGACGTGGTGAGCGCCCGGCTCGTCGAGGACGCCGGTGCGGCGGCGGTGGCGACGACCAGCGCCGGGCTCGTCTGGGCGCTCGGCGCGCCGGACGGCGAGCGGGTGGACCGTGCCACGGCCCTCGCCGCCGTCGCCCGGATCGCCGAGGCCCTGACCGTTCCCGTGACGGCGGACATCGAGAGCGGCTACGCCGAGGACACCGAGGGCGTCGCCGATACCGTCCGCGCGGTCCTCGCCGCGGGAGCGGTGGGAGTGAACATCGAGGACGCGCTGTACGGCGCCGGAGCGGGCGGTCCGCTACGGGACGTCGGAGAGCAGGCCGAACGGATCGCCGCCGTCCGCGAGGCGGCCGACGCGGCGGGCGTGCCGCTGTTCGTCAACGCCCGGACCGACACCTTCCTGAGCGGCGCCGGGCGAGTGGACCTCACCCTGGAACGGGCCGCCGCCTTCCGCTCCGCCGGCGCCGACGGCGTCTTCGTCCCCGGGGCCGTCGACGCGGGGATCGTCAAGGAACTGGTGAACGGCGTCGACGGGCCGCTGAACGTCATGGCAGGACCCGGCGCCCCGACGGTCGCCGAACTGGCCGCCCTGGGCGTCGCCCGGGTCAGCGTGGGCTCGGGCGTCGCCCAGGCCGCCCACGCCCTGGTCCGCCGGGCCGCGCGGGAGTTGCTGGACACGGGGACGTACCGGTCACTGGCGGACGGACTCGACTACGGCGAGATCAACGCCCTGCTGGAGCGGGGACGTTAGCTCGGCACGCATCGGCTCAGCACGCGTCGCGCATCAGCTCCGCCAGGCCGTGGTCCAGATCCAGCTGGAGGTGCTCCAGGCCGACCGGCACCAGCTCGCTCGTGGCCTCCAGAAACCGGCGCACCTCGCTGGAGCGGACGTGCACGACGGCGGTGCCCTCGGGGGCGTGGAACTCCAGCACCGTACGGTCGTACCCGTACGGCCGCACCCGCACGTCGCCGTGGCCCTCGGCGTTCTTGAGGCCTGCGGCGAGCAGCTCGCGGGAGAAGGTCCAGCAGACTTCGACGCCCTCCAGCGTCGCGGGGGCGGGGAAGGTCATGCGAACGGCGAACGGATCACGTCGGTCGTAGTGGAGCGTCGCGGGAATGCTCGGCATACGCGGCGCGGCGGCGACGAGGCGGGCCTCCACGGGCTGCTCGATGACGATGGACAACGCCTTGCTCCCTTGTGACGGCTGGACGGACTTCCGGGCGTATGAGACCGGGGTACTGGAAGAGACGACGGAATCAGCCGATCCGTGCACACGAATGGCGAGTGACCTCTGTCACCGTGTTCATGCACCGGAGTGACGTGGCTCTCCTCGTGTGCCCTGCAGGGCATGTGTGGCGCGCGCCGGAACACCCGGAGCGTCCGCGAGGCCATCTGGACGGCGCCGGGGCGGTGGGCTAGCTTCGCCGGCCATGAGGCGCTTGGGGACCACGCGACGGACGGGACGGACACGGAGCAGGGCGACCGGAGTGGCGGCGGGCGCGGCGGCACTGGTCGCACTCGCGGCCCTGACAGCCGTACCGGCGCAGGCGCACGAGCCGGAGCGCCGGGTGCCGCACTGGGAACTCAAGGACACCGGCGCCCCCGACGTACGGTTGCGCGGCCTGGCCGCCGTCAGCCGGGACACCGCCTGGCTCGCCGGGACCTCCGGCACCGTCCTGCGCACCACCGACGGCGGCGCCACCTGGCGGAACGTCTCGCCCCCGGGTGCGGCGGAGTTGCAGTTCCGGGACGTCGAGGCGTTCGACGCGCGCCGGGCCGTGGTCCTGGCCATCGGCGAGGGCGAGGCGTCCCGCGTGTACCGCACCGACGACGGCGGAGCGACCTGGACGGAGTCCTTCCGCAACCCCGACCCGAAGGCCTTCTACGACTGCCTCACCTTCTTCGACCACCGCCACGGCCTCGCGATGAGCGACCCGGTGGACGGGAGGTTCCGCATCCTGTCGACCCGCGACGGCGGCCGCACCTGGAAGGTGCTGCCGGACGAGGGCATGCCGGCCGCGCAGGAGGGCGAGGCCGGATTCGCCGCGAGCGGCCAGTGCCTGGTCGCCTCCGGGCCGAAGGACGTCTGGCTCGCCACCGGCGGGGCGGCGCACGCGCGCGTGCTGCACTCCGCCGACCGGGGACACACCTGGACGGCCACCGACACGCCCCTCCCGGCGGGCGACCCGGCCCGCGGCGTCTTCGCGCTGGCCTTCCGCGACCGCACCCACGGTCTCGCCGTCGGCGGCGACTTCACCCCCGGCCGGCCCTCACCGAACGCCGCCGCGCGCACCGGCGACGGCGGTCGTACCTGGCGCACCGCCCCCGCGCCCCCGCCTGCCTACCGCTCCGGGGTCGCCTGGCTTCCGCACAGCCGCACCACCGCCCTCGCCGTCGGCCCCACCGGCACCGACCTCACCACGGACGCCGGCCGCACCTGGCGCACGGTCGACACGGGCTCCTACGACACCGTCGACTGCACCCCGGACCAAGGGTGCTGGGCCGCCGGCGAAAAGGGGCGGGTTGCCCGCCTGGAGCATTGAGCATGCGGTATGTCCTGATTGTTGGCAGTGTGGGTACTCGTTCACTGAAGCTGAAAGGAAGTGAGCGGTCATGCCACGCGGTTCGAGCTCCAAGCGGGAGCGCCAGTACGAGCACATCAAGAAGAGTGCGCAGGACCGGGGCGAGAGCACCGGCCGCGCCAAGGAGATCGCCGGGCGGACGGTGAACAAGGAACGTGCCCGCTCCGGCGAGTCGAAGACGGCCAGCCGTACCTCCACCAAGGACATGTCGTCCGGCAAGCGCGGCGGTCAGCGGTCCGGCCAGGGCTCCCAGGGTCCCACCTACGACCAGCTGTACCAGGAGGCCAAGCGCCGCGGCGTCGAGGGCCGTTCCAACATGAACAAGAGCCAGCTCCAGCGCGCGCTGGGCAAGTGAGTCGCACGCCCCCGAGGCCGGCGGGACTCCTGAGTCCCGCCGGCCTTCGCGCAGCCCATGGGCTCGGCAGCCCATAGGCTCGGGGGCACCATGACGACCGTACGCATCCCCGAGGACTGGCCCGCCACCGAAGAACAGGCCCGTGCCGTCCAGGACGAACTCCGCGAGCGCGTGGTCCTCGACGAACCGGGGCCGCCGCCCGGGACGGGCCATGTGACGGGGGTCGACGTCGCGTACGACGACGCACGGGACGTCGTCGCGGCGGCCGCGGTCGTCCTGGACGCGTCGAGTCTCGACGTCGTCGCCGAGGCCACGGCGGTGGGGCGGGTCTCCTTCCCCTACGTGCCCGGACTGCTCGCCTTCCGCGAGGTCCCCACGGTCCTCGCCGCCCTCGACGCCCTGCCGTGCACACCCGGCCTGGTGGTCTGCGACGGCTACGGCCTCGCCCACCCCCGCCGCTTCGGCCTCGCCAGCCACCTCGGCGTCCTGACCGGCCTGCCCACGATCGGCGTCGCCAAGAACCCCTTCACCTTCGCCTACGACGACCCGGACACCCCGCGCGGCAGCACCGCGGCGCTGCTCGCCGGCTCCGAGGAGGTCGGCCGCGCCCTGCGCACGCGCGACGGCGTCAAGCCGGTCTTCGTCTCCGTCGGCCACCGCGTGACTCTGGCGAACGCCTGCGCCCACACCCTCGCGCTGACCCCCGAGTACCGCCTCCCGGAGACCACGCGCAGGGCGGACGCGCTCTGCAGGAAGGCGCTGCGGGAGACCTATTCCGCCTGATCGGCCACGCTCCAGCGGCCCACCTCGCGGTACTCCGAGTCGTAGATGACCGACCCGTCCCCGGGCCGGAGCGCGTAGTGGCGCAGATTGCCGCCCCAGTACCTGAGGATCCGGCCCAGCTCGCCCGCCGGGTCCTCGGTCAACGCCGTGTCGTCCATGGTGACTTCGAGAAGGAACTTCATGCCTTCAATGGTTTCATTGAACTCCTTCTTGGCACTTTTCGAGCTGTCGCCAGGAGCGGAAGGCGGAAAGTCTCAAACCGGGGGGAGGGGTCCACCCAGGGCGGGGCGGCAGATCTGAGTACCGGCTCTGAGTACCTGTACGGATGCCCGGCCCCCACCCCCGTCGGCAGGCTGGGGCGCATGACAACGCACCGCGCCCCCAAGCCTGTTGCCGGCCCGACCCAGACCGTCGAGCGGGCCGTCACCATAGGGCTGATCCTCGCCGTGCTGGCGGGGCTCGGCTGGATCGCCGGCATGATCTACACCATCGCCGAGTGGCCGTTGTAGGATCTTTGGCCGCTGTCGGACCTTCAGCGGGTCGACGCGACGCGGAAGCGGATGCCTGCCGCGCGCAGCCGGCCCAGCAGCGCGTCGCCCATCGCCACCGCCGTGGTGACCTGACCCGCCGTCTTCCGAAGGTCGTCGAAGGCCAGGCACAGCGCCGACTCGGCGAGCATCTTCGCCGTCTCGTCGTAGCCGGGATCGCCGCCCGAGACCTCCGTGTACACCCGCCGGCCGCCGCCCTCGCCCACGAAGCGCAGGGAGAACCAGCTCTTCGCCCGCTTCTCGGGGCTCGGCCCGTCCCCGGGCCTGAGCCGGCCGGACAACCACCGTCGTGCCGGGGGCACCTGGGCCGCCGCCACCAGGGCGCCGACGGTCGCCACACCGCCCACCGCGACGGGCAGGTGCCGGACGGCCGCGTACTGCCGGTAGCGGAAGTCGGGACCGTACCGGTCGAGGGCCGAGGCCGACCGCCGCACGATCTGCGGGTCGATCGTCGGCATCGGCAGCGCCCACGCGCCGACCTCCTTGGCGAACCGCGGCCCGCCCAGCGGCGCCGACGCCCGCCGGCCCACCAGCCGCGGCTCGTGCCGCCGCCGGTCCCGCGCGGCCGCTGCCATCTCCCGCTGCCGCGCGAACTGGTTGAGCGCGGAGGCGAAGGTCCCGCCCGAGAACGCGGCGTCGGCGGTCACGAAGCCCTCCACGGTCAGCGGCACGTCCTCGGGCAGCTGCCGCACGGTGAAGTACACGCCCAGGTCGTGCGGGATCGAGTCGAAGCCGGCGGCGTGCACCAGCCGGGCCCCGGTCTCACGCGCGCGTGCGTCGTGCCGGACGTACATCAGGTCCACGAACTCGGGCTCGCCGCACAGGTCGAGGTAGTCGGTCCCGGTGTCCGCGCAGGCGGCGACGAGTTCCTCGCCGTACGTGATGTACGGGCCGACCGTCGTGGCCACCACGCGCGCGTGCTCGGCGAGGGCGCGCACCGAGGCCGGGTCGGAGACGTCCGCCCGCAGCACCCCGACCTCCGCACCGCCGGGCAGCCGCTCCCGCAGCCGCTCCAGCTTCTCGGCGCTGCGGCCCGCGATCGCCCACCGCAGCCCCTCGGGCGCGTGGGCGGCGAGGTACTCCGCGGTGAGCGCTCCGGCGAAACTCGTGGCTCCGAAGACCACGATGTCGTACGGACGGTCGGTCCTGTTCAGCCTGCTCATGACACCCCTCGGTCGCGCAGCCCGTGCCGCTGTCGGTGGCCGAGGCTAGCGTGAGGAGTGCGGAGCCCGACGACGAGCCCGGAGGACGATGATGGCCGTGCCCAGGAATGCCCTGAAGAAGTGGGAGAAAGTGCGCGCGTTCGCGCTGGGGCTGCCGGGTGCCGTCGAGGAGTTCCCCTGGGGCGAGTCCGTCGCGAAGGTCAACAAGAAGGTGTTCGTCTTCCTCGGCGTCGAGGACGGCAGCTATCCCCTGGGCGTGACGGTGAAGCTCAAGGACGAGACGGCCCACGCGCACGCGCTGGCCTGCTCCGGCGCCGAGCCCGCCGGATACGGCCTGGGCAAGGCGGGCTGGGTGAGCATCCCCCTGGAGCGGCAGGACGCCCCGGCCGCGGAGGTGCTCTGCGACTGGGTGGAGGAGAGCTACCGGGTGATCGCCCCCAAGCGGCTGATAGCGGAACTGGACGGGAACTGACGCGTCCGGCAGATTGCTAAGCGCTTGCTCGTTCAGGTCTTGTGCCGAGTGGAACGCGTTCTTAGCATCACTGGTGTTACATCAGATGTGTCACAGCGCTGGGGGCTGGATGACCACGGCAAGGACGCCAGGACACGGCCCGCTCACCGGCGTGCGCGTCGTCGAGCTGGCCGGCATCGGGCCCGGCCCGTTCGCCGCCATGCTCCTGGCCGACCTCGGCGCCGACGTCGTGCGCGTGGACCGCCCAGGCGGCCCCGGCCTCGCGATCGACCCGGCGTACGACGTCACCAACCGCAACAAGCGCTCGGTGGTCGTCGACCTGAAGTCCCCGGACGGCCCCGCCCGTGTGCTCGACCTCGCCGCGCGGGCCGACGTCCTGGTCGAGGGCTACCGCCCCGGCGTCGCCGAGCGCCTCGGCGTGGGACCCGAGCCCTGCCACGCCCGCAACCCGGCGCTCGTGTACGGCCGGATGACCGGCTGGGGCCAGGACGGCCCGCTCGCCGACCGCGCCGGGCACGACATCGCGTACATCGCCCCCACCGGCACGCTCGGCATGATCGGCCGGCCGGACGAGCCGCCGGCGGTTCCGGCCAACCTGCTCGGCGACTACGCGGGCGGCTCCCTCTACCTCGTCGTCGGCGTCCTCGCCGCCCTGCACCACGCCCGCGCGACCGGCACCGGGCAGGTCGTCGACGCCGCCATCGTCGACGGTGTCTGTCACCTCGCCACGATGATCCACGGCATGCTCGCCGCCGGCGGCTGGCAGGACCGCCGCGGCGCCAACCTCCTGGACGGCGGCTGCCCGCACTACGGCACGTACGAGACGGCCGACGGCCGGCACATGGCCGTCGGCGCCCTGGAGCCGCGGTTCTACGAGGAGTTCCTCGCCCTCCTCGGCGTCGAGGACCAGGCCGCCGCCCGCAAGGACGTCACCCGGTGGGGCGAGCTGCGCGAACAGATCGCCGCCCGCTTCAAGACCCGGACCAGGGACGAGTGGACGGCCGTCTTCGAGGGCTCCGACGCGTGCGTGGCGCCCGTCCTGTCGCTGCGCGAGGCACCGCACCACCCGCATCTGGCCGCCCGCGGCACCTTCACCGACCACGGCGGCATCTCCCAGCCCGCCCCGGCCCCCCGCTTCTCCACGACCCCGACCTCCGTCCGCACCGGCCCGGCCCGGCCGGGCGCCGACACGGCGGACGTCGCCCGGGACTGGGACGTTCCCGGGCTGCTCCCAGCGTCCCGAAACCCTCAGCGAAAGGCCTCCTCGTGAGCACCGAAGCGTATGTCTACGACGCGATCCGCACCCCGCGCGGGCGCGGCAAGGCAGGCGGCGCCCTGCACGGCACCAAGCCCATCGACCTGGTCGTCGGACTCATCCACGAGATCCGCGCCCGCTTCCCGGGCCTGGACCCGGCCGCCGTCGACGACATCGTGCTCGGCGTCGTCGGCCCGGTCGGCGACCAGGGCTCCGACATCGCCCGGATCGCCGCCATCGCCGCGGGGCTGCCCGACACGGTGGCCGGCGTGCAGGAGAACCGCTTCTGCGCCTCGGGCCTGGAGGCCGTCAACCTGGCCGCCGCCAAGGTCCGTTCGGGCTGGGAGGACCTCGTCCTCGCGGGCGGTGTCGAGTCGATGTCCCGGGTGCCGATGGCCTCCGACGGCGGCGCCTGGTTCAACGACCCGATGACCAACCTCCAGGTCAATTTCGTGCCGCAGGGCATCGGCGCCGACCTGATCGCCACCATCGAGGGCTTCTCCCGGCGCGACGTCGACGAGTACGCGGCCCTCTCCCAGGAGCGGGCGGCCACCGCCTGGAAGGAAGGCCGCTTCGAGAAGTCCGTCGTAGCGGTGAAGGACCGCAGCGGTCTCGTCGTCCTCGACCACGACGAGCACATGCGCCCCGGCACCACCGCCGACTCCCTGGCCAAGCTGAAGCCGTCCTTCGCGGACATCGGCGAACTCGGCGGCTTCGACGCGGTCGCGCTCCAGCAGTACCACTGGGTGGAGAAGATCGACCACGTCCACCACGCGGGCAACTCCTCCGGCATCGTCGACGGCGCCTCGCTCGTCGCGATCGGCTCCAAGGAGGTCGGCGAGCGCTACGGGCTCACGCCCCGCGCGCGGATCGTCTCCGCCGCCGTCTCCGGCTCCGAGCCCACCATCATGCTCACCGGCCCCGCCCCCGCCACCCGCAAGGCCCTCGCCAAGGCCGGACTGACGATCGACGACATCGACCTCGTCGAGATCAACGAGGCGTTCGCCGCGGTCGTGCTGCGCTACGCGCGGGACATGGGCCTGTCCCTGGACAAGGTCAACGTCAACGGCGGCGCGATCGCGCTCGGCCACCCCCTCGGCGCGACCGGCGCCATGATCCTCGGCACGCTCGTCGACGAACTCGAGCGCCAGGACAAGCGCTACGGCCTCGCCACGCTGTGCGTGGGCGGCGGCATGGGCGTCGCGACCATCGTCGAGCGCATCTGACCACCTCCCGACGGATCACACGGAGCACTCCACATGAGCACTGAGTCCACCACCATCCGCTGGGAACAGGACCGCACCGGCCTCGTCACCCTCGTCATCGACGACCCGAACCAGTCCGCGAACACCATGAACCAGGCGTTCCGCGACTCCCTCGCCGCCGTCACCGACCGCCTGGAGGCCGAGAAGGACACCATCCGGGGCGTCATCATCACCTCGGCGAAGAAGACCTTCTTCGCCGGCGGTGACCTGCGCGACCTGATCCGGGTCACGCCCGAGACGGCCCAGGAACTGTTCGACGGCGGCATGGCCATCAAGCGGAACCTGCGCCGCATCGAGACTCTCGGCAAGCCGGTCGTCGCCGCGCTCAACGGCGCCGCTCTCGGTGGCGGTTACGAGATCGCCCTGGCCTGCCACCACCGTGTCGCCCTCGACGCGCCCGGCTCCAAGATCGGCTGCCCCGAGGTCACCCTCGGCCTGCTGCCCGGAGGCGGCGGCGTCGTGCGCACCGTCCGCCTGCTCGGCATCGCCGACGCCCTGCTGAAGGTCCTCCTCCAGGGCACCCAGTACAGCCCGCGCCGCGCCCTGGAGAACGGCCTCGTCGACGAGGTGGCGCAAACGCAGGAGGAACTCCTCGAAAAGGCCCGCGCCTTCATCGACGCCAACCCCGAGTCGCAGCAGCCCTGGGACAAGCCGGGGTACAAGATCCCGGGCGGCACCCCCGCGAACCCCAAGTTCGCGGCGAACCTGCCCGCCTTCCCGGCCACCCTGCGCAAGCAGACGAACGGCGCCCCCTACCCGGCCCCACGGGGCATCCTCGCCGCCGCCGTCGAGGGCTCCCAGGTCGACTTCGAGACCGCCCAGGTCATCGAGGCCCGCTACTTCGTGGAACTGGCCGCGGGCCAGACCTCGAAGAACATGATCCAGGCCTTCTTCTTCGACCTCCAAGCCGTCAACTCCGGCGCCAACCGCCCCAAGGGCATCGAGTCCCGCCCGGTCCGCAAGGTCGCCGTCCTCGGCGCCGGGATGATGGGAGCCGGCATCGCCTACTCCTGCGCCCGCGCCGGCATCGACGTCGTCCTGAAGGACGTCTCCCTGGAGGCGGCCGTCAAGGGCAAGGGCTACTCCGAGAAGCTGTGCGCCAAGGCCGTAGCCAAGGGCCGTACGACGCAGGAGAAGGCCGACGCGCTCCTCGCCCGCATCACGCCGACGGCCGATGTGCAGGAACTGGCGGGCTGCGACGCCGTCATCGAGGCCGTCTTCGAGGACACGTCCCTCAAGCACAAGGTGTTCCAGGAGATCCAGCACGTCGTCGCCCCCGACGCGCTGCTGTGCTCCAACACCTCCACCCTGCCCATCACCGCGCTCGCCGAAGGCGTCGAGCGCCAGGCCGACTTCATCGGACTGCACTTCTTCTCGCCGGTCGACAAGATGCCGCTCGTCGAGATCATCAAGGGCGAGCGCACGGGGCAGGAGGCCCTGGCCCGCGCCTTCGACCTGGTCCGGCAGATCAACAAGACCCCGATCGTCGTGAACGACGCGCGCGGCTTCTTCACCTCCCGCGTCATCGGGCACTTCATCAACGAGGGCGTCGCCATGGTCGGCGAGGGCATCGAGCCCGCGTCGGTCGAACAGGCCGCCGCCCAGGCGGGCTACCCGGCCAAGGTGCTGTCCTTGATGGACGAGCTGACGCTGACCCTGCCCCGCAAGATCCGGGCCGAGACGAAGCGGGCGGTCGAGGAGGCGGGCGGCAGCTGGACGGCCCACCCCGCCGAGGCCGTCATCGACCGCATGGTGGACGAGTTCGGCCGCACGGGCCGCAGCGGCGGCGCCGGCTTCTACGACTACGGGGAGGACGGCAAGCGCACCGGACTCTGGCCGGGCCTGCGCGAGCACTTCACCAAGCCCGGGTACCGGATCCCGTTCGAGGACATGCGGGAGCGCATGCTCTTCTCCGAGGCACTGGACACCGTCCGGCTGCTGGAGGAAGGCGTGCTGACCTCCGTCGCCGACGCCAACATCGGCTCGATCTTCGGCATCGGCTTCCCGGGCTGGACGGGCGGCGTGCTCCAGTACATCAACGGCTACGACGGCGGCGCCGGGGCAGGGGTCGGCCTGCCCGGATTCGTGGCACGCGCGCGTGAACTCGCCGAGCGCTACGGCGACCGGTTCACGCCGCCCGCGCTGCTGGTGGAGAAGGCGGAGAAGGGGGAGCGGTTCAGCGACTCAGTCCGGGCCTGACGTACCTGAAGGCTTGGTCAGCCATTCGCCCAGCTCTTCCTTCAGCGACCGCTGAAAGGCGGTGAGAAGCGCCTGCACCACCAGGGGGTGCATGTGAGCGGACAGGGACCGCACGTCCCGCGCGTCACGCTCCGCCACCTCGCCGCGGAAGAGCCGGGAGAGTTCACGGGCCGCGGCGCGCGAGTGTTCCAGGAGAACCTTGCGCGCCGCGAAGATCGCCTCCTGGGAGAGCGGCATGTCCAGCAGGCCGACGCCCAGCCGCAGCAGACCGAGGTCGGCCTCGTACCCGTCGTCTCCGGGCCGGACCACGCCCATCGCGACCAGCCGCTCGACGTCCTCGTCGCCGAGCGGCCGCCCGGCCCGCCGCTCCAGTTCCTCCCGCCTGACCGTCTCGACGGTGTCCGGCGCCCAGGAGGCCACCACCGCCCGGTGAACGGCGAGGTCGCGCGCGCTCAGGTCCGGCGGCAACTGGCGCAGATGGCGCTCGATGCCCGCCAGCGTCATGCCCTGGTGCTGCAACTCCTCGATCAGCGCCAGCCGGGCCAGATGCTCCCGCCCGTAGTGCCCCACACGCCGGGGGCCGAGCACCGGCGGCGGCAGCAGCCCCTTCGTGCCGTAGAAACGGACCGTGCGCACCGTGACACCGGCCCGGGCGGCCAGTTCGTCGATCGTGAGGGTCGGTTCCTCGGTGTCGGTCGTCATGTGCAGCAGTATCGCTGTCTCACCAGTGCTGTGAAACCTCGTCCGCATCTCCTCATGACCATGCAGTGAACGACGAATGGTGGCTGTGCCTCTCGCTGGTGGATCTTGTGAGAGGTGACGCTCTGTGATGCCGGTCACCGTGTGCGAGCGAATCGGTGTGGGAAGGTGCTGGCTTGGTCTGTGCCGCGTCACAAGGGTGGTACGGGCCACTGCACTGTACGGACCCGGGCCCACGACGTCCGGGGCGATCCAGAGAGTGGAACCACCCGTGAGCAAGGACGCCGTGAACACGGCTGCGGCCACGCCGCGTACCGATGCGGCCCAGGTGCCCGCGGACGCGGGCGACGCCGGGTACAGCAAGGACCTCAAGGCCCGCCACGTCAACATGATCGCCATCGGCGGGGCCATCGGCACCGGCCTCTTCCTCGGCGCCGGCGGTCGCCTCCACGACGCGGGCCCGGCACTGGCGATCGCCTACCTGGTCTGCGGCATCTTCGCCTTCTTCGTGGTCAGGGCCCTCGGCGAGCTCGTGCTCTACCGCCCCTCCTCGGGCTCCTTCGTGTCGTACGCGCGCGAGTTCCTCGGCGAGAAGGGCGCCTACGTCGCCGGCTGGATGTACTTCCTGAACTGGTCGACCACCGGCATCGCCGACATCACCGCGATAGCGCTGTACACGCACTACTGGAGCATGTTCACCGACATCCCGCAGTGGGTGCTCGCGCTGGCCGCCCTCGCGGTCGTGCTGGCCGTGAACCTGATCTCGGTGAAGATCTTCGGCGAGATGGAGTTCTGGTTCGCGATCATCAAGGTCGCGACGCTGGTCGGCTTCATGTTCATCGGCATCTTCCTGCTGGCCACCCAGCACGAGGTGGGCGGCCAGACGCCGGGCCTGAGTGTCATCACCGACAACGGCGGCGTCTTCCCGCACGGCATGATGCCCGTCGTCCTGGTCATGCAGGGCGTGATCTTCGCGTACGCCGCGCTGGAGCTGGTCGGTGTCGCCGCGGGCGAGACCGCCGAGCCGGAGAAGGTCGTCCCGCGCGCGGTGAACTCGATCATGTGGCGGGTCGGCCTCTTCTACGTCGGCTCGGTCGTCCTGCTGGCCCTCCTGCTCCCCGGCTCGGTCTACTCGGCCGACCAGAGCCCCTTCGTCACGGTGCTGTCGAAGATCGGCGTCCCGGCGGCGGGCGACGTGATGAACCTGGTCGTGCTGACCGCCGCGATGTCCTCGCTGAACTCGGGCCTGTACTCCACGGGCCGCATCCTGCGCTCCATGGCGATGGCCGGCTCCGCACCGAAGTTCACCGCCCGCATGAACCGCAGCCAGGTCCCCTACGGCGGCATCCTGCTGACCTGCGCGGTGTGCGTGCTCGGCGTCGGCCTGAACTTCCTCGTGCCGGCCCAGGCCTTCGAGATCGTGCTGAACGTCGCCTCGCTCGGCATCATCAGCACCTGGGTGATCATCATGATCTGCCACCTGGTCTTCGTCCGCCGCGCCAAGGCGGGCCTGGTCACCCGCCCCTCCTTCCGCCTCCCCGGCAGCCCGGTCACGGAGATCACCACGATCGCCTTCCTGCTGGCCTGCCTCGGCATGATGTGGAACGACCCGGAGGTCGGCCGCAAGACGCTGCTGCTCATCTCGCTGATCGCGGCCGCGCTGGTCGTGGGCTGGTTCGGCATCCGCCGCCGGGTGTCGCAGACGGCCGACCAGGAGCTGTCGCAGTTCACGAAGTAGCAGGCCAGGGCCACTGTCAGTGGGAGCGCCTACGGTGGCGTCATGTCGGGGATCAGGTATGTCCGGGGTGACGCCACCGTTCCGTCGGTGAAGGGCGTCAAGGTCATCGCCCATGTCTGCAACGACAGCGGGGGCTGGGGCAAGGGCTTCGTCCTGGCGATATCCCGCCGCTGGCCCGAGCCGGAGGCGGCGTACCGGGCGTGGCACCGCAGCCGCGCGGCGAACGACTTCGGGCTGGGCGCGGTGCAGCTCGTCCAGGTCGAGCGGTACGTGTGGGTGGCCAACATGATCGGCCAGCGCGGCACCAGGACCGGCAGCAAGGGCGTCCCCGTCCGCTACGAGGCGATCGACACGGCGCTGGAGACCCTGGCCGAGCGGGCCGGCGACCTGGGCGCGACCGTCCACATGCCGCGCATCGGCTGCGGTCTCGCCGGCGGCAAGTGGTCCCGGCTCGAGCCGCTGATCGAGGAGCGGCTGATACGGCGGGGGATACAAGTGAGGGTGTACGACCACGGGGACTGACCGGCCTCGGCTCAGCCCTGGCCGTCCCTGTCGAACGCCCGGACCAGACAGTCGCCGAGGCGCTGCGCGATCGCCCCGTCGGGATCCAGCCGGGGGTTGAAGATCGCCACGTCGAGGCCGACGGCACCGCCGCCGGACAGGGCCGTGCGCAGGACGGT
Organism: Streptomyces sp. NPDC050164; assembly: GCF_044459945.1. Taxonomy (NCBI): domain Bacteria; kingdom Bacillati; phylum Actinomycetota; class Actinomycetes; order Kitasatosporales; family Streptomycetaceae; genus Streptomyces; species Streptomyces sp. NPDC050164. The sequence goes on from NZ_JBITJK010000005.1 coordinate 186,606, forward strand.
CTCCAGCTCCTGCCAGGTCAGCCCGTCCGGGAGCCGGTAGTCGACGGCGGGCATGACCGCGTCGTCCAGTACGTCGACGTCGAGGTGGATCCAGTACCCGGCGCCCGCGCCGTCGCCGGTCATCAGCCCGACCGCGCGCCGGGCCGCCTCGCCCGCCCCCAGGGCGCGCACGGTGTCCAGCTCCAGCGCGTGCAGCGCGGACGGCAGCGGCTGCATCCCGTACGCCGCGGACTCCTCCGCGTCCCGGAACCCCAGCGCGACGACGTCCTCGTCCCGCACCAGCGGACCCCGGCCCTCCAGGTCGGCCAGCACGCGCGGACCGCGCCCGGTGGCGAGGGCGAGCTCCATGGAGGCCACCTCACCGGCCGGTTCCGCGGAGGGCTGGTAGAAGTCGGTGTGCCCGTCGAGGAACAGCAGCCCGTGCCGGCCGCGGCGGCGCAGCGCGAGCAGGTTGCCGAGCAGCACGCTGCAGTCGCCGCCCAGCACGACGGGGAACCGGCCGTCGTCCAGGACACCGGCTACGGTGTCGGCCAGTGCGGTGGAGTATGCGGCGATGCCGCCGGGGTTCAGGACCCCGGTGTCCGGGTCCCGCTCCGGGTCGTACGGGGGCGGCTCGACCCGCCCCGCACGCACCGCACCCAGCCCTTCGGCCAGCCCGGCCCCGAGCAGCGCGTCCGGCAGCTGCTCGACGCCGGTCGGCCGCAGCCCCAGCACGGACGGCGCCTCGATGATCGCCAGGTTCCGCACGTCCGGCTCCTTCGTGTCAGCCGTCGGCTCCTTGGCCCAGCCGCCGGTCCACGGTGGGCCGGGCCCACGCGCCCGGCGCGCATGGGCCCACCGTAGACGGCCGTGCGGGACGCGGCGCGTCAGCGCACGTGTTCCCCGTGGTTTCCGTGCTCCCCGTGCTCCGCATGGCCCGAACCCGCACCCGCGTGCTCGTGCACACCGTTCGTCGCCGCGATCTTCTTCCACGACTTCGGCTGCGCCACCGTCCCGCCGGCCTTCGTAACCGCCGCGGCCCGAGCCGCCGGCACTCCCGGCTTCGACGGCTGGTACAGCCAGGTGTCGAACAGCGTTGCCAGGGGCTTGCCGGACACCTCCTCGGCGTACTGCTGGAAGTCGGCGACCGACGCGTTGCCGTGGGCGTACTTGCGCGGCCAGCCCCTGAGGATGGCGAAGAACGCCTCGTCGCCGATCTCGTTGCGCAGCGCCTGGACGGCCAGCGCGCCCCGGTCGTACACCGCTATGTCGAACTGGTTCTCCGGCCCGGGGTCCCCGGGCTTCACCGTCCAGAACGGGTCGTCAGCCGGATGCGAGGCGTACACGTAGTCGGCGAGTTCCTGTGCCGTGCCCTCGCCCTCGTGCTCGGACCACAGCCACTGCGCGTACCGTGCGAAGCCCTCGTTGATCCAGATGTCCTTCCAGTGCTTGAGCGACACGTCGTCGCCGTACCACTGGTGGGCCAGCTCATGGACGACGAGGGTGACGTTCGACCCGTTCGAGAACTGCCGCGGGCTGTAGTACGGCCGGGTCTGCGTCTCCAGCGCGTACCCGGTGGTGGTGTTCGGCACGTATCCGCCGAGCGCGTTGTAGGGGTACGGCCCGAAGTAGCCGGTCAGCCAGTCGGCGATCTCCCCGGTCCGTTCGATGCTCGCCCGCGCCGCGCCGGCGTGGCCGCCCAGGTCCTTGCTGTAGGCGTTGAGGACCGGAATGCCGCTCTCAGTGGTGCCGGTCGTGATGTCGAACCTGCCGACCGCGAGCGTGGCGAGGTACGTGGCCTGCGGCTTGTCGGAGCGCCAGTTCCAGCGGGTCCAGCCGAGGCGTGAACTCCTCGACTGGAGCGTGCCGTTGGAGATCGCCTGTGTGCCGTCCGGGACCAGCACGGACACGTCGTAGGTGGCCTTGTCGAGCGGGTGGTCGTTGCTCGGGAACCACCACGCCGCCGCCTCGGGCTCGTTCGCCGCGACGCCACCGTCCTGGGTGCGGTGCCAGCTGGTGAAGCCGTACGCCTTCTTCGACGACGGCACGCCGCGGTAGCGCACGACGACCGTGACGGGCGTGCCCTTGGCCAGCGGAGTCTTCGGGGTGATCTCCAGCTCGTGCTCGCCCGACGTCCTGAACGACGCCTTCGCGCCGTTGACACGCACCTCGCCGACGTCCAGCAGGAAGTCCAGGTTGAAGCTGGACAAGTCCTGGGTGGTGCGGGCCACGAGGGTCGCCGTGCCCTCGAGTTCGTCCGTGGCCGGCCGGTACTTCAGCCTGAGGTCGTAGTGGGAGACGTCGTAACCGCCGTTGCCGTAGGCCGGGTAGTAGGGGTCACCGATCCCCGGTGCGCCGGGGGAGCGGGGCGCGGCCGATGCCGGGATCGCCAGCAGGAGAACGGCCGCGGCGAGGGCTCCCGGCGCGATGATTCTGCGGTGCACGCAAAACTCCAAGTCGTAGGGTCCCGAAGTCTGTCCGGAGCTTATTGGCTCCCTGTGTCCCTGATCATGTCCATGGCCCCTGCTGTCACACGATCGCCATTCGGCCGACATGAGACACCGGGCCCTTGGGTCCATCCCGGACACGCCGGTCCGTCAGCTGCCCTCTTCTGAACAGGAGTTCACCGATGTAGCGTCCGCCGCATGCCGAAACGCACGCGCTTAACGACCTGGAGACCGCTCGCGACGGCGGCCTCGGCCGCCCTGTTGGCCACGCTGCTCACCCCGGCCGCGGCGGACGCCGCCCCGCGCGAGAGCCGTCCCGTCCACTCGTACGACGACGCCATCCGCGAGGCCGTCTGGGTGGACACCGGACTCGACGGCGACCGCGACGGAAAGGCCGACCGGGTCGCCGTGGACATCGTCCGTCCCCGCGAACCCGCCCGACAGGGCCGCAAGGTCCCCGTCATCATGGACGCCAGCCCGTACTACTCCTGCTGCGGGCGCGGCAACGAGAGCCAGAAGAAGACGTACGACGCGAACGGCGACGTCACGCGGATGCCGCTGTACTACGACAACTACTTCGTGCCCCGCGGCTACGCCTTCGTCGGCGTCGACCTGGCCGGAACCAATCGCTCCGACGGTTGCGTCGACGTCGGCGGCCGCTCCGACATCCAGTCCGCGAAGGCCGTTGTCGACTGGCTCAACGGCCGTGCCAGGGCCTACACGACCCGTACCGGCACCACCCGCGCCAAGGCCGCCTGGACCAACGGCAGGACGGGCATGATCGGCAAGAGCTGGGACGGCACCATCGCCAATGGCGTCGCCGCGACCGGCGTCGAGGGACTGAAGACCATCGTCCCGATCAGCGCCATCTCCTCCTGGTACGACTACTACTTCCAGCAGGGCGCCCCGCTCTACGACTCCGGCCCCGAACGGCTCTCCGACTACGTCAACAGCCCCGACGCCCGCGCCAAGTGCGCCGCCGTGCAGCACAAGCTCGTCGACGGGGCCCCGCGCACCGGCGACTGGACCCCGCTGTGGACCGAGCGGGACTACGTCAGGGCCGCGCGGAAGGTCAAGGCCAGCGTCTTCCTCGTGCACGGCATGCAGGACCTCAACGTGCGGATGAAGCACGTCGGGCAGTGGTGGGACGCCCTCGGCAAGAACGGCGTCGAGCGCAAGATCTGGCTCTCCCAGACCGGCCACGTCGACCCCTTCGACTTCCGGCGCGGCGCATGGGTCGACACCCTCCACCGCTGGTTCGACCACGAACTCATGGGCTACGACAACGGGATCGACCGCGAGCCCATGGCCGACATCGAACGCCGGCCCGACCAGTGGACCACCTCGAAGACCTGGCCGCCGAACGGCACCCGGGCCGCCACCCTGCGCCCCGACCGAGGCGCCCAGGCCGGCGTCGGCACCCTCGGCCTGCACCGCGGCCGCGGCACCGAGACCTTCACCGACGACCCGAAGCTGAGCGAGACCGACTGGGCCGCGAAGATAGGCAAGACGACACCGGAGAAGGCCGGTTTCGTCACCGGGCCGCTCACCCGCGACCTGCGCCTGTCCGGCTCCTCCGAGGTCACCGTCACCGCGACGCCCTCCACCCCGACGGCCCACCTGTCCGCCGTCCTCGTGGACATCGGCCCCGCCGCCATCCGCGACTACGCCGACGCGGGCGAGGGCATCACCACTCTCACCGACCGCACCTGCTGGGGCGCGAGCACCGCCGGCGACAGCTCCTGCTTCAAGGAGACGAAGGCGAAGAACGCCGACGTCGGCTACACGATCGTCAGCCGCGGCTGGGCCGACCTCGGCAACCACGCCTCCGACCTGACGGGTGCCCCGCTCGCCCCGGGCAAGCGGTACACGATCACCCTCGACCTGGCGGCGACCGACCACGTCGTCCCCGAGGGCCACCGCTTGGCGCTGATCGTCGCGGGCACCGACAAGGGCCTCATCGACCCTCCCGCGGACACCCCCAGGCTCACCGTCGACCTGTCCCGCACCTCGGCGCGCGTCCCGTTCGTCGGCGGAGCCACCGCCTTCGCCCGCGCCACCACGGGCGCCGCGTCCGCCACGCCCGACGCCATCCTCCTGGACGGTGTGCGGGACCCGCTTACCACTCACCGCATCCCGGAAGGAAGCCAGTGAGCCGCGACACCGCAGGCAGGATCATGCCCGGCGACACCGCAGCCGGGCCGGTGGCCCGCACGGCGGCAGGCAGGACCACGACCCGCGTCCGCGCCCTGACCCTGACCGCCGCGGCCGTCGCCGCGTCCCTGGTCGCCGCCCCGGCCCAGGCCACCACCGACTCCCCGCCCCGCACCGGCTTCGAGCAGACGAACGGTGTCCGCTGGACCACCCAGCCCGAGGAACAGGACTTCCTCACAGCCGTCGACCGGTCGAGCAGCCGCGTCTCCATGACCCGCTTCGGCACGACGAAGCAGGGCCGCCCGCTCCAACTGGTACGGATCGGCACCCACCCGACACCCAACAAGGTGCTGCTCGTGTGCAGCCAGCACGGCGACGAACCCGCCGGCCGCGAAGCCTGTCTGACCACCGTCCGCGACCTCGCGTACGCCCGTGACAGCCGCACCCGGCGCTTCCTGGACCGCACCACGGTCCTCGTCGTGCCCACCGCCAACCCCGACGGCCGGGCCGCCGACACCCGGGGCAACAGCGACGGCGTCGACATCAACCGCGACCACCTCGCGCTCCGGACCGCCGAAGGCCGGGCGCTGGCGAAGCTCGTCCGCGACCAGCATCCCGACCTCGTCTACGACCTGCACGAGTACGGTGCCACACCCCCGTACTACGACAAGGACCTCTTCGACCTGTGGCCGCGCAACCTCAACACCCACGAGGCGGTCCACGACGAGGCGAAGACCCTCTCCGAGGCGTACGTCCGCCCCGCGGCGCAGCGGGCCGGCCACTCGACCGGCACCTACGGGATCTGGACCGACCCCGAGACCGGCGAGCCGGTCAAGCAGGTCGCCGGAGACGGCCAGGAGCGCATTTTGCGCAATATGTCCGGTATTAAGCACGGGGTCGGACTGCTCATCGAGAGCCGCGTCGACCCGCTCACCGATGCCGAGAAGGCGGACGAGGCGTTGAACAACCGCCGCCGGGTCACCTCTCAACTGGACGCGCTGGGCGGCCTGTTCGGTTACGCCGACCAGCGCCGCGGCGCGGTCGAGGCGGCGACGGGCAGGGCCCGGCTCGCGGGATACGCCACCGCCGGCCCCGTCTACGTCGGCGGAGCCGACAACGACGCGCCCGAACCGGCCGAGGTGATCCAGACCCCACCCTGCGGCTACCGGCTCACGGCCGCGCAGTACGCGGAGGTGGGAGACGAACTCGCACTGCACGGGGTGCGCGTACGCCGGGACGCCGAGGGCGTGCTCGTGCCCCTGCGCCAGTCCCTGCGGGCGCTCGTGCCGTTGCTGGTCGACGAGCGCGGACCGTACCACCTGACGGCAGGGAAGCCGGAAACACAATGTTGAGGAGGGTGAAATTGCGCCATACGTGGTAGGGGCGTTACGGAGGACTTACGGTCCTCCTACGTCCCAATGAAAGGTGCCGCCTGTGACGCACGACCGACCAAGTGAAAGCGACCACCAAGCGGGGGCCGCGCTTCCGGGTTCGGAAGCGGGCCTCCCCGGTCAGGAACGTCCCAAAACCGACCGAATTGTCTTCGGGGTTACGGCCGTGCTCACCCTCGCCTTCGTGGTCTGGGGAGCCGCGGCGACCGACTCGCTGGAAGACGTCTCCACCAGCATGCTCGGCGGGCTGATGCACAACGGCGGCTGGGCGTTCATGCTCGCCGCCTCCGCCTTCGTCGTGTTCGCCCTCTGGCTCGCGGCCAGCCGCTACGGCCGTATCCACCTCGGGGCCGAGGGCGAGGAGCCCGAGTTCCGCACGGTGTCCTGGGTCGCGATGATGTTCAGTGCCGGCATGGGCATCGGCCTGATGTTCTACGGCGTGAGCGAACCGTTGTCGCACTACTCGACGCCCCCGCCGGGCAGCGACCCGGCCGACTCCGGTGAGCGCATGGAGACGGCCATGGCCACCACCCTGTTCCACTGGACGCTCCACCCCTGGGCGATCTACGCCGTGGTGGGTCTGGCCATCGCCTACAGCACCTTCCGCAGGCGGCGGCGCCAGACCATCAGCGCCGTGTTCACGCCGTTGATCGGCAAGAAGCACGCGAACGGCGCCGTCGGCCGCGTCATCGACATCCTCGCGATCGTCGCGACCGTCTTCGGTTCCGCCGCGTCCCTGGGGCTCGGCGCGCTTCAGATCGGCTCCGGTGTGCAGGAGCTGGACTGGATGGACAAGGTGAGCACCGGGCTGCTCGTCACGATCATCGCGGTGCTGACCCTGGCCTTCGTCGCGTCCGCGGTCTCGGGCGTGGAGCGCGGCATCCAGTGGCTGTCCAACACGAACATGGTGCTGGCGCTGGTGCTCGCCCTGTTCGTGTTCGTGGCGGGTCCGACCATCATCGTCCTCGACCTGCTGCCCACGTCCGTCTTCGCCTACCTCGGCGACCTGCCCCAGCTGGCCGGCCGTACGGAGGCCAGCGGCGGGGAGGGTGTCGCGGACTGGCTGAGCAGCTGGACCGTCTTCTACTGGGCGTGGTGGATCTCCTGGACGCCGTTCGTGGGCATGTTCATCGCCCGCATCAGCCGGGGCCGCACGATCCGGCAGTTCGTCGGTGGCGTCATCCTGGTGCCCAGCACGGTCAGCCTGATCTGGTTCGCGGTCTTCGGCGGCTCGGCGATGAAGATGCAGGCGCAGGGCAAGCTCGGCAAGGAGACGACCCCGGAGGGCCAGCTCTTCGACGTGCTCCAGCAGTTCCCCATCGCCACCGCCACGAGCCTGCTCGTGATGGTCCTCGTCGGCATCTTCTTCGTGTCGGGCGCCGACGCGGCGTCGATCGTCATGGGCACCCTGTCGCAGAAGGGCGCGCTCGAACCGGGCCGTATGGTCGTGGTGTTCTGGGGCGTCCTCACCGGTGCGGTGGCCGCGATCATGCTCCTGGTCGGCAGCGGCCAGGGCGACGCGCTGACGGGCCTGCAGAACCTCACGATCCTCGCGGCGGCCCCGTTCGTCGTCGTGATGGTCTTCATGTGCGTGGCCCTCATGCGCGACCTGCGCCGCGACCCGGTGATGGTGCGCGAGCAGATGGGCTCCGAGGCGGTGGAACTGGCCGTCATCGAAGGCCACAAGAAGTACGACGGCGACTTCGAGTTCCGCGTCGGCCCGGGCCGCGGCCCGGACGTCGAGGGCGACCCGATCGGCAAACACTGACCCACCCAACCCGGCTGCCCCGGCCGGCCCCTTGACCTAGACGCCCCCGGCCGACATCGGCCGGGGGCGTCGGGGTTGGACGACCCCGGCCTGGCGACACGGAGGCCCCCTAGGGGGTGCCCGCAAAGTCCCGCCTGCCCTGCGACGCCCGGCACGCACTCTCGCCGCACCGGTAACCAGTACGCGGGCGTCCGCCCGGCACGCCGAGAGCACGCACCGAACGCCGCAGGGCCCGCCCTCCGGGCGGACGACGGGACTTTGCGGACACCCCCTAGCCGACCAGTCGAGCCGCCTCCTGCGCACAACCCCAGGCCACCGTCACACCCGCGCCGCCGTGACCGTAGTTGTGGATCAGGGGCCGGCCGTCCGGCAGGGCGTCGCGCTCCAGGCGTACCGAGGGGCGGGTGGGGCGCAGCCCGACCCGGTGTTCCAGGACGCGCGCCCCGGCGATCTCCGGCCGCAGCGCCGCGCAGCGGCGGATGATCGCCTCGGCCGTCGCGGGGTCGGGTTCCAGCGACCACGCGTCCTCCTCCGCCGTACCGCCGAGGACGAGCCCGCCCGGCTGCGGGAACATGTACGCGTACTCCCCGGCCGCGTCGGTGGAGACCAGCCAGGTGTCGATCCCCGGGTTCTCCACGACGACCAGTTGCCCGCGCACGGGCCGCACGGACGGATCCGGCACCAGCTCCCGAGCGGCGAGCCCCGTGCAGTTGATCAGGACCGGCGCGTCGGCCTCCGCGAACCCGGACACCGTACGAGCCTCGACCACACCGCCCGCCGCGGCGAACCGCTCCCGCAGCCACGCCAGATGAGCCGGCATGTCGATGAGCGGCAACCGCGCCCGGACGCCGTACCCCGTGTACTCCCCGGCCGTGGCCGCCCGCAGCTCTTGCACCCGGTCCGCCAGCCACCCGTCGACCTCGTCGAGACGCGTCTCGCCCAGTACCCCTTCGACCATGCGTACGCCGCTCGACCCGGACCCCGCGGCCAGCTCCTCGTACACCTCCAGCGACCTCAGCGCCCACACCCGCGCCAGGGCGACCGGCTCGATCCGGTACGGCCACCACAGCGCCCCCGCGACCGCTGAGGTGGTCGCCTCGACGGGGTCCCGCGTCCACACCCGTACCCGCCGCCCCCGCTCGGCGAGAACCACCGCGGTCGTCAGCCCGACCACCCCGCCACCGACCACCACGATCTCGTCACCGCGCTCACCAGCCATGCCCGGACCGTAGCGGAATGCGTCATGCCGTGCTCACATCACTAGCGGTGTGGGGATACTCACAGCATGTGTGCCGAGTACACGACCTTCGGCCTGGCACCCGCGATGCGGGCCGGCGGAGTCCTCACAGACGGTGGTTACCAGCTCCACCGGGACTTCCTGGACTTCATCGTCGACGGACGCCCGCTGCTGTTCCAGCTCTCCGACCTCGACGCGGTCTCCCCGCTCGCCTCCGACGTACCCCCCTCGATCTTCACCGCGCAGGTCCGCAGCCTGCTCCTGGAAAGCCCCGCACCACTGCCCGGCGGCCGGTACGTCGTCTACGGCTGCCCCGAGTGCGAGGACCTGGCCTGCGGCGCCGTCACCGCGGTCATCCGGCGGGACGGCGAGGACTTCATCTGGCGGGACTTCGCCTGGCAGACCGACGAACACGCCGACCTCGAGCTCAACGGCTACCACGGCATCGGCCCGTTCCGCTTCCGCGGCGCCGAGTACCGTGCGGCGCTGAGCGCCCTGCTGAACGGCTCCGCCCCGGACACCCGCCGCCGCGTCCTGCTGATCGGCGCCCGCGTCGCCGTCCTGGCCAAGCTCGCCGCGGCGTTGCGCACCATCGGCGTCGGCGCCGACATCGCCCACGACGCCGACCACGTGCCCGCCGACGAGCTGCGCGGCTACGGCGCCGTCGCCTTCGGCCGCGGGACCGGCGAGCCGGAACGCGCCGCCGTCCGCCGCGCCTTCGAACGCGCCGAGGTCCACGTCGCCCACGTCGACGGCCTCGCCCCGATCGTCCCCCTCCTCGTCGCCCAGATCGAACATGCCCTGGACCGCAGCCCACTGGAGCAGCGCCGCCTCACCGGCCTGACCGCCACCGACGGCGGGGCCGACGTCGAGGTCACCTCCGCCTGCCGGGTCACCCTCACCGCGTACCGCCTCGACCGCCTCTCCCGCACCCACACCCAGGAGATCTTCGACGGCGTCCTGGAACCGGGCCGCCACCGCATCGCCCTCGACGCCAAGGCGGTGAAGGGGCAGTCCTTCCTGGTGGCGCGCACCGCCACCGGTGTGCTGGTGACGGCCGCGACCCCCTTGAAAACCCATCGGCGGACCGCCCGGGACGGCCGTTAGGATCGCGGTCTGATGACTGCCACCCTCGTCGCCAAGAACCTCGCCGCCGGCCACGGCGACCGCTCCCTGTTCACCGGACTCGACCTCGTCGTCGCGCCCGGCGACGTGATCGGCCTGGTCGGAGCCAACGGCGCCGGCAAGTCCACCCTGCTCAGGATGCTCGCCGGACTCACGGTCCCCGAGCAGGGCGAACTGCGCCTGTCCCCGCCGACCGCCACCGTCGGCCATCTGCCGCAGGAGCCGGACCGCCGCCCCGGCGAGACCGTACGGGCGTTCCTGGCCCGCCGCACCGGCGTCGCCGAGGCCCAGCGGATCATGGACGAGGCGACCCAGGCCCTGGTCGACGGGGCACCCGGCGCCGACGACGCGTACGCCACGAGCCTGGAGCGCTGGCTCGGACTCGGCGGCGCCGACCTCGACGAACGCTCCGAGGAGGTCGCCGACTCCCTCGGGCTCACGGTCGATCTGGACCAGCCGATGACGTCGCTGTCCGGCGGTCAGGCCGCCCGCGCCGGACTCGCCTCCCTGCTGCTGTCCCGCTACGACGTCTTCCTCCTCGACGAGCCCACCAACGACCTCGACCTGGACGGCCTGGAGCGCCTCGAACGCTTCGTGAGCGGCCTGCGCGCCGGGACGGTGGTCGTCAGCCACGACCGCGAGTTCCTCACCCGCACGGTCACCAAGGTCCTCGAACTCGACCTCGCCCAGCGGCAGATCAACCTCTACGGCGGTGGCTACGAGGCCTATCTGGAGGAGCGGGAGGTCGCGCGCAGGCACGCCCGCGACGAGTTCGAGGAGTACGCCGACAAGAAGGCGGCCCTCCAGGACCGCGCGCAGATGCAGCGTTCCTGGATGGACAAGGGCGTGAAGAACGCGCGCCGCAAGGCGGGCAACGACAACGACAAGATCGGCCGCAAGTTCCGCAGCGAGGCCAGCGAGAAACAGGCCGCGAAGGCCCGGCAGACCCAGCGCATGATCGAGCGGCTGGATGCCGTCGAGGAGCCCCGCAAGGAGTGGGAACTGCGCATGGAGATCGCGTCGGCCCCGCGCTCGGGCGCCGTCGTGGCCACCCTGCGCGACGCCGAGGTGCGCCGCGGCGGCTTCGTCCTCGGCCCGGTGTCCCTCCAGATCGACTGGGCGGACCGGGTGGCGGTGACGGGCGCGAACGGCGCCGGCAAGTCCACCCTGCTCGCCGCCCTGCTCGGCCGCGTCCCGCTCGACGCCGGGCACGCGGCCCTCGGCTCGGGCGTCCTGCTCGGCGAGGTCGACCAGGCCCGCAAGCTGTTCCACGGCCAGGAGCCCCTGATGGACGCCTTCCGCGCGGCCGTCCCGGACACCGAACCTGCCGAGGTCCGCACCCTCCTGGCCAAGTTCGGCCTCAAGTCGGACCACGTCCTGCGCCCCGCGGCGACCCTCTCCCCGGGCGAGCGCACCAGAGCAGCCCTGGCACTGCTCCAGGGCCGCGGCGTCAACCTCCTGGTCCTCGACGAGCCGACCAACCACCTCGACCTGCCCGCCATCGAGCAGTTGGAGTCGGCCCTCGACTCCTACGAGGGCACCCTCCTGCTGGTCACCCACGACCGCCGCATGCTCGACGCCGTACGCGTCACGCGCCGTATCGAGGTGGCGGACGGCAAGGTGACCGAGCGCTAACGGGTCGTCAGCCGGGTGGCGAGGGAGGGGTACTCCACGACGTACCCCTCCTCGTCGAATTCCAGGTCGCTGCGGAAGTCGCCGGAGGCGTACCGGACCCGCCCGGGGTCGAGATGCGTGTACGTCTGCCGGGACGGCCGCACCGTCAGATCCGGCACCGACACCCAGGCCATCAGGAACTCCATCTCGCCCGGCGCCTGATGGAGCCCGTGCCGGAGCACCGGCATGGTGTTGGTGAGCGGGCACAGCCCGAGATCGCAGTCGAGGGCTCCGTCGACATCCGGGAGCCGCTCGCCGTCGGCGGTCCATGCGCCCCCGCCGTCGTGCCGCAGATCGAGCGTGCGGCTGCCGTCGGCGGACTCGGCCGTCACTCGCAGCCGACGGGTCACGAACCCGTCGCTCGTGTCGAGTTCGTACGTGACCCAGTAGGGCTCCGGATCGGTCCCGACGGCCCGGCCGTGTGCCAGCAGCACGCCGTCCCCCACCTGGACCCAGGCGGTCTCGAACCCCCGGCTCGCGGACACTTCCCAGGTGATGGCACGCGAAGCGAACATGACGGTCACTCTAGGTGACAAGGGCGCGTCGCGCCCCTTCAGGGGCGCGGGGAACTGCGCGACCAGCCCCAACGGACCCGCAGCTCCCCACGCCCCCCGGCGGAGCCGTCAGCGGCCGTTCTTCGGGTCGGCCAGACCGGCGCGGCGCAGCGCGTCGGCCATCGCGCTGTTGGCGGGCGGGGGCGCCTGACGCGAACCGCCACGACCGGCGCCACCGCCACGGCCACCCTGCCGCTGCTGCGGCGGACGCCCGCCGCGCTGCCGGCGCTCGCCGGAGCCGCCCTGCCCCTCCGGGGCCGCCTCGTCGTCCAGACGCAGCGTCAGCGAGATCCGCTTGCGCGGGATGTCGACGTCGAGGACCTTCACCTTGACGATGTCCCCGGGCTTCACCACGTCCCGCGGGTCCTTGACGAACGTCTTCGACATCGCGGAGACGTGCACCAGACCGTCCTGGTGGACACCGACGTCCACGAACGCGCCGAACGCGGCGACGTTCGTCACGACGCCCTCCAGGACCATCCCGGCCGACAGGTCGGAGATCTTCTCCACACCCTCCTTGAAGGCGGCCGTCTTGAAGGCCGGACGCGGGTCGCGGCCGGGCTTCTCCAGTTCCTTGAGGATGTCGGTGACCGTCGGCAGACCGAACGTCTCGTCCACGAAGTCGTGCGGCTTCAGCGAGCGCAGCACCGCGGTGTTGCCGACGAGACCCGCTACCTCCTGCCCGGAGGTCTTCACCATGCGCCGGACCACCGGGTACGCCTCCGGGTGCACGCTGGACGCGTCCAGCGGGTCGTCACCGCCGCGGATCCGCAGGAAGCCCGCACACTGCTCGTACGCCTTCGGGCCGAGCCGCGCCACCTTCTTCAGCTCGCCACGGGACTTGAACGGCCCGTTGGCGTCCCGGTGCGCCACGATGTTCTCGGCGAGCCCGGAGGTGATGCCGGAGACCCGGGCGAGCAGCGGGGCCGACGCCGTGTTGACGTCCACGCCCACACCGTTCACACAGTCCTCCACCACCGCGTCCAGCGAACGCGACAGCTTCACCTCGGACAGGTCGTGCTGGTACTGGCCGACACCGATCGACTTCGGGTCGATCTTCACCAGCTCGGCCAGCGGGTCCTGGAGCCGCCGGGCGATCGACACGGCGCCGCGCAGCGACACGTCCATGTCGGGCAGCTCCTGCGAGGCGAAGGCGGACGCCGAGTACACGGACGCGCCGGCCTCGGACACCATCACCTTCGTGAGCTTCAGCTCCGGGTGCTTGGCGATCAGTTCCCCGGCGAGCTTGTCGGTCTCGCGGGACGCCGTGCCGTTGCCGATGGCGATCAGCTCGACCGCGTGCTCCTTCGCCAGCCGGGCCAGCTTGGCGATGGCCTCGTCCCACCGGTTGGCCGGGACGTGGGGGTGGATGACGTCCGTGGCGACGACCTTGCCGGTCGCGTCGACGACGGCGACCTTCACACCCGTACGGAATCCGGGGTCGAGGCCGAGCGTCGCGCGCGTGCCCGCCGGGGCGGCGAGCAGCAGGTCGCGCAGGTTCGCCGCGAAGACCCGCACCGCCTCGTCCTCGGCGGCCGTGCGCAGCCGCAGCCGCAGGTCGATGCCGAGGTGGACGAGAATGCGGGTGCGCCAGGCCCAACGGACCGTGTCCAGCAGCCACTTGTCGCCGGGGCGGCCCCGGTCGGCGATCCCGAACCGGTTCGCGACCATGCCCTCGTACGACGACGGGCCGTCCGTCGGCTCCTCGGGCTCCAGGACGAGATCGAGGACCTCTTCCTTCTCGCCGCGCAGCATCGCCAGGATGCGGTGCGAGGGCAGCTCGGTGAACGGCTCGGCGAAGTCGAAGTAGTCGGCGAACTTCGCGCCGGCCTCCTCCTTGCCGTCCCGCACCTTGGCGGCCAGCCGCCCGCGCACCCACATGCGCTCGCGCAGCTCGCCGATCAGGTCGGCGTCCTCCGAGAACCGCTCGGTGAGGATCGCCCGGGCGCCGTCGAGGGCCGCCTGCGGATCGGCCACGCCCTTGTCGGCGTCGACGAACGCGGCGGCCGCGGCGAGGGGCTCGACGGACGGATCGCCGAGCAGCCCCTCCGCCAGCGGCTCGAGACCGGCCTCACGGGCGATCTGCGCCTTGGTGCGCCGCTTGGGCTTGTACGGGAGGTAGATGTCCTCAAGGCGCGCCTTGGTCTGCGCGCCCCGGATCCGCGCCTGAAGTTCCTCGGTGAGCTTGCCCTGCTCGCGCACCGACTCCAGGATCGCCGTCCGCCGCTCCTCCAGCTCCCGCAGATAGCGCAGCCGCTCCTCGACGGTGCGCAGCTGCGCATCGTCGAGCATCTCGGTCGCTTCCTTGCGGTAGCGGGCGATGAAGGGCACCGTAGAACCGCTGTCGAGCAGCTCCACGGCAGCCCTGACCTGCCGCTCCCGTACGCCGAGCTCCTCGGCGATCCTGCCTTCGATGGACCCTACTTCGAGGGACCCGGGTGTCGTCACGATCCCGTACCGCCTTATCCACTGAGGTTGCGCGGCAATTGTGGCAGGTGACACCGACACTCGGGGGTCAGGGCGGCACTCGGCAGGTCGGGACGGTCGTTATCAGACCCTGCGGCTGCGGGTGGCGGACGAAGCGCCGCCGAAGAGCCGGGCCAGGGCCCGGAAGGGCAGCGTCACGACGGTGGCGATGGCACCGCCGATCTGGCGCAGCACATCTGCAATGGCACGGAACACGTAATTCCCCTTTCTCCTCTCCCGACCGCAGCGGCCGGGAGAGACCGGGTACCTCACCAAGGTCTCACCATGCGTCACGGCCGAACACAAGCCCCGGCCAGGGCTTGTCCCCCAGCCCGGATCAGCGCTTGCCGAGCAGATCCGCCGGATACGCCCCGGCCGTGAGCGCCGCCTGCGCGAACACCGCCCCCAGCTCGGTCAGCCGTGCCACCTCCTCCGCGCCCAGGTGCTCGTACGGCGCCAGGTCCAGGCGGTCCGTCTCCTGCTCGATCTCCTCGCGCAGGGCGACACCGCGCTCGGTGAGCTCGCCGGCCGTGTCCAGCAGCCCGCGCTCACGCAACCGGCCCGCCGCCGCGTCCCAGTCCTTCTGGCTCCAGCCCCGGGTCCTGAAGACCCACTTCGGTGTCATGCCCTTGCCCGTCGCCGTGTGGGTCACCATGGCCTCCAGCCCGTCCAGCCCCGCGGACATCAGCACGGCCAGATGCCCGTCGCCCCGGTGCTCGCGCAGCAGGGTCGCCGCGTGCCAGTAGGCGAGGTGCGGCTCTTCGGGGACGGGCAGGTCGGCATGGGCGGCGTACAGCGGCCGGGCCCCGCGCGAGCAGGCCTCGGCGGCGCGCAGCGCGAGCCGCGCGGCCTCGGCCATCTCCGCCGACGTCAGGGCCTCTTCGCCCAGCAGGCGGCGCAGCGTCGCGTCGACCGCACGCGCGCGTGCCGCCAGCACCTGGCCGGGCGTCGCGGTCTCCCACACGGCGGGCACGTGCCGGGCCACGAGCTCGTACTTGTAGTTGTGGAAGGCCGCCGCCACCGCCCCGGCACCGACCGGCCCGAGCGCGGCGGCGCGCACGGCGAAGTTCACGGCGTGGGGATGGGTGATCCCGGCAGCACCCAGTTCCCGCCCCAGATCCGGCGAGAAGTAGTGCGTCACGTGCAGGGCGTTGAGCACGTTCTGGCAGCGTCGGCCGGCGAGCGGCCGGAGGGCGGTGGTCATCATGCCGGGCAGGTTACCAACCGCTTGGTATGTGCTCTACGGTCGCGTCGCCCATGGCAGGAAAGGTGGGGAACTTGTCATTGCGGCCACACCCCGGGCCCGCGAAGAATCGACGGCATGGCCCAGCGCACCGTTCTCGCCGTCCTCTTCGAGGGCGTGCAGAGCCTCGACGTCACCGGGCCCGTGGAGGTCTTCGCGGGCGCGGAGCTGCTCTCCCCGGGGACGTACCGGATCCGCACGGCCTCCCTGGACGGTGCGCCGGTGCGGACCACCAGCGGTCTGACCCTCGTACCCGACGTGTCCCTGGCCACCGTGCCCGACCCGGACATCCTTCTCGTCCCCGGCGGAACGGGCAGCCTGCGCCCCGACCCGCGCCTGGTCGACTGGGTGCGCGAGCACGGGCCGCGCGCCGCCAGGCTGGTCTCCGTGTGCACCGGCGCGGCCGTGCTCGCCGAAGCCGGCCTGCTGGACGGCCGCCGGGCCACGACCCACTGGGCGTACTGCGACCGGCTCGCCCGCGACCACCCGGCCGTCGAGATCGACCCCGACCCCGTCTACGTACGCGACGGACACATCGCCACGTCGGCCGGAGTCACCGCCGGCATCGACCTCGCCCTCGCCCTGGTGGAGGAGGACCTGGGCCGGGACGCCGCCCTCACCATCGCCCGCCACCTGGTCGTGTTCCTGCGCCGGCCCGGGAACCAGGCCCAGTTCAGCGCCCAGCTCGCGGCCCAGACCGCACACCGCGAACCCCTGCGCGACGTCCAGCGCTTCATCACCGAACGCCCCGACGCCGACCTCTCCGTCGAGGCCCTGGCCGCCCGCGCCCGCCTGTCGCCCCGTCACTTCGCCCGTGCCTTCCGGTCCGAGACCGGTATGACGCCGGGCCGGTACGTGGACCGGGTCCGCCTCGAACACGCCCGCCGTCTGCTGGAGGACAGCGCCGACGGCATCGAGGAGATCTCCCGCACCAGCGGCTACGGCACCCCCGAGGCCATGCGCCGGGCCTTCGTCAAGGCTCTGGGCACGCCCCCGGCCGAGTACCGCCGCCGCTTCCGCCCCGCGACAACGTCCTGAACACCGCCGAACCGACGGAAGGGTCCCATGCAGATCGCCATCGTCCTCTACGACCGCTTCACCGCCCTCGACGCAGTCGGCCCCTACGAGACCCTGGGCCGGCTCCCGGACGCGGAGACCGTCTTCGTCGCCGAGGAGACCGGCCCCGTACGGAACGACTCCGGGAACCTCGCACTCATCGCCGACCGGACCTTCGCCGACGTACCGAACCCCGACATCATCGTGGTCCCCGGCGGCCCCGGCCCGCTCCCATTAGCGGCGGACGGACCCCTCCTCACCTGGCTGCGCACAGCCGACGCCACCAGCACCTGGACGACGTCCGTGTGCACCGGCTCCCTGCTGCTCGCCGCCGCCGGACTCCTCCGGGGCCGCCGCGCGACCTCGCACTGGCTGGCCCTGGACGAGCTGAAGCGCCACGGCGCCGAGACGACGGGGGAGCGGGTCGTCACCGACGGCAAGTACGTCACCGCGGCCGGCGTCTCCTCCGGTATCGACATGGGACTGACCCTGCTCGGCCGCATCGCGGGCGACGACCACGCACAGCTCGTCCAGCTCGCCACCGAGTACGACCCGCAGCCGCCCTACGACGCCGGATCACCCGGGAAGGCGCCCACGCACATCGTCGAACTGCTCCGGTCGCACGCCAACCTCACCCTGACGTAGACACACTCCAGCCGAACCGCGGCTGCCTGCGCTCCAGGAACGCGGCGACACCCTCCGCGGTGTCGCCGCTCTCGCGTGCCAGCCCGGCCCAGTGGGCGTCGCGGTCCGTGCGCCCGTTCGCGAACTCCTTGGCCGCGGCCTGCGTCAGCTGCGAACGGGACACCAGGACCCGGGTGAACTCGGCGACCCGCTTGCCCAGTTCACCCTCGGGCAGCACCTCGTCGGCCAGCCCGGTGCGCAGAGCCCGCTCCGCGTCGATCAGTTCGCCGGAGAACAGCAGGTACTTGGCGGTGGCCGGCCCGACCAGGGACACCAGCCGCCTGGTCGAGGACGCCGGATAGACGATGCCGAGCTTCGCGGGCGTCACACCGAACAGCGCCCCCTGCTCGGCGAACCGCAGATCACAGGCCGCCGCCAGCTGCGCCCCGCCGCCCACACAGTGCCCGCGCACCGCCGCCAGCGTCGGCTTCGGGAACGCGGCGAGCGCCTCCTCCGCCGCCACTTGCCAGCCTCTGCGCCTCCTTAGGTGAGCCCCGCAGCGTCGAGATGTCGGCCCCGGCGCAGAACGTCCCGCCCTCGCCGGTGAGCACCAGCGCCCGCACGGCCGGATCGCCCGCGAGCCCCTCCAGCAGCGGCGGCAGGGAGCGCCACATGGCGGCCGTCATGGCGTTGCGCTTCTTGGGATGGCGGATGACGACCGTCGCGACCGAGTCGGTCACGCTGTACTGCAGCTGCGGCTCCATGCGCCGGATGCTATCCGGATGCCAAACCCGTACAACCCGAATAGTTCGCCGAGACGGCACAACAGGGACAGGATCAGTCCCACAACTGACCGTGTCATACGCCAACGGTCAGAAGTGTTCGATACTTGCTGACTTCTGGTCAACTCTGGGGTGGGGAGCGCATCGTTACCAACACTCGGGGTGTGGCGACAATCGAGCGCGAGGGTGGCGACCGGACGATGGACAACGACGGGCGTGGGTTCGGCTCACGCCCAGAGGGCGGCGCGGCGCCCCTCGGCCCCGGGCCCGCGGATCCGCTGCCGTACGAAGGGGTCTGGCGGTTCATCGCACCAGCGGTCGACGCCTCGGTGCCGCAGGCGCGGCACGCCGTAGGGGACCTGCTGCTGCGTCAGGGGGTGCCCGTCTCGGACGACCTGGCCCAGGGGCTGCTGCTGATCGTCTCGGAGCTGGTGACGAACGCCGTGAAGCACGCGGCGGTGCTCTCGCCGACCATCGCCGTCGAGCTGGCCGTCGGTGCCGAGTGGCTACGCGTGTCCGTGGAGGACAACCACCCCTACCGGCCGACCGCGCTGGAGACCGACCACGGCCGGACCGGCGGTCGCGGACTGCTGCTGGTTCGCGAGATCACCCGGGAGGCGGGCGGGGTGTGCGACGTCGACCACACCGCGAGCGGCGGCAAGGTGATCTGGGCCACCCTGCCGCTCAAACCCACGCGCTTCACCTAGGGGTTGTCCGCCCGGGCCCTGTCGTCAGGGCCGTCGTCACCAGTCGGCCGACGTGCCGGTCAGCTCCCTGATCGCCGGCCGGGCCGCGTCCAGGACGGTCATGAACCAGGACGAGAAGGGGTCCTTGGCGTGCCGCTCGGCGAGTTCGGGCGGAGTCACGAACGCCGTCGACGCCACCTCCTGCGGATCCGGCCGCAGCACGGCCTGCAGCATCCCGACGAAGAGGTGGTTGTACTCCTGCTCCACCAGACCGGACTCCGGGTCCGGGTGGTTGTAGCGGACCGTGCCCGCCTCGGCCAGCAGGGACGGGGAGGCGCCGAGCTCCTCGAAGGTCCGCCGCGCCGCCGCCGCGAAGGGCGCCTCACCGGGGTAGGGGTGGCCGCAGCAGGTGTTCGACCACACGCCGGGGGAGTGGTACTTGCCCAGCGCCCGCTGCTGGAGCAGCAGCCGACCGTACTCGTCGAAGAGGAACACGGAGAAGGCGCGGTGCAGCTGCCCGGGAGGCTGGTGGGCGGCGAGCTTCTCCGCGGTGCCGATCGTCACGCCGTCCTCGTCGACCAGTTCCAGCAAAATCGCGTCTGCGGTGCCGTTCGACGGGCTGTGCGTCGCGGTGGCAGGTGTGATCGGCATACCCATCCTTCACATCGGTCTTCGCGCCCCAAGTCTGCCGTACGAATCCGGCACTCCCGGCACTTCGCGACGCGCCCGCATGTCCCGCGCGGCGGCGCGGAGCGCGGACGGTGCCGCTCGGGCCCGGAAGAGGGACCCAGTAGGTGATCGTGCCCGCCACGGCGGGCCGAAATCGTCCCTGCCGGTGCGGTGAGAGCCAGGACGCGGGCGCGCGCCGGAGGGCTGGCTTCCCCGGCGCACGCCCAGCGCAACGCGCCCCACCAGCGCCATCAGCCCCAGACGCCTCAGCAGCGGGCGCGTCAGTGACAGAGGTACGCCTCGTGCTCCCGGTGCCCGCCCGGCTCCAGCTGGAAGGTGCAGTGCTCCACGTCGAAGTGGCCGCCGAGACAGTCCTGGAGCTCGTGGAGCATCTTCTCGTGGCCTATCGCGCTGAGTACCTCCGAGCTGACGACCACGTGCGCCGACAGCACCGGCATGCCGGAGGTGATCGTCCAGGCGTGCAGGTCGTGGACGTCCTCCACCCCGTCGGTCGCCAGGATGTGGGCCCGCACCTCCGCCATGTCGACGCCCTTGGGCGCCGCCTCCAGCAGGACGGTCAGGGTCTCGCGCAGCAGCTTCACCGTGCGCGGCACGATCATCAGCGCGATGACGAGCGAGGCGATCGGGTCGGCGGCCTGCCAGCCGGTGAGCATGATCACCAGGGCCGAGACGATCACCGTGACCGAGCCCAGGGCGTCCGCCGCCACCTCCAGGAACGCGCCGCGCACGTTCAGGCTCTCCTTCTGGCCGCGCATCAGCAGCGCCAGCGACACCATGTTCGCGACCAGGCCGATGGCACCGAACACGACAGCGAGGTGGCCCTCGGTGTCCGCCGGGGTGACGAAGCGCTGGACCGACTCGTACACGACGTACCCGCCGACCCCGAGCAGCAGCAGACAGTTGGCCAGGGCGGCGAGTATCTCGGCGCGGGCGTACCCGAAGGTGGCCCGGTCGCTGGGCGGGCGGAGCGCGAAGCGGATCGCGAGCAGTGCCATGCCCAGGCCCAGCGCGTCGGTCGCCATGTGCGCCGAGTCCGCGACGAGGGCGAGCGAGTCGGCGAGCACCCCGCCGACGATCTGGACGACCACCACGCCGAGCGTGATCGCAAGCGCGACCCGCAGCCTGCCGCGGTACGCCGAGGTCGCCGTACCGCCGGCCGCCGCGCCGTGCGCGTGCCCGTGATCATGCCCAGCCCCCATGAAAGCCGCCCTCCTGTGTCCGTCCGAGTACCGGTCCGATCGTGCTCGGGCACCCCAGTGAACTACGGGGAGGGGGTATGCGCAATGCGGCAGTGAACACCGTTGTCATGTGCCCTGACCTGCGGAAACTATGCGCAGGTCAGGGCACCCTCAGTGGCTCGGGAGCGGTGTGGCTCAGGAGCCGTGGTGCAGGAGCCAGCCCCGCCACGCCGACTCGGCCATCTTGCGCACCCCGCGCCGCGCGGTCCAGCCGAGTTCCCCGGCCGCCCGGGACGCCGAGGCGACCGCCCGCGGAGCGTCCCCGGGGCGGCGGCCCTCGACGAGCGGCGGCCGGCGGTCACCGGTGACCTCGCCGATGACCGTGATGAGTTCGCGCACCGAGACACCCTCGCCGCGGCCGATGTTGACCGTCAGATCGCCCGCGACGCCCCCGTCGGCGAGCCGCCGGGCCGCCGCGAGATGCGCCTCGGCCAGGTCGGCGACGTGAATGTAGTCACGGACGCAGGTGCCGTCCGGGGTCGGGTAGTCGGCACCGAAGATCCGGGGCGCCTCGTCGCGCGTCAGCCGGTCGAAGACCATCGGGACGATGTTGAAGACGCCCGTGTCCGCCAGTTCCGGCGCCGTCGCTCCCGCCACGTTGAAATAGCGCAGACATACGGTGGAGATCCCGTGCGCCCGGCCCGCCGCCCGCACCAGCCACTCCCCGGCGAGCTTGGTCTCGCCGTACGGGTTGACCGGCGCACAGGGCGTGTCCTCCGTGATGAGATCCACACCCGGGTCGCCGTACACCGCCGCCGACGACGAGAACACGAAGCGCTCGATCCCGGCCCCGGCGACCGCGTCCAGGAGTGTCACCAGACCGCCGACGTTCTCCCGGTAGTACCGCGTCGGCTGCGCGACGGACTCGGCAACCTGCTTGCGCGCCGCGAGGTGCACCACACCCGTCACGCCGTGCTCGGCGAGCACCCGCTTCAGCAGGTCACCGTCGAGCGACGAGCCCTCGACGAGCGGTACGCCCGCCGGGAGCCGCGCGGGCACCCCGGCCGAGAGGTCGTCCAGGGCGAGGACGCGCTCCCCGGCCTCGCTCATGGCCCTGGCCACGTGGGCCCCGATGTAGCCGGCCCCGCCGGTGATCAGCCAAGTCATGGTCGCCCACCCTATGCGGCTATGGGCCGGACCCCGTGCGATGTCCTCGATGTCCGGTCTGGGGAGCGCGGTTTGTGGGGCGGGCCCCGGATCCACGATGATGATCGTGGCAAGGGCTTATGCGAACCACGTAGATCGATCTGCCGAACAGGCGGTGAACGTGGCCTTCCCGGCATCCGATAGCCTCTGCCGACATGCCGCCCGGGAGCCACCGGCGCGGGCGCCCCCACCACGTACAGCACTGGCGCGGACGCGTCGGTCCCCAGGGAGTGAATTCGGTTGTCGACCGCCATCCTCACCGGTCAGCCGGTCCCCGGATCGTCGATCGAGGGCGATCTGCGGTCCCTCGGCTTCGACGTGCGGGTGGCGGCCGACGCCGCCGAGGCCGAGACCCAGCTCGCCGGGGTGCCGGGCGAGGAGCGGGTCGCCCTGGTCGACGCCCGGTTCGTGGGGCATGTGCACGCGCTGCGCCTGGGTCTCACCGACCCCCGCTTCCCGCTCGCCGCGATCCCGGGCGCCGTCACCGCACAGCCGGCCGGCCGGCAGGCCCTGACCCGGGCGATGGCCCGCGAGAACTCCGCGGGCGACGGCACCACCCTCGTCGACAGCCTCGCCGACCGCATCCTCACCGCGCTGGACGCCGACGGCGCCGACGTGCACCGCCCCGAACTGGGCAGCCTCGTCGCCACCGTCCCCGCCGACCCGCAGGCCCGCAACGAGGCACGGCAGGCGGTGACGGACGTCGACGACGAGGCCGTACGCCTGAAGTCGGCCGTGAAGTCCCGCGACGGCTTCTTCACCACCTACTGCATCAGCCCGTACTCCCGCTACATCGCCCGCTGGTGCGCCCGCCGCGGCCTGACCCCGAACCAGGTCACCACCGCCTCGCTGTTCACCGCCCTCATAGCGGCGGCCTGCGCGGCCACCGGCACCCGCGGCGGCTTCGTCGCGGCCGGCGTCCTGCTGATCGCGTCCTTCGTACTGGACTGCACCGACGGCCAGCTCGCCCGCTACTCCCTCCAGTACTCCACACTCGGCGCCTGGCTCGACGCCACCTTCGACCGGGCCAAGGAGTACGCCTACTACGCCGGTCTCGCCCTGGGAGCCGCCCGCGGCGGCGACGACGTCTGGGCCCTCGCCCTCGGCGCCATGGTCCTGCAGACCTGCCGGCACGTCGTGGACTTCTCCTTCAACGAGGCCAACCACGACGCCACCGCCAACACCAGCCCCACCGCCGCCCTCTCCGACAAGCTCGACAGCGTCGGCTGGACGGTCTGGGTGCGCCGCATGATCGTCCTGCCCATCGGCGAGCGCTGGGCGATGATCGCGGTGCTCACGGCGGCCACCACGCCCCGCATCACCTTCTACGCGCTACTCGTCGGCTGCGCTTGCGCGGCGACGTACACCACGGCGGGCCGCGTGCTGCGCTCCCTGACCCGCAAGGCCGTGGGGGTCCCCCCAGGCGTTAAGCACTGGGGGAGGACCGACCGGGCGGCCGGGGCGCTCGCCGACCTCGCGGACAGCGGCCCGCTCGCACAGGGCTTCGCGGAGGCGTTCAAGAACCCCGCCCGCAGGCTGCCGGGCTTCGCGACCCCCGCCGTCGCCCTCCTCGGCGGTGCCGCCGTCGTCGCCGTGGCCGCGCTCACCGGCTTCGGCGGGCCCTGGCCGATCGTCGCCGCCCTTGCCTACGCCCTGACCTCCGGCCTGGCCGTCGCCCGCCCCCTCAAGGGCGCCCTCGACTGGCTGGTCCCGCCGTTCCTCCGCGCCGCCGAATACGGCACCGTCCTCATCCTGGCCGCCAAAGCGGACGTGAACGGAGCCCTTCCTGCGGCTTTCGGGCTGGTGTCCGCGGTCGCCTACCATCACTACGACACGGTGTACCGCATCCGCGGCAACGCCGGAGCGTCCCCGGCCTGGCTGGTGCGTTCCATCGGGGGGCATGAAGGACGGACGCTGCTCGTCACGGTCCTCGCAGCGTTGCTCACCGCCTCGCAGTTCATGGTCGCGCTCACGGCTCTCGCCGTGGCCCTGGCCCTGGTGGTGCTCGTCGAGAGCATCCGCTTCTGGGTGTCCGCAGGGGCGCCCGCCGTACACGATGAAGGAGAACCCGCATGATCGGCCTCGTGCTGGCGGCCGGCGCCGGACGGCGTCTGCGCCCCTACACCGACAGCCTTCCCAAGGCTCTGGTGCCGGTGGGCCCCGCGGGCATAGAAGGCGAACCCACGGTTCTCGATCTGACCCTCGCCAACTTCGCCGAGGTCGGCCTCACCGAGGCCGCGATCATCGTCGGCTACCGCAAGGAGGCCGTGTACGCGCGCAAGGAAGCGCTGGAGAAGAAGTACGGCCTCAAGCTCACCCTCATCGACAACGACAAGGCCGAGGAGTGGAACAACGCCTACTCCCTGTGGTGCGGCCGTGACGCACTCAAGGACGGCGTGATCCTCGCCAACGGCGACACCGTCCACCCGGTCTCCGTCGAGAAGACGCTGCTCGCCGCCCGCGGCGACGGCAAGAAGATCGTCCTCGCCCTGGACACGGTGAAGGACCTGGCCGACGAGGAGATGAAGGTCGTCGTCGACCCGGCCAAGGGCATGACGAAGATCACCAAGCTGATGGACCCCGCCGAGGCCACCGGCGAGTACATCGGCGTCACCCTCATCGAGGGCGACGCGGCCCCCGAGCTGGCCGACGCGCTCAAGACCGTCTGGGAGACCGACCCGCAGCAGTTCTACGAGCACGGCTACCAGGAGCTGGTGAACCGCGGCTTCCGTATCGACGTGGCGCCGATCGGCGACGTCAAGTGGGTGGAGATCGACAACCACGACGATCTCGCCCGGGGACGGGAGATCGCATGCCAGTACTGACCCGGCTCATCCCCTCGCCGCTGGTCGTGGACATCCGCCCGGGTGCCCTCGACGACCTGGCGTGCGTCCTCGCCGACGAGCGCATCTCGCACTCCGGCCGCCTCGCCGTCGCGGTCAGCGGCGGCTCCGGCGCCAAGCTGCGCGAGCGCATCTCGCCGAGCATGCCCGGCGCCACCTGGTACGAGGTCGGCGGCGGCACCCTCGACGACGCGGTCCGGCTGGCGAGCGACATAAAGGCCGGTCACTTCGACGCGGTCGTCGGTCTCGGCGGCGGCAAGATCATCGACTGCGCCAAGTTCGCCGCGGCACGCGTAGGCTTGCCCCTGGTCGCCGTGCCCACGAACCTCGCGCACGACGGCCTGTGCTCGCCGGTCGCCACCCTCGACAACGACGCGGGCCGCGGCTCCTACGGCGTGCCGAACCCGATCGCGGTCGTCATCGACCTGGACGTCATCCGTGAGGCCCCGGTCCGCTTCGTCCGCGCCGGCATCGGCGACGCCGTCTCCAACATCTCGGCGATCGCCGACTGGGAGCTGGCGGGCCGCGTCAAGGGCGAGCGGATCGACGGACTCGCCGCGGCCATGGCCCGCCAGGCCGGTGAGGCCGTACTGCGGCACCCGGGCGGCATCGGGGACAACAACTTCCTCCAGGTGCTCGCCGAGGCGCTGGTCCTCAGCGGCATCGCCATGTCGGTCTCCGGCGACTCGCGGCCGTCCTCCGGGGCGTGCCACGAGATCAACCACGCCTTCGACCTGCTGTTCCCCAAGCGGGCCGCCGCCCACGGCGAGCAGTGCGGTCTCGGCGCGGCCTTCGCGATGTGGCTGCGCGGGGCGCACGAGGAGTCGGCGTACATGGCAGAGGTGCTGCGCCGGCACGGGCTGCCCGTGCTGCCGGACGAGATCGGCTTCACGACGGACGAGTTCGTCAAGGCCGTCGAGTTCGCCCCGGAGACCCGGCCCGGCCGCTACACCATCCTCGAACACCTCGACCTGAACACCGAACAGATCAAGGACACCTACGCCGACTATGTCAAGGCCATCGGTAGCTGAACTACGTCCCGTCGTTCACCCCGCAGGGGTGAAGGACCGGCGCAGCGGTGAGCACTGGATGGGACGCCTCTACATGCGTGAGGTGTCCCTGCGGGTCGACCGCTACCTGGTGAACACCAGGGTCACGCCCAACCAGCTCACATACCTGATGACCGTCTTCGGTGTGCTCGCGGCCCCGGCACTTCTCGTGCCGGGGATCCCGGGCGCCGTGCTCGGCGTCGTCATGGTCCAGATGTACCTCCTGCTGGACTGTGTCGACGGTGAGATCGCGCGCTGGAAGAAGCAGTACTCCCTCAACGGCGTCTACCTGGACCGCGTCGGCGCCTATCTCACCGACGCCGCGGTGCTCGTCGGCTTCGGCCTGCGCGCCGCCGACCTGTGGGGCAGCGGCCGTATCGACTGGCTGTGGGCCTTCCTCGGCACCCTGGCCGCCCTCGGCGCCATCCTGATCAAGGCCGAGACCGACCTCGTCGGCGTCGCCCGCCACCAGGCCGGGAAGCCGCCGGTCAAGGAGGCCGCCGCCGAGATGCGCTCCTCCGGCATGGCGCTGGCCCGCAGGGCCGCCGCCGCCCTGAAGTTCCACCGTCTGATCCTCGGCATCGAGGCGTCCCTGCTGATCCTGGTCCTGGCGATCGTCGACCAGGCCCGCGGCGACCTGTTCTTCTCCCGGCTCGGCGTGGCGGTGCTGGCCGGGATCGCGCTGGTGCAGACGCTGCTGCACCTCGTGTCCATCCTCGCCTCCAGCAGGCTGAAGTGAGCGGCATGAAGGTCGGCGCCGTCATCATCACCATGGGCAACCGCCCCGACGAGCTGCGCGCCCTGCTCGACTCGGTCGCCAAGCAGGACGGCGACCCCGTCGAGGTGGTCGTCGTCGGCAACGGCTCGCCCGTCCCGGACGTCCCCGAGGGCGTCCGCACGATCGAACTGCCCGAGAACCTCGGCATCCCCGGCGGCCGCAACGTCGGCATCGAGGCCTTCGGCCCCGCCGGCCGGGACGTCGACATCCTGTTGTTCCTCGACGACGACGGCCTGCTGGCCGGCCACGAAACCGCCGAGCTGTGCCGGAAGGCCTTCGAGGCCGACCCGAAGCTCGGCATCATCAGCTTCCGCATAGCCGACCCGGACACCGGCATCACCCAGCGCCGGCACGTACCCCGGCTGCGGGCCTCCGACCCGATGCGTTCCTCCCGGGTCACCACCTTCCTCGGCGGCGCCAACGCCGTCCGCACCCGGGTCCTCGCCGACGTCGGCGGACTTCCGGACGAATTCTTCTACGCTCACGAGGAAACCGACCTGGCTTGGCGGGCCCTCGACGCGGGCTGGATGATCGACTACCGGTCCGACATGGTGCTGTACCACCCGACGACCGCTCCCTCGCGGCACGCGGTCTACCACCGCATGGTCGCCCGCAACCGCGTCTGGCTGGCCCGCCGCAACCTCCCCGCGCTCCTCGTCCCCGTCTACCTCGGCGTGTGGCTGCTGCTCACCCTGGTACGCCGTCCCTCCCGCTCCGCCCTGCGGGCCTGGTTCGGCGGATTCCGCGAGGGCTGGACCACCCCGTGCGGGCCCCGCCGGCCCATGAAGTGGCGTACGGTGTGGCGGCTGACCCGACTGGGCCGGCCCCCCGTCATCTGACAAGCTCGTATCCGGGAATATCCGGGAGCTCCCGGGCCGTACCCTGGCCCCCGGCTCATACAGGCCGGCACAGGCCGCGCATCTCGAAGACGAAAGTTTCCACTAGTGAGTGAGACAACGCACGACGCCACGGTCGCGGTGAGCGCGCCCGTGGCGCCCGACGAGGGACTCACGGCGAGGGAGCTCGCCGCCAAGTACGGGCTGAGCGTGAGCGGCGCCCGGCCGTCCCTCATCGAGTACGTCCGTCAGCTCTGGGGGCGGCGGCACTTCATCCTCGCCTTCTCCCAGGCGAAGCTGACGGCCCAGTACAGCCAGGCCAAGCTCGGCCAGCTGTGGCAAGTGGCCACACCGCTGCTGAACGCGGCTGTGTACTTCTTCATCTTCGGCCTGCTCCTTGAGGCCGACCGGGGCATGACCCGTGAGGAGTACATCCCGTTCCTCGTCACGGGCGTGTTCGTGTTCACCTTCACCCAGAGCTCGGTGATGGCGGGCGTGCGGGCGATCTCCGGCAACCTCGGTCTGGTCCGTGCCCTGCACTTCCCGCGCGCCTCGCTGCCGATCTCCTTCGCGCTCCAGCAGCTCCAGCAGCTGCTGTTCTCGATGATCGTGCTGTTCGCCATCGCGGTCGGCTTCGGCCATTACCCGGACCTGTCCTGGGTGCTGATCGTGCCGGTGCTCGCCCTCCAGTTCTGCTTCAACACCGGCCTCGCGCTGATCATGGCCCGGGCGGGCGCCAAGACCCCGGACCTCGCGCAGCTGATGCCGTTCGTGATGCGCACGTGGATGTATGCGTCCGGGGTGATGTTCTCCATTCCGATCTTCCTCAAGGACAAGCCGGACTGGATCTCGAACGTCCTCCAGTGGAACCCGGCCGCGATCTACATGGACCTGATGCGCTTCTCCCTCATCGACAGCTACGACCAGAAGTACCTGCCCGACCACGTGTGGGCGGCCGCGGGCGGCTGGGCCCTGCTCTTCGCGCTCGGCGGCTTCGTGTACTTCTGGAAGGCGGAGGAGAGGTACGGCCGTGGCTGAGCACAAGACGGACGCGCGGATTCCCACCGTCGTCGCGGACGACCTGCACATCGTCTACCGCGTCAACGGCGCCAAGACCGGCAAGGGCAGCGCCACCGCCGCCCTCAGCCGCATCCTCAAGCGCGGCTCCGACGACGCGGCACGGGGCGTGCGCAAGGTACACGCCGTGCGCGGCGTCTCCTTCGTCGCCTACCGCGGCGAGGCCATCGGCCTGATCGGCTCCAACGGCTCGGGCAAGTCGACACTGCTGCGCGCCATCGCCGGTCTGCTGCCCGCCGAGCAGGGCAAGGTCTACACCGACGGCCAGCCCTCGCTGCTCGGCGTGAACGCGGCCCTGATGAACGACCTGACCGGCGAGCGGAACGTCATATTGGGCGGGCTCGCCATGGGCATGTCCCGCGAGGAGATCAAGGAGCGCTACCAGCAGATCGTCGACTTCTCCGGCATCAACGAGAAGGGCGACTTCATCACCCTGCCCATGCGCACCTACTCCTCCGGCATGGCGGCCCGCCTCCGCTTCTCCATCGCCGCCGCCAAGGACCACGACGTCCTGATGATCGACGAGGCCCTGGCCACCGGCGACCGTAAGTTCCAAAAGCGCTCCGAGGAGCGCATCCGCGAGCTGCGCAAGGAAGCCGGCACCGTGTTCCTGGTCAGTCACAACAACAAGTCGATCCGCGACACCTGCGACCGCGTCCTGTGGCTGGAGCGCGGTGAGCTGCGGATGGACGGCCCGACCGACGAGGTGCTCAAGGAGTACGAGAAGTTCACCGGCAAGTAGCCCGGCTCGGCCAGGGCCCCGCCGGAACTGTTCCGGCGGGGCCCTGCGTCTGCAAAAGAAGCGTCAACTCCGGCCCTACTTAGGAATCTTGGGGCCAATCGGTGTGTTCTCGTGATGTGCGGGACACCCTGGCGAACCTCGATGCGTTGTACAACGTAAGCTGTACCGGTCTCGAAACACGGCAATCAGGGCGATAATGCGCGACATCGCTCGCCGCACCGCCGTGCGGACGGCTGGGCGGCGTGTCCGAAATAGTGTGTATTGGGTCGGCGGTGTAGAACGGGAGATGTGACGGCAATGGCTACGGAAACTCCCCAGCTCCACGCAGCACGTGCCGTCCTCGCGCCGGGCAGTCGGCGGTGACGGGAACCGGCACGGCGCGCGCCCTCGATCCGGAGCGCGGCACGCTCGACAAGGCCGCGGGCGAGAACTTCCCGGTGGCCCCCTTCTTCCTGCCCCGGGCCTGGCGCGCCGACCTCATGGCCGTCTACGGCTTCGCCCGTCTCGTCGACGACATCGGCGACGGCGACCTGGCCCCCGGCGGCGCCGACGCCCGCCTGCTCGGCGTGTCCCCGCAGGAGGCCGAGGACCGGCTGGTCCTGCTGGACGCCTTCGAGGCCGATCTGCGCAGGGTCTTCGACTCGACCCCCCGTCATCCCCTGCTGCGCCGCCTCCAGCCGACCGTCCGCCGCCGCTCCCTGCCCCCCGAGCCTTTCCTCGGCCTGATCGCGGCCAACCGCCAGGACCAGCTGATCGGCCGGTACGAGACCTACGACGACCTCCTCGCCTACTGTGAGCTCTCCGCCAACCCCGTGGGCCGTCTCGTCCTTGCCGTCACCGGCACCTCGACGCCCGAGCGGATCCGCCGCTCCGACATGATCTGCACGGCCCTCCAGATCGTCGAGCACCTCCAGGACGTGGCCGAGGACCTCGGCCGCGACCGCGTTTACCTGCCCGCAGCCGACATGAAACGCTTTCACGTCCAGGAGGCGGACCTCGCCACGAAATCCGCTGGAGCGTCGGTCCGTGCGCTGATTGCGTACGAAGCGCAAAGGGCCCTGGATCTCCTGAATGAAGGCGCCCCCCTGGTGGGAAGCGTCCACGGCAGGTTGAAGCTGCTGCTCGCAGGGTTCGTGGCGGGGGGAAGGGCGGCCGTCCGCGCGATCGCCGCCGCCGATTACGACGTACTTCCCGGCCCGCCCAAGCCCGGCAAGGTCCAGTTGCTGCGTGAGGTGGGCGTGACTCTGCGAGGAGAGGGGTGATCCGGACCGTGGAGTCGGAACCACACGCATCCCCGCCGGTACTCGCCGCCTACAGCTACTGCGAGGCCGTCACCGGGCGGCAGGCCCGTAACTTCGCCTACGGCATCCGGCTGCTGCCGACGCCCCAGCGCCGTGCGATGTCGGCGCTGTACGCGTTCTCGCGGCGGGTCGACGACATCGGCGACGGTGCGCTCGCCCACGACGTCAAGGTGGCCAGGCTGGAGGAGACCCGGACGCTGCTCACCCGGATCCGCGAGGGCGAGGTGGAGGAGGACGACACCGACCCGGTCGCCGTCGCCCTCACGCACGCCGCCGGGCACTTCCCGATCCCGCTCGGCGGCCTGGACGAACTCATCGACGGCGTCCTGATGGACGTACGCGGCGAGACCTATGAGACCTGGGACGACCTGAAGGTCTACTGCCGCTGTGTGGCGGGCGCCATCGGGCGGCTCTCGCTCGGCGTCTTCGGCACGGAACCGGGGGCGCGCGGCGTGGACCGCGCGCCGGAGTATGCCGACACGCTCGGGCTCGCGCTCCAGCTCACCAACATCCTCAGGGACGTCCGCGAGGACGCCGTGGGCGGGCGCACCTATCTGCCCGCCGACGACCTCGCCAAGTTCGGCTGCTCGGCCGGCTTCAGCGGGCCGCGGCCACCGGAGGGCTCCGACTTCGCGGGCCTCGTGCACTTCGAAGTGCGACGGGCCCGTGCTCTTTTCGCCGAGGGCTACCGGCTGCTCCCCATGCTCGACCGGCGCAGCGGTGCCTGCGTCGCCGCCATGGCCGGCATCTACCGCCGCCTCCTCGACCGCATCGAGCGCGACCCGGAGGCCGTGCTGCGCGGCCGCGTCTCCCTGCCCGGCCGGGAGAAGGCCTATGTCGCCGTGCGCGGCCTGTCCGGCCTCGACGCCCGCCATGTGACCCGACGGGCCGTCAGGAGGCGCGCGTGACGAACGAACCGGTCCAGGGTGACGCCACCGGCGACCGGGCTCACGCCCGCCGCGCGGGTGCAGTCCTGCGCTGCCGGACAGCGTCGGAAACCGCGGTGCCGCGCGCCTCGCGGGCCTGTCGTGAGGCCGAGCCGGTGTTCTTTCTGGTCCGTCGGCGGGGGTGCGTGGCGGTTGTCGGCGCGGGGTCGGGTGGTTCGGCCTGCGTTGCGTCGGCGGGCGAGCGCGGGCACGACGCCCCTCTCGGCCAGACCGTCGGAGACAAGCGGCGGGCAACCCTCCGGCGTGGGACGGCGTCCCTGACGGAGACGGTCGGTCGCGCACCGTTCGAGCAGTACGGCCGCCGCGCAGGGGAGGGTGCACGATGACCCACGGCACGGGATCCCGGGGACCGGTCGCGGACGGGCGGCACACCGTCGTGGTGGGCGGCGGGCTCGCCGGTGTCACCACCGCGCTCGCGCTCGCCGACGCCGGAGTGCGCGTCACCCTGCTGGAGGGCAGGCCGAGACTCGGCGGTCTGGCCTTCTCCTTCCAGCGCGGCGAGCTGACCGTCGACAACGGACAGCATGTGTACCTGCGCTGCTGCACCGCCTACCGCTGGTTCCTCGACCGCATCGAGGGCGCGGCGCTGGCTCCGCTCCAGGACCGGCTCGACGTGCCCGTCCTGGACGTCACTCGGCCCGCGGGGCGGCGGCTCGGCAGGCTGCGGCGCGACGCGCTGCCCGTGCCCCTGCACCTGGGCCGCAGCCTCGCCACCTACCCGCATCTGTCACTCGCCGACCGCGCCAAGGTGGGCCGGGCCGCGTTCGCGCTCAAGGGACTCGACCTCGCCGATCCGGCCCTGGACACGCAGGACTTCGGCAGCTGGCTGGCCGCGCACGGCCAGTCGAAGCGCGCCGTCGAGGCCCTGTGGGACCTGGTCGGGGTCGCCACCCTCAACGCGGTCGCGGGCGACGCCTCCCTGGGGCTCGCCGCGATGGTGTTCAAGACCGGTCTGCTGTCCGACCCGGGCGCGGCCGACATCGGCTGGGCGAAGGTCCCGCTCGGCGACCTGCACGACCGGCTGGCCCGCAAGGCGCTCGACTCCGCGGGCGTCCGTACCGAGGTCCGTACCCGCGTCACCTCCGTCTCCCTTAACGGGAGAGGCGGGTGGAGCGTCCGGGTTCCCGGCGAGACGCTCGAGGCGGACGCGGTGGTGCTCGCCGTACCGCAGCGCGAGGCGCACGACCTGCTGCCCGCGGGTGCCCTCGACGCGCCCGAGCGGCTCCTGGAGATCGGCACCGCGCCCATCCTCAACGTCCATGTGGTGTACGACCGGAAGGTGCTCGCCCGGCCTTTCTTCACGGCCCTCGGCACCCCGGTGCAGTGGGTCTTCGACCGGACCGAGGCGTCCGGGCTGCGCACGGGGCAGTACCTCGCCGTGTCCCAGTCGGCGGCCCAGGACGAGATCGACGAGCCCGTGGCCGTGCTGCGCGAGCGGTACCTGCCCGAGCTGGAGCGGCTGCTGCCCCTGACCCGCGGCGCCGAAGTGAAGGACTTCTTCGTCACCCGGGAGCGCACCGCGACGTTCGCTCCCACTCCCGGAGTCGGGCGCCTCAGGCCCGGCGCCCGCACCAAGGCATCCGGCCTGTACCTGGCCGGAGCGTGGACCGCCACCGGGTGGCCCGCGACCATGGAGAGTGCGGTCCGCAGTGGCGTCGGTGCGGCGGACGCCGTGCTGGGCGCCCTGGGCCGGCCCCGCCCCCGCCACCTCTTCGAGTTCGAGGAGGCGGCGTGATGCTCGACCGACGCAACGCGGCAGGCGGCCCCCGCACCCCCGGTACCGCAACAAGAGGAGAGACTGTGCCCACTGTGCCCCCGGCCTCCAAGGCCGCTCGAGAGACCGCGGTGGACGTGACCGCGCTCCTGGAGCGCGGCCGGACCCTGGCCACTCCGGTACTGCGGGCGGTCATCGACCGCCTGGCACCTCCCATGGACACTGTTGCCGCCTACCATTTCGGATGGATCGACGCCCAGGGCCGGCCCGCGGCGGGGGACGGCGGCAAGGCCGTGCGCCCCGCCCTCGCGGTGCTGTCCGCCGAGGTCATGTCGGCCGCCCCCGAGACCGGCATCCCCGGTGCCGTCGCCGTGGAGCTCGTCCACAACTTCTCCCTCCTCCACGACGACCTGATGGACGGGGACGAACAGCGCCGCCACCGCGACACGGTCTGGAAGGTGCACGGCCCCGCCCAGGCCATCCTGGTCGGCGACGCCTTGTTCGCCCTCGCCAACGAGGTGCTCCTCGAACTGGGCACCGTCGAGGCCGGTCGCGCCACCCGCCGTCTGACCACCGCCACCCGTGCCCTGATCGACGGTCAGGCCCAGGACATCTCCTACGAGCACCGCGACCGCGTCACCGTCGAGGAGTGCCTGGACATGGAGGGCAACAAGACCGGCGCCCTGCTCGCCTGCGCCAGCTCCATCGGTGCCGTCCTCGGCGGCGCCGACGACCGCACCGCCGACACGCTGGAGAAGTACGGCTACCACCTGGGCCTCGCCTTCCAGGCCGTCGACGACCTCCTCGGCATCTGGGGCGACCCGGTCTCCACCGGCAAGCAGACCTGGAGCGACCTGCGCCAGCGCAAGAAGTCGCTGCCGGTCGTGGCCGCGCTCGCGGCGGGCGGCCCCGCCTCCGAGCGGCTCGGCGAGATCCTCGCCGCCGACGCCAAGAGCAGCGACTTCGAGAACTTCTCCGAGGAGGAGTTCGCGGCCCGCGCCGCCCTCATCGAGGAGGCGGGCGGCCGCGAGTGGACCGCCGACGAGGCACGCCGTCAGCACACCATCGCCATCGAAGCCCTCGACGCCGTCGACATGCCCGACCGGGTGCGGGAGCAGTTCACGGCGCTCGCGGACTTCGTCGTCGTACGAAAGAGATGATCATTATCGGTCGAATAGCCCTCGCGTAGTCGCCGGCCGGTGCCGCGAGACACCACGGAGCACCGGCCGACGGCGGACCCACAGCAGCTGCACACCTTGCACCACTGCACGAAGGGGAAGCCATGACAGCGACGACCGACGGAAGCACCGGGGCCCTGCCACCCCGCGCCGCCGCGGCCAGCGAAACCGACACCGACACCCCCGCGGCGGCCGGGGTACCAGAAGCCGCCGCCCGCGCCGTACAGCGCGCCACGGACTTCCTGCTCTCGCGCCAGGACGCCCAGGGCTGGTGGAAGGGCGACCTCGAGACCAACGTCACGATGGACGCCGAGGACCTGCTGCTCCGTCAGTTCCTGGGCGTCCGCGACGAGAAGACCACACAGGCCGCCGCCCTCTTCATCCGCGGCGAGCAGCGCGAGGACGGCACGTGGGGCACCTTCTACGGCGGCCCCGGCGAACTCTCCGCCACCATCGAGGCCTACGTCGCGCTCCGCCTGGCCGGCGACGAGCCCGGCGCACCGCACATGGCGAAGGCCTCCGCCTGGATCCGCGAGCAGGGCGGCATCGCCGCCGCCCGGGTCTTCACCCGGATCTGGCTGGCCCTGTTCGGCTGGTGGAAGTGGGAGGACCTGCCCGAACTGCCTCCGGAGCTCATCTACTTCCCGAAGTGGATGCCGCTCAACATCTACGACTTCGGCTGCTGGGCCCGGCAGACCATCGTCCCGCTGACGATCGTCTCCGCGAAGCGGCCGGTACGCCCCGCGCCCTTCCCGCTGGACGAGCTGCACAGCGATCCGTCCCAACCGAACCCCTCCAAGCCCCTTGCCCCAGCGTTCAGTTGGGACGGCGCCTTCCAGCGGATGGACAAGGGCCTGCACGCCCTGCGGAAGGTCGCGCCGCGCAGGCTGCGCAGAGCCGCGATGAA
This sequence comes from Streptomyces sp. NPDC050164, assembly GCF_044459945.1. NCBI lineage: Bacteria > Bacillati > Actinomycetota > Actinomycetes > Kitasatosporales > Streptomycetaceae > Streptomyces > Streptomyces sp. NPDC050164. The sequence continues at coordinate 222,238 of NZ_JBITJK010000005.1, forward strand.
CAGCGCCGCCCGCTGGATCATCGAGCGGCAGGAGAACGACGGCTGCTGGGGCGGCATCCAGCCCCCGGCCGTGTACTCGATCATCGCCCTGCACCTGCTCGGCTACGACCTCCAGCACCCCGTGATGCGCGAGGGACTCGCCTCGCTGGACCGGTTCGCCGTGTGGCGCGAGGACGGGGCCCGGATGATCGAGGCCTGCCAGTCGCCCGTGTGGGACACCTGCCTGGCCGCGATCGCGCTGGTCGACGCCGGACTGCCCGCCGACCACCCGCAGTTGGTGAAGGCCGCGGACTGGATGCTGGGCGAGGAGATCGTCCGGCCCGGTGACTGGTCGGTGCAGCGGCCCGGACTGCCGCCCGGGGGCTGGGCGTTCGAGTTCCACAACGACAACTACCCCGACATCGACGACACCGCCGAGGTGATCCTCGCGCTGCGCCGGATCACCCACCACGACCCGGTGCGGGTGGACAAGGCCGTCGGGCGCGGCGTGCGCTGGACCCTCGGCATGCAGTCGAAGAACGGCGCGTGGGCGGCCTTCGACGTCGACAACACCAGCCCGTTCCCGAACCGGCTGCCGTTCTGCGACTTCGGCGAGGTCATCGACCCGCCCTCCGCCGACGTCACCGCCCACGTCGTCGAGATGCTCGCGGTGGAGGGCCTCGCCCACGACCCGCGCACCCGGCGCGGCATCGAGTGGCTGCTGGCCGAACAGGAGCCCGACGGCTCGTGGTTCGGGCGCTGGGGCGTCAACTACGTCTACGGCACCGGGTCCGTCGTACCCGCTCTGGTGGCCGCGGGCATCCCCGCCGCGCACCCGGCGATCCACCGGGCCGTGACCTGGCTGGAGTCGGTCCAGAACGACGACGGCGGCTGGGGCGAGGACCTGCGCTCCTACAAGTACGTCAGGGAGTGGAGCGGCAGGGGCGCCTCGACCGCCTCCCAGACGGCGTGGGCCCTGATGGCCCTGCTCGCGGCGGGGGAGCGGAACTCCAAGGCCGTCGAGCGCGGCATCGAGTGGCTCGCCGCCACCCAGCGGGAGGACGGTTCCTGGGACGAGCCGTACTTCACGGGGACGGGCTTCCCGTGGGACTTCTCGATCAACTACCACCTCTACCGGCAGGTGTTCCCGCTCACCGCGCTCGGCCGGTACCTGCACGGAGAACCCTTCGCCGACCGGCACCAGGGGAGCGGGGCGCCCGGGAAGCCGCTCGCCGAGGCCGGGAAGAGCGCAGAGACCGGGATGCCGCTCGCCGAGGCCAAGGGAGCTGAATGAGCACACAGCCCGCTCCGGCCCCGCTGCTGATCGCCTGCGCGCTCGGCATCGAGCAGCTCGCCCTGCGCGCGGGGGACCGTGGCGGCGCCGGCGGGCCGGTCACCGTGCTGCGCACCGGCATGGGGCCGGCGGCGGCCGAGCGGTCCGTCACCCGAATGCTCGCCGACCCGGCCCTGCGCGACGCCGCCGTCCTGGCCACCGGCTTCTGCGCGGGGCTCGCGCCCGGCATGCACCCCGGTGACCTGGTCGTCGCCGAGGAGACCCGCGACCCGCGCGGTACGACCGCCTGCGTCGGGACGGACCTGCTGGTCAAGGAGCTGGGCCGCGCGGTGCCCGGGCGGACGGTGCACACCGGGCCGCTCACCGGCTCCGACCACGTCGTGCGCGGTCACGAACGGTCCGATCTGCGCGCGACCGGCGCGATCGCGGTCGACATGGAGTCGGCTGCCACGCTTCTGAGCGCCGTGCGCGCGGGAGTGCGCCCGGTTGCGGCCGTCCGGGTGGTCGTGGACGCTCCAGAACATGAACTCGTCCGGATCGGCACGGTGCGCGGTGGAATATCGGCTTTCCGTGTCCTTCGTTCCGTCCTTCCCGCTTTCTTCGAATGGCACCGTTCCTTGCTGCTCCCCAGGAGGTGAGCCATATGGCCATGCCGCTCCGACAGTCCATCAAGGTCGCTACATACTTGGCTGAACAGAAGCTCCGCCGACGGGACAAGTTCCCGCTCATCGTCGAGCTGGAGCCGCTGTACGCCTGTAACCTCAAGTGCGAGGGGTGCGGCAAGATCCAGCACCCGGCCGGGGTGCTCAAGCAGCGGATGCCGGTCGCGCAGGCCGTGGGGGCGGTGCTGGAGTCCGGCGCCCCCATGGTGTCCATCGCCGGTGGCGAGCCGCTGATGCACCCGCAGATCGACGAGATCGTGCGTCAGCTGGTGGCCAAGCGGAAGTACGTTTTCCTGTGCACCAACGCCCTGCTCCTGCGTAAGAAGATGGACAAGTTCAAGCCCTCCCCGTACTTCGCCTTCGCGGTGCACATCGACGGGCTGCGCGAGCGGCACGACGAGTCGGTGGCGAAGGAGGGCGTGTTCGACGAGGCCGTGGAGGCGATCAAGGAGGCCAAGCGGCGCGGCTTCCGGGTGACCACCAACTCGACCTTCTTCAACACCGACACCCCGCAGACCATCATCGAGGTGCTGAACTTCCTCAACGACGACCTCAAGGTCGACGAGATGATGATCTCGCCCGCCTACGCCTACGAGAAGGCTCCCGACCAGGAGCACTTCCTCGGCGTGGAGCAGACCCGCGAGCTGTTCAAGAAGGCCTTCGCGGGCGGCAACCGGCGCCGTTGGCGGCTCAACCACTCCCCGCTCTTCCTGGACTTCCTGGAGGGCAAGGTCGACTTCCCGTGCACCGCCTGGGCGATCCCGAACTACTCGCTCTTCGGCTGGCAGCGCCCCTGCTACCTGATGAGCGACGGCTATGTGCCGACGTACCGGGAACTGGTCGAGGACACCGACTGGGACAAGTACGGCCGCGGCAAGGACCCGCGCTGCGCCAACTGCATGGCGCACTGCGGCTACGAGCCCACCGCCGTCCTCGCCACCATGGGATCGCTGAAGGAGTCCCTGCGCGCCATGCGCGAGACGGTCTCCGGAAACCGGGAGTGACACCATGACCGCCATCCCGCTGGGCGTTCCCGAGGTACCGGTCCGGCCGATCGCGGAGCGGCGCGCCTCGCGCCGGATCCAGGTCGGTCCCGTCGCGGTCGGGGGCGGGGCCCCGGTGTCGGTGCAGTCGATGACGACGACCCGCACGTCGGACATCGGCACCACCTTGCAGCAGATCGCCGAACTCACCGCGTCCGGCTGCCAGATCGTCCGGGTCGCCTGCCCCACGCAGGACGACGCGGACGCGCTCGCGACCATCGCGCGCAAGTCGCAGATCCCGGTGATCGCGGACATCCACTTCCAGCCGAAGTACGTGTTCGCGGCCATCGAGGCGGGCTGCGCCGCCGTACGCGTCAATCCCGGCAACATCAAGCAGTTCGACGACCGGGTCAAGGAGATCGCGCAGGCCGCCAAGGACCACGGCACCCCGATCCGGATCGGCGTCAACGCCGGGTCGCTGGACCGGCGGCTGCTGCAGAAGTACGGCAAGGCGACCCCCGAGGCGCTCGTGGAGAGCGCGCTGTGGGAGGCGTCCCTCTTCGAGGAGCACGACTTCCGGGACATCAAGATCTCCGTCAAGCACAACGACCCGGTCGTGATGATCGAGGCGTACCGGCAGCTCGCCGAGCAGTGCGACTACCCGCTGCACCTGGGGGTGACGGAGGCGGGGCCGGCGTTCCAGGGCACGATCAAGTCGGCGGTGGCCTTCGGCGCGCTGCTCTCGCGGGGCATCGGCGACACCATCCGGGTGTCGCTGTCGGCCCCGCCCGCCGAGGAGGTCAAGGTCGGCATCCAGATCCTCGAGTCGCTGGGGCTGCGGCAGCGCCGGCTGGAGATCGTGTCCTGCCCGTCCTGCGGACGCGCGCAGGTCGACGTCTACAAACTCGCCGACGAGGTCACGGCCGGCCTTACGGGCATGGAAGTGCCATTGCGGGTCGCCGTCATGGGGTGTGTGGTCAACGGACCCGGCGAGGCACGGGAGGCCGATCTGGGGGTGGCCTCCGGCAACGGCAAGGGGCAGATCTTCGTCAAGGGCGAGGTCGTCAAGACCGTCCCCGAGTCGAAGATCGTCGAGACGCTGATCGAAGAGGCGATGAAGCTCGCCGAGCAGATGGAGCAGGACGGCGTGGGGTCGGGGGAGCCGGCCGTCACCGTGAGCTGAACAGCACGGAACCGAAGGGGGCCCGATCGTGACGATTCTGGAGACCATCCGGGGACCACGCGACCTGAAGGCGCTGTCCGAGGCGGAACTCGGCGAACTGTCCGACGAGATCAGGGAGTTCCTGGTGCACGCGGTCGCCAGGACCGGGGGCCATCTGGGGCCCAACCTGGGGGTGGTGGAGCTCACCGTCGCCCTGCACCGGGTCTTCGAGTCGCCGGTCGACCGCGTCCTGTGGGACACCGGCCACCAGAGCTACGTCCACAAACTGCTGACCGGACGCCAGGACTTCTCCAAGCTGCGCGGCAAGGGCGGCCTGTCGGGCTACCCCTCGCGCGAGGAGTCCGAGCACGACGTCATCGAGAACAGCCACGCCTCCACGGCGCTCGGCTGGGCCGACGGGCTCGCCAAGGCCCGCCAGGTGCAGGGGGAGAAGGGCCATGTCGTCGCGGTGATCGGCGACGGCGCCCTGACCGGCGGCATGGCCTGGGAGGCGCTGAACAACATCGCGGCCGCCAAGAACCGCCCGCTGATCATCGTCGTCAACGACAACGAACGCTCCTACGCCCCGACCATCGGCGGCCTCGCGGGCCACCTCGCGACCCTGCGCACGACCGACGGCTACGAGCGGGTCCTGGCCTGGGGCAAGGACGTGCTCCAGGCCACGCCCCTGGTCGGCAACACCCTCTACGAGGCCCTGCACGGCGCGAAGAAGGGCTTCAAGGACGCGTTCGCCCCGCAGGGCCTGTTCGAGGACCTGGGCCTGAAGTACGTGGGCCCGATCGACGGGCACGACATCGGGGCCGTGGAGTCCGCGCTGCGGCGCGCGAAACGCTTCCACGGACCGGTCCTCGTCCACTGCCTCACGGAGAAGGGCCGCGGCTACGAACCCGCCCTCGCCCACGAGGAGGACCACTTCCACACCGTCGGCGTCATGAATCCGCTGACCTGCGAGCCGCTCTCGCCGGCGGGCGGCCCTTCCTGGACCTCCGTGTTCGGCGAGGAGATCGTCAGGATCGGTGAGGAGCGGGACGACGTGGTCGCGATAACCGCGGCCATGCTCCATCCGGTCGGCCTGGGCAGGTTCGCCGAACGGTTCCCGGACCGGGTGTGGGACGTCGGAATCGCCGAGCAGCACGCGGCCGTGTCCGCGGCGGGCCTGGCGACGGGCGGCCTGCACCCGGTCGTCGCCGTCTACGCCACCTTCCTCAACCGCGCCTTCGACCAACTCCTGATGGACGTGGCCCTGCACCGCTGCGGGGTGACGTTCGTGCTGGACCGGGCCGGTGTCACCGGCGTCGACGGGCCCTCCCACAACGGCATGTGGGACATGTCCGTCCTCCAGGTCGTCCCCGGTCTCAGGATCGCCGCGCCGCGTGACGCCGACCAGCTGCGCGCCCAGCTGCGCGAGGCGGTCGCCGTCGACGACGCCCCGACCCTGCTGCGCTTCCCGAAGGAGTCCGTCGGCCCGTCGATCCCGGCGGTCGACCGGGTGGGCGGACTGGACGTGCTGCACAGTTCTGCGGAGCCGCGGGTTCTCCTGGTGGCCGTGGGCGTGATGGCGCCCGTCTGCCTCCAGGCCGCCGAGCTGCTCGAAGCCCGCGGCATCGGATGCACCGTCGTCGACCCCCGCTGGGTCAAACCGGTCGACCCGGCGCTCCCGGGCCTCGCCCGCGAACACCGCCTGGTCGCCGTCGTCGAGGACAACAGCCGGGCGGCCGGGGTCGGTTCGGCCGTGGCGCTGGCCCTGGGCGATGCCGAAGTCGACGTCCCCGTACGGCGCTTCGGGATCCCTGAGCAGTTCCTCGCGCACGCCAAGCGCGGTGAGGTGCTCGCCGACATCGGCCTGACACCCGTCGAGGTCGCCGGACGGATCAGCGCGAGCTTGACCGTGAAGGAAGAGCTGTCCAAGGAGCCACAGGAATGACAACCGCCGAGTCCGCGTCGGAGTCGTCGCAGGCCGGGGCGTTCGACCTCGGCGCGCTGCTGGCCGAACGCGGAGCCGAGCGCTACGAGCTGCACACCCGGTACCTCAACCACCAGCTCCCGCGCATGCTGCACACCATCGGCTTCGACAAGGTCTACGAACGCGCCGAGGGCGCCTACTTCTACGACGCGGACGGCAACGACTACCTGGACATGCTCGCCGGGTTCGGGGTGATGGGGCTCGGCCGCCACCACCCCGTGGTGCGCAAGGCGCTGCACGACGTCCTGGACGCCCAGCTCGCCGACCTCACCCGGTTCGACTGCCAGCCGCTGCCCGGCCTGCTGGCCGAGCGGCTGCTCGCGCACAGCCCGCACCTGGACCGGGTGTTCTTCGGCAACAGCGGCACGGAAGCGGTCGAGGGCGCGCTGAAGTTCGCCCGGTTCGTCACCGGCAGGCCCAGGATCCTGTACTGCGCGCACGCCTTCCACGGCCTGACCACCGGCGCCCTCTCGGTGAACGGCGAGTCCGGTTTCCGCGACGGCTTCGCCCCGCTGCTGCCCGACACGGCCGTACCGCTCGGCAACCTCGACGGGCTGGAAAGGGAGTTGAGGAAGGGCGACGTCGCCGCCCTGATCGTCGAGCCGATCCAGGGCAAGGGCGTGCTGGAGGCCCCGCCCGGCTATCTGCGGGCCGCCCAGGAACTGCTGCGCCGGCACAAGGCGCTGCTCATCGCCGACGAGGTGCAGACGGGCCTCGGCCGCACCGGCGACTTCTACGGCTACCAGCACGAGGACGGCGTGGAGCCCGACCTGGTGTGCGTGGCCAAGGCGCTCTCCGGCGGCTATGTGCCGGTGGGTGCCACGCTCGGCAAGGACTGGATCTTCAAGAAGGTCTACTCGTCGATGGACAGGGTGCTGGTCCACTCGGCGAGCTTCGGGTCCAACGCGCAGGCCATGGCGGCGGGCCTGGCGGTGCTGTCGGTGATGGAGAACGAGCAGATCGTCGCGGGCGTCCGCGCCACCGGGGAACGGCTCCGAGCCCGGCTGGCGGCGCTGACGGACAAGTACGAGATGCTCGCCGACGTCCGCGGCCGGGGCCTGATGATCGGCATCGAGTTCGGCCGGCCGAAGTCGCTGAAGCTGCGCAGCCGCTGGGCCATGCTCCAGGCCGCGCGCAAGGGACTGTTCGCGCAGATGGTCGTCGTACCGCTGCTCCAGAAGCACCGGATCCTCACCCAGGTCTCCGGCGACCACATGGAGGTGATCAAGCTGATCCCGCCGCTGATCATCGGCGAGCGGGAGGTGGACCGGTTCGTCGACGCCTTCACGGCCGTGATGGACGACGCGCACGACGGCGGGCTGGTCTGGGACTTCGGGAAGACGCTGGTCAAGCAGGCGGTGGCCAACCGATAGGCCTCTTTGCCTCATAGGCAAGAAATTTGCCGCTGGGGCAAGCCTCCGGCTGAATGGAGGCATGAGCTCCTCCGAGACCGAGCGGTCCTCCGGGGCCGCCCCGTCGGCTGACCAGGCGGCCGGTGCGCTGCCCGCCGTCGCGCCGCAGCTGCGTGCACTGCGGCGCCGGGCCTCCCTGACCCTGGAGGCCGCGGCCCGCGCCGCCGGGCTGTCGCCCGCCCACCTCTCCCGCCTGGAGACCGGGCAGCGCCAGCCCTCTCTGCCGATGCTCCTCGCGCTGGCCCGCATCTACGGTACGACGGTCTCCGAGCTGCTCGGCGAGACGGTCGCCGGCCGGGACGCCGTCGTCCGCGCCGCCGACATGGAACCGACCGCCGCGGGTGGCTGGACGTACTGGCAGGCCGGCGCTCCCGGGCGCGGGATGCAAGCCCTGCGCGTCCACGTGCCGTACGGATCCCAGGGCGACATCGTGCGCGTCCACCCCGGCGAGGAGTGGCTCCACGTGCTCCGGGGGCGGCTGCGGCTGAGCCTCGGCGACACCACGCACCAGCTCGCACCCGGCGACAGCGCCCACTTCGACTCGCTGACCCCGCACCGGATCGCCGCCCAGGACCCGGACGGCGTCGAACTGCTCTTCGTGCACACCCTCTTGCAGAGCCCCACGGCCGCCCTGTGCCTTGGCTCCACCCCTGGAGACACGCGATGAAGGACATGGAGGAGAAGTTCCCCCGCGCCCTGTGGGTGCGGCTGTTCATCTACCTCGTGGTGGGGCACGTCTTCGCCGCTTTCGTGTACTTCCTGTTTGAGGCAGGGGCCCGCTAGCCGCTTGCCTCAGTCGAGCAGTCGCTCGCGCAGCCGCTCCCGGGTCTCCGGGGTGAGCCCGAGCCCCTTCTCCAGATAGGTGTCGACGCCGCCCCAGGTCTCCTCGATGGTGTCGAAGGCCGCCGCCAGGTACTCGGCGCGCGCGTCGAACAAGGGGCTGAGCAGTTCCATGACCTCGGGGGAGTAGGCCGAGGCGGCGGAGCTGCTGCGGTGCACCTTGTAGCGGCGGTGCTTGGCGTTGGACTTCAGGTAGTCGTCGACGATCGCCTCGCGCTCGACGCCCAGGGCGAGCAGCGTCACCGCGATGGACAGACCCGCGCGGTCCTTGCCCGCCGCGCAGTGCATCAGGGCGGGGACGCTGTCCTCGGCGAGCGCGTGCAGCACCCGGGAGTGCTCGGCCGTGCGGCTCCGGATGATCGTGCGGTACGAGGCGATCATCCGGTCCGCGCCCTTGCCGTCCGAGAGGATCGCGCGCAGCTGGTCCAGGTCGCCGTCGCGGACCATCCGCCAGAACTCGGCGCCGTCGGCCGGGTCGCTCAGCGGCAGGTTCACATTGCGCACGCCCGGCAGCTCGACGTCCGGCCCTTCGAGCTTCTGGTCCGCCGCGTTACGGAAGTCGAAGATCGTGTGCAGGCCCAGGGTGGCCAGGAAGGCGGCGTCCTCCCCGGTCGCATGCGCGAGGTGGCCGCTGCGGAACAGCACTCCCTGCCGCACCCGCCGACCGTCCACGGTCGGTAGTCCGCCCACATCACGGAAGTTGCGCACTCCGGCCAGCTCGGGTTCGGTCGACGGGATCTGCTGCGTCACGGGGGCTCCTCCCAGTCGGCGCCGCCGACGCGGCTCGTCGACGGGCACCACCCGACGATACGACATGCCTGCCTGGGGCAATGAGTTGTCCACAGGCGTTGCAGGGAGACCCCCGAGCCCTTGATGATGTTGCGGCCTGGTCGCACCTGGTCGGGCTTGTTCGAATCTGTGAGGGCCTGATGCTGGAGATCTCCGAAGACGGTCGTACGTGGGTGCTGTCGGGACCGGCCAGCAGCTACGCCGTCCATGTCACCGACCGGGACGAGCTGTTGCACCTGTACTGGGGTCCCCGGATCGGCCTCGCCGACGCCGAAGCCCTCGCCGTGAGGCCGCTGCCGGACTACTGGCCCTTCGAGTCCCCGCTCGACGGGCGCGAGGAGTATCCGGTCGAGGGCGGCCCCCGTTTCGTCCGGCCCGCCCTGTCCGTGCGCACCCCGCAGCGGCGCGGCACCGAGTGGGCCTACGAGGGGCATGACACCGAGGACGGCCAGCTGCGGCTGCGCTTTTGCGACGGTGACCTGACCATCACGCTGCACTACCGGATGCGCTCCTCGATGGACGTCGTCGAGCGGTGGGTGACCCTCGACAACCACGGACCCGCCGTCGAGGTGCTGCGCGCCGACTCCGCGACCTGGACTCTGCCCGACCGCGACACCTGGCGGCTGTCCCAGCTGCACGGCCGCTGGGGCGCCGAGTCCCGGCTGGAGCGCTCCGCCCTCACCCACGGCGAGAAGGTCATCGGCAGCCGTCGTGGCCACACCGGTCACCAGCACCTGCCGTGGGTCGCGCTCGACACCGACGCGACCGAGGAGCGCGGCGAGGTCTACGGATGCGCCCTGGGCTGGTCCGGCTCCTGGCGGATCGCCGTGGCCCAACTCCCGGACGCGCGCGTGCAGATCACCGGCGGGGCCGGGTACGACGACTCGGGCCTGCTGATGCTGGGCACGGGGGAGTCGTACACGACCCCCGTCTTCGCCGGGCTCTGGAGCGACGGCGGTTTCGGCGGGGCGAGCCGCGCCTGGCACGCCTACCAGCGGGCGTACGTGATCCCGGACGCGGGCCAGGACCGGCCGGTGCTGTTCAACTCCTGGGAGGCCACCGAGTTCGACATCTCCGAGGAGCAGCAGCGGGCGCTCGCCGAGCGGGCCGCCGCCATGGGCGTCGAGCTCTTCGTGGTCGATGACGGCTGGTTCGGGGCGCGCACCAGCGACCGGGCCGGGCTCGGCGACTGGAGCCCCAACCCCGACCGCTTCCCGGGTGGCCTCAAGCCGCTCGCCGACCATGTGCACGGCCTCGGCATGCGGTTCGGGATCTGGGTCGAGCCGGAGATGGTCAACCCGGACAGCGACCTGTACCGCGCGCACCCGGACTGGGTGCAGTACCAACCGGGACGAAAGCGGACGGAGTTCCGCAATCAGCTCGTACTGAACCTCGCCCGCGAGGACGTCCAGGAGTACCTCTGGCAGCAGCTCGACGCACTCCTCTCCAGCGCCCCGATCGACTACGTCAAGTGGGACTTCAACCGCTGCTTCACCGACGCCGGCTGGCCGGACGACCCCTACCCGCAGCGGCTGTGGGTCGACCACGTCCACGCCCTGTACGCCCTGCTGGACCGGCTGCGGGCCGCCCATCCCCAGGTGGCCTTCGAGTCCTGCTCGGGCGGCGGCGGCCGGATCGACCTCGGTGTGCTCGGCCGCACGGACCAGGTGTGGACCTCGGACAACACCGACCCGCTCGACCGGCTCGCCATCCAGCACGGCTTCAGTCAGATCCATCCGGCCCGGGTCATGGCCGCCTGGGTCACCGACAGCCCGAACGCCATGCTCAATCAGCGGGCCAGCTCCCTGCGGTTCCGGTTCGTCAGTGCCATGGCCGGTGTGCTCGGGGTCGGTGGTGACCTCACCAAGTGGACGGAGGAGGAGCTCGCCGAGGCGCGGGGCTGGGTGGGGCTCTACAAGGGGATCCGGCCCGTGGTGCAGCGCGGCGACCTCTACCGGCTGCGGCCCCCGGAGGGCGGCCTGAGCGCCGTGCAGTACGTCCTCGGCGACGAGACCGTCGTCCTCGCCTGGCTCCAGGCGCAGCGCTACGGCGAGCCCGTTCCGGCGCTCCGGCTGCGGGGTCTCGACCCCACGGCATCGTACAAATGCCTCGAAACGGGTGAAGTTCACCGGGGTGCCGTGCTGCTCCATCACGGGCTACGCGTCGGTCTGCGTGGGGATCTGGACGCCACTGTCGTCCAGCTTAAGCGTAAGTAGCCGTTCTGTCCGAATAGGGAGTTCTTTGGTTATTTCGGCATAACGTGCCCCGATTGTAAAGGAGATGGGGGCGGAGTGCGTGAGCATCGTCATATTCGTGACGATGTGTTGTTGCCATGTGCACGTAATTCTGGCGTTATTCAGGGCCATTGAGGAAAGCGGGAGATCCGTAATCCACGCTCCGTTACGGAAAATGTGCCGATGCGTCAAGAAAAACGCCGTCACAGGCAACCGCAAGCTTGTCCCTTTGCGTCCTGGTCGCTTACGTTCCACACCAATCCGGACGGACGCCTAATCCTGCCGCCGCCCGGAGCCCGCACACACTGACCCGACGTACGGCAGGAGCGGGGGACCCACAGGTAAGACGCCTGTTCCGGTTCCCGGAACGGCTTGGGGTTAAGCCGCGTCTCGGCGCGGCCGGGCATCTCCAGCCCGAACCCGACAGCTCACCTCGTAGGCGCCGGAGAGGAATTCGCCATGCCCGCGAAGGGTAAGCATCGCCGCCCGAAGACTCAGCGTTTTACCCGTTCCATCGCCGTCGCCGGAACCGGCGGGGCCGCTCTCGCCCTTCCGCTCATGGGGGCCGCCGGCGCCCACGCCGCCACCCCGCAGTCAGCTCCGGAAAAGACCGTCCAGTCCGCTCCGGCCGCCGAGAAGAAGGCCGCCGAAAAGGCCACGGGTGCCCGCACGTACACCGTGCGGCCCGGTGACTATCTCGCGAAGATCGCCGATGAGCAGAACGTCGACGGGGGCTGGAAGAAGCTCTACACGGACAACCGTGACGCCGTCGGCGACGACCCGTCGCTGATCCACCCGGGCCTGAAGCTGTCGATCGGCAAGAAGGCGGCGGCGAGCGAGTCCAAGTCCTCGTCCCCGTCCTCGCCGAAGTCCTCGGCCTCCAAGTCCACGAAGCCCTCGAAGTCCTCTGCTTCCAAGTCCTCGGCTTCGAAGTCCTCGGCTGCGAAGTCGTCCGCCTCCGAGTCGTCCCCGAAGCCGGCTGCCGCCAAGCCGGCCGCCGCTGCCTCCAGCGGCTACAGCGCCCCGGTGGACGGTGCCATCGTCGGCACGCCGTACCGGATGTCCGGCAGCATGTGGTCCAGCGGCTACCACACCGGTGTCGACTTCGTCGTCCCGACGGGCACCTCGCTCAAGGCCGTCGGCGCGGGCACGGTCGTCTCCGCCGGCTGGGGCGGCGCGTACGGCAACCAGGTCGTCATCAAGCTGAACGACGGCAACTACGCGCAGTACGCCCACCTGTCCTCGCTCTCCGTCTCGGCCGGCCAGACCGTGAGCGCCGGACAGCAGATCGGCCTGTCCGGTGCCACCGGCAACGTGACCGGACCGCACCTGCACTTCGAGATCCGCACCACGCCGGACTACGGCTCGGACGTGGACCCGGTCGCCTACCTGCGCTCGCACGGCGTCTCCGTCGGCTGACCGACCGCACGACCACCTGCCTGACACGCAACCGTCGGCCGGACCCCGATCCCCGGGTCCGGCCTTCGGTGTGTGTGGAGGCTTGTGGCGATCGGCCGGCCCAAGGGATCGACAGCGGGCGGCAGTTGGGACACAGTGATCCCGTCCGGAGCGCAAGCGCTTTCTAGAGCCGTCCAGGCGGATCCACCGAGGAGATGTGTCCCGTGCCCACCACTCGCAGAGCGTTCGCAGCCCTGGCCGCCGGAGCCGCCGCGGCGGCCCTCGTCCCGACGGGCGCCGCGCACGCCGCGCCCCGGCACCGCCGCCTCATCGCCCACGACGACTTCCGCCACGGCCTCGCCCAGTGGGCGACCGAACTCCAGGACGGCGGGACCGTCACCGCCTCTCGCGGTGTTCTGGAGATCGACGTGCCGAGCGGGGCGACCGTGTGGTTCAGGCGGCGGCTCGAAGGTCCGTACGTCCTGGAGTACACCGCCACGCCGGTCTCCGAGGGTGGGGTCAACGACCGCGTCTCGGACCTCAACAACTTCTGGAACGCGACCGACGTCCGCTCCCCGGACGATCTCTTCGCCGTGCCGCGTGGTGGGGCGCTGGAGGAGTACGACCACCTGACGACGTACTACGCCGGTTACGGCGCCAACTACAACACCACGACCCGGCTGCGGCGGTATGTCGGGGAGCCCGGTGTCCGACCCTTGATCTACGACTACACCGAGCCGCTGCTGGTGCCGGGTGAGCCCAACCGGGTCCGGATCGTCTCCGACGGCTCGACGGTCAGGTGGTGGAACAACGGGCGCCTCGTCTTCGACTACACGGACCCGCAGCCGTACACCAGCGGGCACTTCGCCTTCCGGACCGTGTGGAGTCACTTCCGGATCACGGGCTTCCGGGTGTGGCGACTGACCCTCCAGCACCGCTGACGGGTGGCCTATTCCGGAGCTGGCGAACACTTTGAGAGTGGCCTATCTCACCGCCCGTCAACCCTTGCCTACGGTCGCGTAGGTCACATTAGAGGGTGAATCATGAGCGGCTGTGGCAGACGATTCGAAGAGTGACAGCAGAGCAGTGATCGGGTCGTACGTTGCGGTGGGGGACAGCTTCACCGAGGGCGTCGGTGATCCCGGCCCCGACGGGGCGTTCGTCGGCTGGGCCGACCGGTTCGCCGTCCTGCTCGCCGACCGCCGGCCCGAAGGCGACTTCCAGTACACCAACCTCGCCGTGCGCGGGAAACTCCTCGACCAGATCGTGGCGGACCAGGTTCCGCAGGCCGTCGAAATGGCCCCGGACCTCGTCTCGTTCTGCGCCGGGGGCAACGACATCCTCCGCCCCGGTACCGACCCGGACGAGGTGGCCGAGCGCTTCGAGCGCGCCCTCGTGCAGCTCACCGCCGTGGCCGGCACGGTGATGGTGACGACCGGGTTCGACACCCGTGGGATGCCCGTGCTCAAGCACCTGCGCGGCAAGATCGCGACGTACAACGGGCACGTCCGGGCCATCGCAGACCGGTACGGCTGCCCGGTGCTCGACTTGTGGTCCCTGCGCAGTGTCCAGGACCGCAGGGCCTGGGACGCCGACCGGCTGCACCTGTCGCCCGAGGGGCACACGCGGGTGGCGCTCCGCGCGGGGCAGGTGCTCGGGCTGGAGGTTCCGGCCGACCCGGAGCAGCCGTGGCCGCCGCTGCCTGCGCGGGGGCCGCTCGAGGTGCGGCGGGACGATGTGCAGTGGGCGCGGGAGTTTCTGGTGCCGTGGATCGGGCGGCGGCTGCGTGGGGAGTCGTCGGGGGACCATGTGACGGCGAAGGGGGCCCTGTCGCCGGAGGACATCAGGATGCGGATCGCTTCGGTGGCGTGAGGGCCGGGTGCCTGCGGCGGCCTGTGCGGGTTCGGGGGTGCGCGTAGCGCCTTCTCGCCGGTGGTGGGTCGGGGCCGCGCCGAGGGTGTCCGTCCTCGGAACGGCGCGATGGGGTCGGACGCCGACTGACTGTCCGTTGACGCACCGACCGCTGCGGGCGGACACCTCCCGACACGTCCCCTTCTCACCGTAGGCGGTGCGGGCGGTCTCGGCTCAGCTGCCGCGGGCCGCCGCGCTGCGGGCCGCCGAGTCCGCCTGGCTGCGGGCAGTCGTGCCGCTTGGGGCGGTACCCGTCCCGGCGGCGGCGAGGCCGGCTACACGGACGGACAGCGGATGCCGTCGGTGTAAAGGACGTCGCTTCGGGCGGCGCTCGCCGACTGGAAGTACCCCAAGTCCACCGCTGATGCGCTCACGCCGAACCCGGAGAGCTCGGCGTGACCCGGTTCGTGTCCTACGTCCGTGGTGCTCGGCGCCGTTTACTGAGCCGGCTTGGCCAGGTCGGCCACCTCGGCATGCCCGCCGCAGAACACCTCCTTGACGAGCCTTTGCTGCGCCTTCTGGAACGCCTCGGCCGTGGCGGCGAAGTCGAGCTCGGCGTCCCCGGTGGTCAGGGAGGCGGTCAGGGTCTTACTGCCGTCGGGTGTGCTGTACATCAGCGCCCCCCAACCGAAAAAGCCGCCGTTGTGGTTGAAGATGGTGCCGCCGCCGTCCGTCTCCTCCACGAACAACCCCAGGCCGTAGCCGGCCTTGGGATGCGGCGTGCGCATCTCGGCAAGCAGCGAGTCCGGCAGGAGCTTGCCGCTCATCAGGGCGGAGAAGAACGTGTGGAGATCCTCGGTGGTCGAGATCATGTCACCGGCGGCGGAGATCCAGGAGACGTTGAAGCGGGTGACATCGACCACCTTCCACTGGCCGGCGTGCTCGTACCGGTAGTAGCCGTGAGCGTGCGGCTCGGGGATCTCCGGCGAGGCGCCCGGCACCACGGTGCCCGACATTCCCAGCGGCTGCAGGATCAGCCGCTGCAGCTCCTCGGCCAACGAGCGGCCGGTGACCTCCTCGATCAGCAACTTGGCCAGCACGTAGTTGGTGTTGGAGTAGCTCCAGTCCGTACCCGGCTCAAACCGCGTCGGCTTGGACAACGCCAGCCGTACCAGCTCCTCCGGCTGGTAGGTGTGGAACTGGTTGTCCACGTACTCCTGGCTCTGCCAGGGGATCCCCGGTGCGACCGTCCCGTCGTCGTAGTACTCGCCGGTGTAGTTGAACAGCCCGCTGGTGTGCTGTAGCAGCATCCGCACGGTGATCCGCCGGTCCAGCCCGAACCGGGGCAGGTAGTCATCCGCCGGGCTGTCCAGCCCGATCTTGCCCTCGGCCACCAGTTGCAGCACCACGGTCGCGGTGAAGGTCTTGGTGGTGCTGCCGATCCGGAACCGCCCGTTGGTCGGCGGCTTGGCGCTCTCGCCCAGCTTGCGCACCCCGGCGCTGCCGACCCACTCGCCTCGCTCGTCGTTGACGCGCAGCTGCACGCCGCTGAAACCGGAATCGACGATCTCCTGAATGGCCTTCTGCAACTCCGGGCGGTCCTGCCGGGCAATGGTGAGGGACATGGCTGTGCGCTCCTTGTGGGGTGGGGGCGGTGGTCGCGTGCAGGTTCAGGCCGGCGGCGCCGTCGAGGACGGTGAGGCGGGCGCCTCCCTCCTGCATCGTGCTCCCCTTCGGCTCGTTGTTTCGAACGATGGAAAAGCTACGTTGCATTCAAAGGTGTGGCAACAAGTTCGTTGCGTAGAAGTGCTATAAATGCAGGTCAGATCGGAATAATCGTTGCAATGGGTTTGACTTCAATGCAACGATTATCGTTCAGATCGTTGCAACGACTGAAGTGTGAACGCTATGGTGGGCCCACCAAGGAGCACGAAGGAGATCGCGATGCCGGGAGGCAGGCTCACCCAGCAGGAACGCCAGCAGATCACGCAGGGGCTGGCCGACGGCCTCGCCTACGCGGAGATCGCCAGACGTCTGGATCGTCCGACCTCGACGATCACGCGTGAGGTGATGCGGAACGGCGGCCCGACCGCCTACCGCGCCGACCTGGCCCAGCGTTCCACCGAGCGCCGCACCCGTCGGCGCAGGCAGGCCGCGCCCCGGGCAGCGGAGGCGCCCGCGCCGGCCCACGGGCGCGATGTCGAGGCCGTGCGCGAGTACGAGGAGGCGTTCACCACCCTCCTCATGCAGCAGGGCCTGCCCAAGATGATGTCCCGGGTGCTGACCTGCCTCTACACCACCGACGCGGGCAGCCTCACCGCGTCCGAACTCGTCCGGCACCTCCAGGTCAGCCCGGCGTCCGTCTCCAAAGCGGTCGCCTTCCTCGAAAGTCAGGGCCTCATCCGCAGGGAGCGCGACGAAGGCCGCCGCGAGCGCTACGCCGTCGACGACGACGTCTTCTACCAGGGAATGATGGCCAGCGCCCGATCCAGTGCCCAGCTCGCCGAGACCGCACGGCAGGGCGTCGGCGTCCTCGGGCCCGACACCCCGGCCGCCACCCGCCTCGAGAACATCGCCCGCTTCGTCGACTTCGTCGCCGAGAGCCTCATCCGCGCCGCGGAGCAGGCCCGCGAGGTCCTCCACGCCAAACCCGAAACGACCTCAGGTGGCACGGTCGATCGCGGATAGACAGCGGATGGACAGCCGTCTTGGGTTGCCGGCCCGGTCAGGGCCGGGTCAAGGCCGCCGGATCCAGGCCAAGTTCGCGAGCCAGTGCTTCCTCGGCCCACTCCTGTGCCCGTGCCCGCGGCACCGCGCCCGCGTAGGACGTCAGCTGGACGGCGAGGCCGTCGAGGAGGGCGGTGAGGCGCAGGGCCGTGCCGTGCGGGTCGGGGCAGTGGAACTCGCCGGCCGCCATGCCCTCCGTGATGACCTCGGCGAGGGCCGCCTTCCACTGCCTGTCGAGGTCCTGGGTGACCTCCCGCAGCGCGGGCTCGCGCAGCGCCGCCGCCCAGCCCTCGATCCACAGCCGCCAGCCCTTGGCCTGGCCTGTCGGGGCGTACCACCGTACGGCCGACCGCAGTCGGCGCAGTGCCGACGTACGGCGGCCGAGGAGCCTGCGCAGATGGGCCAGGTCGGCCTCGGCCGCGTGCCGGAACGCGGCGGCGACCAGCTTCTCCTTCGTCGAGAAGTGGTAGAGCACCAAGGCGTTGCTCACACCGAGCGCCGAGGCCACGTCGGCGATCCTGACCGCCACCACACCCCGGGCCTCGATCTGCTCGACGGCGGCCCGCAGCAGTTCCTCGCGCCGTTCCGCCACGCTCAACCGGACTCTCGTCACGCCGTCACCCTACACACGCGCCTGCACCCTCTTGACGTGTGTATTCGGCCCGTCCGGCAAGGGGCTCGCGGCTGCCTCGCCGTCCGTCAGCGGTACCAGCCGAACCGTTCCGCCATGACCGGCAGCCGGTCCGCCACGAGCGCGTGGGCGGCGGCCCGCGGTGTCGTGCCGTCGGCCAGTGCACGGGCCAGCATCCGCTCGACCAGAGACCGCATCGAGCGGCGTGTGTGCGCGAACGCCTCCTCGGCGTCGGCGCCGATGTCCCCGAACAGCGTCCACCACCACCAGGCATTCGTCCCGGAGTTGACCACGACGTCCGGCAGCACGGTCACGCCGCGCGCGGCCAGCAGCAGCTCCGCCTCCGGCCGTACGGGCATGTTGGCCGCCTCGACGACCCAGCGGGCGGTGATTCGCTCCTGGTTCCCGGCGTCGATCGCGTACGAGACGGCTGCGGGCACCAGGACGTCCGTGTCGGCCGACAGCCAGGCGTCGCCCGGCAGTTCGCGGTCGCCGGAGCGCAGCGCGGAGCGGTCCACGGTGCCGTGGGCGTCCCGCGCGGCGAGCAGCGCCTCGATGTCGAGCCCCGTGGGGTTGGCCATCGTGCCCTTGATGTCGGCGACGGCCACGACCGTGAGTCCCGCGCGTGTGAGGAAGCGCGCGGTGGCCCCGCCCATGGTGCCCAGCCCCTGGATGGCGACCCTCGTGCCCGCGTGGGGTACCCCGGCACGGTCCAGCGCCGTGAGGGCCGCCTCGGCGACACCGCAGCCGCCGACCAGCTCGTCCAGCCCGATGCCGTCCACCTCGACCGCGAACGCGTCCCCGAGCCGCCGCCGGGCCTCTGCCTCGTCGTCCAGGAGCGGGTACACGGCCTGGATGGAGGAGAGCAGTCCCGCCTCGGCCGCGGCACGGTCCACCAGGTCCTGGGTGAGCCCGAGGTCCTCGCCGGTCGTCCAGCAGCTCTCTATGTACGGCCGCATGGCGCGCAGATACCGCACCAGCAGCGGGTAGGCCTCCGGATCGCGCGGATCGCAGTCGATGCCGCCCTTGGCGCCGCCGAGCGGGACGTAGCGGCTGTCGGGGTCGTAGTGGAGTGCCTCCTTCATGGTCATGCCGCGGGCCAGGCCGGTGACTTCGTCCAGCGTGCAGCCCGGGCGCATCCGCAGACCGCCGCTGGCGACACCGCGCACCAGCCGGTCGACGACCAGGAAGCCCTGCCGGCCGGTGAGGTGGTCGGTCCAGGTGAGGGACAGCAGGGGACTGGCCATGCGGGCTCCTTCGCCGTGATTACTGAATCTCCGTTCAGTATCACCGTCGTGGGACCTCTGTGCGCCGGTGTTGTCGGAGGGGCCGACCATAATGGAATGCCTGACCGACTCCACCTGGAGGTACCGTGGCCGGTTTCCGTTCCCTGAGCTCCGGGCTCCGCGCGCTCCAGCCCGGGGCGTTCGGCGCGGACCCGAGCGGTGAGCGCATGGCGCGCATCCGCAGATCTCCCCATTTCAAGGACGGGGTCTTCCAGAACCCCGGAGGTCCCGCGCGGACCCGGCCCTCGGGCTCCACCCTGGACTTCGCCAAGGTCTTCTTCGACAAGGAGACCCGGCCCCGTCGCGCCCCGAAGGGCACGGTGCCGGTGCACGCCACCACCCTCGCCGACATCGCCCGGCCCCCGGCCACGGGGCTGCGGCTGACCTGGACGGGGCACTCCAGCGTGCTCGCGGAGATCGACGGCCGGCGCGTGCTGTTCGACCCGGTGTGGGGCGAGCGCTGCTCCCCGTTCCCGTTCGCCGGCCCGAAGCGGCTGCACCCGGTGCCCCTGCCGCTGGCCGCGCTCGGCCCGGTCGACGTCGTGGTCATCTCGCACGACCACTACGACCACCTGGACCTGCCCACCATCAAGGCCCTGGCCGGCACGGACACGCTGTTCGCCGTGCCGCTCGGCGTCGGGGCGCATCTGGAGCACTGGGGCGTGTCCGCCGGCCGGCTGCGCGAACTGGACTGGCATCAGACCACGAAGATCGGCGGCCTCACCCTGACCGCCACTCCGGCCCGGCACTTCTGCGGCCGAGGACTGCGCAACACCCAGCACACCCTGTGGGCCTCCTGGGTCGTCGCCGGCGAGGAGCACCGGATCTACCACAGCGGCGACACCGGCTACTTCGACGGTTTCAAGGAGATCGGCGCCGAGCACGGGCCGTTCGACGCCACGATGATCCAGATCGGCGCGTACTCCGACTTCTGGCCCGACATCCACATGACCCCCGACGAGGGCATGCGCGCCCACCTCGACCTTCAGGGTGGACCGGAGCACGGCCCGATGCTGCCGATCCACTGGGCCACGTTCAACCTGGCGACCCATCCGTGGGCCGAGCCCGGCGAGGGCACGCTCGCCGCCGCTCGTGCCGTGGGCGCCCGTATCGCCCTGCCCCGCCCCGGTGAACCCTTCGAGCCCACGGCCGGGACCGTCCCGTCCGAGCCGTGGTGGCGTGGGGTGGCGCTCGCCCCGACGGGTGGCTTTCCGGCCGGTGAAGCCCTCGCCGACGCCACGATCAGGACCGCGTCGAACGCGGCAGCCGTGGCCCAGGCCGATACGTTGAGTGACGACGAGGGCAAGGTGGGCAAGGGCTCGGAGGACCCTGAAACGCTTCCGGCGAGCTGAGCCAGGGCGGACGGCGGGCAGATCGCGGGCAGACGACGAGGGCCGGGGAGCGCAAGGTTCCCCGGCCTTCACCGTACCCGTGCGACCGCTTCTGACCAGGTCGTATCGAATTGCTTTCGTTCGCGGCCGGAAGTGTGACGGGGTTATCGGTCTGTCGTGCGAGACCTCATACCAGAGCGGGACGCTCACCGTATGAGTTTGTCAACTGCCCACCGCACATGATGCGCTGACGACTACTGTCAGTGTCCGTCGGGAAACAGGCGGATCAAGGAGTGGGGACCGGCACGTGCAGGCGCAGGGCGGACGAGGGGGTCGACGCGAGGGGGATACCCGCTGTCCGCGCACGACCGACGCCGGTACGGGTGCCGCCGTGGTGGCCCCCTCCGGCCCCGGGCAGCACGCAAACTCCGGACGCGGCGGTGCCGAACGGGAGCCGGCCGAGCCCGGGCGGGCGGCTCGGGGTGCGCGGAAGCGACCGCGTGAGCCCGGTCGTACCAGCGCAAGCCCCCCTGGCACCCAGGCCCGACGGACCAGTACGAGGACACCGATGTCTCACCTCCGCCCCCCGGCCGCACGCGCAGACCGCCGTGAGGGCGGGCGGCACGGGCGGCCGGCCGCCCGCACCGCACCCGCGCTGCCTGAGACCCATATACGGCCCCAGCTGCTGCGTCTCGCCGTGCTGCCGCCCGTCGCCGTCGCCCTCAGCGGCTGTGCCGCCGTCCTCTTCACCGTCCGGTCCACCGGAGCCCGGCCGGGGCCGACACTGTGGGCCGTGCTCGCCGGGGCGGTCTCGGTGACCCTCGTCGGCATCGTCGTCGCCGCGGTGGCCGCCAACCGGGCCGCCCGGTCCGTGCACGACCGCGTCGGCCTCCTGCGCCGCACCACCGCACGGCGCGAGGCCGACCTGCGCGGCCTGGTCGAGACGCTGCGCCGCGGCGACGGACCGCCGCAGCCCAGTCCACAGCCCAGTCAGCCCGGTGGTCCCGCCGACGACTTCGAGCTCCTCGCCGCCGACCTGACCCGTGCGCACGACGGCGCCGTCACCGCCGTCGTCCAGGCCTCGCAGCTCTCCAGCCAGGCGGGCAGCGAACAGAAGCTCGAGGTGTTCGTCAACCTCGCCCGGCGCCTGCAGTCGCTGGTGCACCGCGAGATCTCCATCCTCGACGAGCTGGAGAACGAGATGGAGGACCCCGACATGCTCAAGGGGCTCTTCCACGTCGACCACCTCGCCACCCGCATCCGCCGCCACGCCGAGAACCTCGCCGTGCTCGGCGGGGCCGTCTCCCGCCGCCAGTGGAGCAACCCGGTCTCCATGACCGAGGTGCTGCGCTCGGCCATCGCCGAGGTCGAGCAGTACTCGCGGGTCAAGCTCGTGCCGCCGATCGACGGCACCCTGCGCGGACACGCCGTGGCCGACGTCATCCACCTGCTGGCCGAACTCGTCGAGAACGCCACGGTGTTCTCCGCCCCGCAAACCCAGGTGCTGCTGCGCGCCAACCTCGTCACCTCCGGGCTCGCCGTCGAGGTCGAGGACCGTGGGCTGGGCATGCCCCTGGAGGAGCAGACGCGGATGAACTCCCTGCTCGCCGACCCGCACCAGGTGAACGTCGCCCGGCTCCTCGCGGACGGCCGCATCGGGTTGTTCGTCGTCTCGCAGCTGGCCAGGCGGCACGGCATCACCGTCCGCCTCCAGAGCAACATCTACGGCGGAGTGCAGGCGGTGCTCGTGGTGCCGCAGGCCCTGCTCGGGGCGGGGGCGGGGGCGTCCGGGGGCGCCGGGCAGCCGCAGAGCGGGGCGGGCGGTACGGATCGTCCGGCCGGCGGTATGGATCGTCCGGTCGTACCGCTGCGGGAGGCCCGGCAGCACGGGCATGCCGCGGTCGGGGGAGGAGACCGTGGCGGGCCCGTGTCAGGGGCCTCGGCGGTGTACGGATTCCCGTCCGGGGCAGGTACCGCGTCCCAAGCACCGCCGTCGGCCGCGCCCGCCGCATCCCGGGCGCACCGGCATGAGGCCGAACCGGCCTCGGGCGCAAGCCCGCGGAGCGGCCGGCCCGCGCCCCTGCCCGTGCGCGGGACCCATCGGGAGCGGCCCAACCCGGCCGAGGCGAGGCCCGGTATCAGCCCCGACGACCGGCGCATCCTCGCCGAGAACGTGACCACGCCGCCCACCCCGCGCAACGGCACCGTGCGCGGCACCATGGGCAAGCCCCAACTGCCCCGCCGCCGCGCCCAGGAGCACATCGCACCCCAGCTGCGCGACGGTCCCGCGCCGCGCCAGGACCCCGACCACCTCGTCGGCCACGACCCCGGCCTGATGGCGACCTTCCAGCGTGGCATCAGCCTCGCCGAGGCCCAACAGCACATGGAGGCCGGGAACATGGAGTGGGGCGACATGGAGCAGTCGACGCACATGGAGTCGTCGACGCGCATCGAGCCCGCCCACATGGAGCCGACGCACACGGAGTCGACACACGTGGGGTCCGCACATGTGAAGCCGCCCCGCAGGGAGTCCGCACACAGGGATCCCGCACACAGGGACCCGATCGCCATGGAGCCGGTGCACACCGAGTCCCTCCCCACCGTGGACGCAGCCCGCATAACCGAGGCGCGCGACGCCCGGGACGGTGTGACCGCGTCCCGCCCCGACCACACCACCACCCGGCACGACGGGAGCGCACCCGCCGGATGACCACCCCCGTTTCCACCCCCACTCCCAGCGCTCCCTCAGACCTTCGTACCCCAAGGAGTCGATCCACCATGGCGAGCGATGCGCCGACCGTCCATGTTTCCGATCTCGACTGGCTGATGAGCGGCCTCGTGCAGCGCGTACCGCACACGACCGCCGCGGTGCTCCTGTCCAGCGACGGGCTCGTGAAGTCCGTGCACGGCCTGGACCCGGACAGCGCGGACCACATGGCCGCCCTGGCCTCCGGCCTGTACTCCCTCGGCCGCAGCGCCGGCGTCCGCTTCGGCGACGGCGGCGACGTCCGGCAGGTCGTGGTCGAACTCGCCTCGACACTGCTGTTCGTCACCACCGCCGGCTCCGGCACCTGCCTGGCCGTGCTCGCCGGCCGCGAGGCCGACGCGGCCGTCCTCGGCTACGAGATGGCGATGCTGGTCAAGAGCGTCCGCCCGTACCTGGTCACCGCGCCCCGCCAGCAGTCCGTCGAATCCACGGCGATGAGGCCTTGAGGATGGCGGCGGCCGCTGACGGGCCCTGGCTCGACGACGCGGCCGGGCGGCTGGTGCGCCCGTTCACGGTCAGCAACGGCCGCACCCGTCCCACCGTCGCGCTCGACCTGATGTCGCAGGTGATGGCCACCGGGGCGACCCCCCTCGGCTACCTCGGCCCCGAGCACGCGCAGGCGCTCGAGCGGTGCAGTGTGCCCGTCGCCGTCGCGGAGGTCGCCGCCCATCTGAAGCTGCCGGTGGCCGTCACCAAGGTGCTGCTGGCGGACCTCGTCGACTGCGGGGCGCTGACCACCAAGCCCCCCGCGTTCCACCACAACCCGACGGACCGGGCCCTTCTGGAGGCAGTGCTCGATGGACTACGACGACAGCTCTGACAACGCCGACGGTTCCGGCCACGGCGGCGACCCGTTCCCCACCGCCCTCAAGATCCTGGTGGCGGGCGGGTTCGGCGTGGGCAAGACGACCTTCGTCGGCGCGGTCAGTGAGATCGCGCCGCTCAGCACGGAGGAGCTGCTCACCACCGTCAGCGCCGCGACCGACAACCTCGACGGCATCGAGAACAAGGTCGAGACGACCGTGGCCATGGACTTCGGCCGCATCACGCTCGACCCGAAACACGTGCTGTACCTGTTCGGCACCCCCGGCCAGGAACGGTTCTGGTTCATGTGGGACGAGTTGTGCGAGGGCGCGCTCGGGGCGGTCATCCTCGCCGACACCCGTCGCCTCCAGGAGTGTTTCGCGGCCGTCGACTTCTTCGAACAGCGCGGCCTCGGCTTCATCATCGCCGTCAACGAGTTCGACGGCGCCCACCATTACGACCCGGAGGAGGTGCGCGCGGCCCTCGACCTCTCCGAGGAGATCCCCGTCGTGTGCTGCGACGCCCGGATCTCCAGCTCCGGGGTCCAGACCCTGCTGACCCTCGTGCGTCACCTCATCGCCCATACGCCGGCCCCCACCACGGGGTATGGCGCCCACACGTGATCCCCCAACGCCCGTCAGGGAGCCCATATATGACACATGCCCACAGTCCGGGAGGACGCCCATGAGCTACGACCCGCCGCGTCCGGCCGGTCGTCTGCTGCTCACACCCGAGGACAAGGAGGCCCCCGCCAGAGCCGGCCGACTGCGCCTGCTGGGTCTGGGGGAGCGCCCCGACCCCGCACTCGACGCCTTCGCGCACGGCCTCGCCGAGCTCACCGGGACGCCGTACGCCATGGTCAACTTCCCGGACGAGCAGGGCCAGTTCTACGCGGGCCTGTGCGTCCCGGCCGTCGCGCCGGTGGTGCGGAGCGACGGCACCAGCCCCAGGGTGGGCCGTGCTCTGCCCCGCGACCATGGTTTCTGCCCCCATGTGGTGGCGCGACGCAAGGTCCTGGTCCTGGAGGACGTCCACGACTATCCGCGGTTCGCGGGCAATCCGGTGGTCGACGAGTTCGGTATCCGCTCCTATCTGGGAGCACCGATCATCGACGGTACGGGCCTGGTACTGGGCACGGTCAGCGTCGCCGACGTCGGGCCCCGGCCGTGGGGGAAGCCGGGCCTGACCGCCATCAAGGAACACGCCGCGCAGCTCGTCGTACAGCTGGAGGGCTGGGACGGCCGGCTGCCCTACTGATACGCCCGCCCCGGATCTCCGCAGCGCACCCACGGGGCGTGAAGGAAAGCTGAGGCGGCGCTTAAGAAAACCTCGATGGACCGGTGTGGCGGGCGTACGGCAGATTGCTGTGCGATCCCACTCCTCACCCGGCCCAGGGGCTCCTTCGGCATACCCGGAGCCGGGACTCACCCTCAGGAGCCGTAGCGGTGAAGGCGCTGGTCAAACAGAAGGCGGAGCCCGGGCTGTGGCTCGCGGACGTCCCGGAGCCCGCCGTCGGGCCCGGTGACGTCCTGATCAAGGTGCTGCGCACCGGTATCTGCGGCACGGACCTGCACATCAGGTCCTGGGACGGCTGGGCGCAGCAGGCGATCCGCACCCCGCTCGTGGTCGGGCACGAGTTCGTCGGCGAGGTCGTGGAGACCGGACGGGACGTCACCGACATCGGCATCGGTGACCGGGTGAGCGGCGAGGGCCACCTGGTGTGCGGCAAGTGCCGCAACTGCCTGGCCGGGCGCCGTCACCTGTGCCGCGCCACCATAGGTCTGGGGGTGGGCCGGGACGGGGCGTTCGCCGAGTACGTCGTCCTGCCCGCCGCCAACGTCTGGGTGCACCGGGTGCCCGTCGACCTCGACGTCGCCGCGATCTTCGACCCGTTCGGCAACGCCGTGCACACCGCGCTGTCGTTCCCGCTGGTCGGCGAGGACGTGCTGATCACCGGCGCGGGCCCGATCGGTCTGATGGCCGCCGCCGTGGCCCGGCACGCCGGAGCCCGCAACGTCGTGATCACCGACGTCAGCGAGGAGCGGCTGGAACTGGCCCGCAAGATCGGTGTCAGCCTCGCGCTCAATGTCGCGGGCGCCACCGTCGCCGACGGGCAGCGCACGCTCGGCCTGCGCGAGGGCTTCGACATCGGACTGGAGATGTCCGGCCGCCCCGAGGCGATGCGGGACATGATCGCCAACATGACGCACGGCGGCCGGATCGCGATGCTCGGCCTGCCCGCGCAGGAGTTCCCCGTGGACTGGGCCCGGATCGTCACCTCGATGATCACCGTCAAGGGCATCTACGGCCGCGAGATGTTCGAGACCTGGTACGCGATGTCCGTGCTGCTGGAAGGCGGCCTAGACCTCGCGCCCGTGATCACCGGCCGGTACGGCTTCCGCGACTTCGAGGCGGCGTTCGCCGACGCGGCGAGCGGCCGCGGCGGCAAGGTCATCCTCGACTGGTCCGCGTAACTCCCCCTGACCGCAATGCACTTCAGGAGCCCCTCATGTTCGATTCCGTGCGCGACGACCTGCGCGCCACCCTCGACGAGATCCGCGCCGCCGGCCTGCACAAGCCCGAGCGCGTGATCGGCACCCCGCAGTCCGCCACCGTGAGCGTCACCGCGGGCGGCCGCCCCGGCGAGGTCCTCAACTTCTGTGCCAACAACTACCTCGGCCTCGCCGACCACCCCGAGGTCGTCGCCGCCGCCCACGAGGCCCTGGACCGCTGGGGCTACGGCATGGCCTCCGTCCGCTTCATCTGCGGCACGCAGGAGGTGCACAAGGAGCTGGAGGCGCGGCTGTCGGCGTTCCTCGGCCAGGAGGACACGATCCTGTACTCCTCCTGCTTCGACGCCAACGGCGGCGTGTTCGAGACGCTGCTCGGCCCCGAGGACGCGGTCATCTCCGACGCGCTCAACCACGCGTCGATCATCGACGGCATCCGGCTGTCCAAGGCCCGCCGTCTGCGGTACGCCAACCGTGATCTGGCCGAGCTGGAGGCCCGGCTGAAGGAGGCCGCCGACGCGCGTCGCCGGCTGATCGTCACCGACGGCGTCTTCTCCATGGACGGCTACGTCGCCCCGCTGCGCGAGATCTGCGACCTCGCCGACCGCTACGACGCGATGGTCATGGTCGACGACTCGCACGCCGTCGGCTTCGTCGGCCCCGGCGGCCGCGGCACGCCCGAGCTGCACGGCGTCATGGACCGGGTCGACATCATCACCGGCACCCTCGGCAAGGCGCTCGGCGGAGCCTCGGGCGGTTACGTCGCGGCCCGCGCCGAGATCGTCGCCCTGCTGCGCCAGCGCTCCCGGCCGTACCTGTTCTCGAACACGCTCGCCCCGGTGATCGCGGCGGCCTCCCTGAAGGTGCTCGATCTGCTGGAGTCGGCGGACGACCTGCGCGTCCGGCTCACCGAGAACACGGCCCTGTTCCGCAGCCGGATGACCGAGGAGGGCTTCGACGTCCTGCCCGGTGACCACCCCATCGCCCCGGTGATGATCGGGGACGCGGCGGTCGCCGGGCGCATGGCGGAGCTGCTGCTGGAGCGCGGTGTGTACGTGATCGGCTTCTCGTACCCGGTCGTGCCGCAGGACCAGGCCCGGATCCGCGTCCAGCTGTCGGCCGCGCACTCGACGCAGGACGTCAATCGCGCGGTCGACGCCTTCGTGGCGGCACGGGCGGAGCTGGCCGGCTGAGGAACGCCGGTGACCTGAGAGAATCGATCGCATGATCGAGGCGCGGCGGCTCCACATCCTCCGTGCGGTGGCCGACCACCGTACGGTGACGGCGGCTGCCGCCGCGCTGTACCTGACCCCGTCGGCCGTGTCCCAGCAGCTCGCCGCGCTGGAGCAGGAGACCGGGCACCGGCTCGTCGAGCGCGGCGCCAAGGGCGTACGCCTCACCCCGGCCGGCGAGATCCTGCTGAGCCACACCAACGCGGTCCTCGCCCAACTGGAGCGGGCCGAGGCCGAGCTGGCCGCCTACAGCTCTGGAGCGGCCGGCACCGTCACGGTCGCCTCCTTCGCGACCGGCATCGCCCTGGTCGTCGCGCCCGCGGTGGCCCGCCTCGCCGAGTCGGCGCCCGGGATCCGCATCCGAGTCCAGGACGCCGAGGGCGATGCCAGCCTGCCGATGGTGCTGGACCGGCAGGTCGATGTCGCCGTCGCCGTCGAGTACCGGGGCGCCCCGCCCGCCGACGACCCGCGACTGACCCACGTGCCGCTGTACGCCGAGCCCTTCGACGCGGTCGTCCCGGTCGCCCACCGTCTGGCCGGGGCGGCGGAGGTCCCGCTCGCCGAACTGGCCAAGGACTCGTGGATCGGCCCCTACCCCGGCAACCCCTGCCACGACGTGGTGGTCCTGGCCTGCGAGAACGCCGGCTTCCAGCCCTGCATGGAGCACTCCTCGGACGACTTCCGCGCGGTCGTAGCCCTCGCCTCCGCCGACGCGGGCGTCGCCCTCGTGCCGCGCTCGGCGCTGCGCGGCATGGACCTCGCCGGGGTGGTCGTCCGCCCCGTCGACGGCACGGCGCCCACCCGGCGGGTCTTCGCCGCCGTACGCCGGGGAGCCGAGGAGCATCCGCTGATCCGCCCGGTGCTGGACGCGCTCGGCGCGGCGGCCCAGGTGTGAGGGCTCGTTAACCGGGTCGTCTCATATCCGGGATAGTGTCCCGTATATGAGAAGCGACGACACGGACCCGGTCGACGCTCGGCTGGGCACCCGCCTGGCCGAGCTGCGGACCGAACACGGCTATTCGCTGGACGAGTTGGCCGACCGCAGCGGAGTGAGCCGCTCCACCCTGTCCCGGGCCGAGCGGGCGGAGATCAGCCCCACCGCCTCCCTCCTGAACCGCCTGTGCGCCGTCTACGGGCGCACCATGTCCCAACTGCTCAGCGAGGTCGAGGCCGAGCCGGCGCCCGTGCTGCGGTCCGCCGACCAGCCCGTCTGGCAGGACCAGGCCTCCGGCTTCGTACGGCGATCCGTGTCACCACCACACGCCGCCCTGCGCGGCGAACTCGTCGAGGCCCGGCTCTCGCCCGGCGCCGACATCGCCTACGACCGTCCGCCCGTCACCGGCCTTGAGCAGCACATCTGGGTCCTGGAAGGGGCCCTCGACGTGACCGCGCAGGACACCGAACACCACCTCGGCGCCGGCGACTGCCTGCGCATGCGCGTGTGGGGCCCGACCCGGTTCCGGTGCGCCGCTCCCGAGGGCGTGCGGTATCTGCTGGCGGTGGTGCGGCCGTGATCCGTCTGGACGAGACTCAACTGCTCCGGTGCGCCGGGGCGTTGGCGGATCTGTTGACCGACACCGTGAACGGCGGTGCCTCGGTCGGCTTCCTCGCCCCGCTCGACCGTGCGGAGGCGCTCGCCTGGTGGGAGGAACGGGCCGTCGAGGTGGCCGCGGGACGGCTCGCCGAGTGGGCGGCGCACGACGGGGACCGGGTGCTGGGCACCGTGAGCCTGGCCTTCCCCGGCAAGCCGAACAGCCGTCACCGCGCCGAACTCGTCAAGCTCATGGTGCACCGGGACGCCCGCGGCCGTGGCCTCGGACGCAGGCTCCTGGCCACGGCGGAGGGCGCTGCCGCCGAGGCCGGCGTCACCCTCCTGCACCTGGACACCGAGACCGGCAGCCCCGCCGAGCAGCTGTACCGGTCCGCCGGCTGGACCGCGATCGGCGCGATCCCCGACTACGCGGCGAGCCCCGACGGAGAGCTGCGACCGACGACGATCTACTACAAGCACGTACCGGCAACCACTCTCACCAGGTGATTGTCAGTGGCAGCGGATACCGTGCCTGCCATGCCGGATGCCGAAGACGTACGACGTATCGCTCTGTCCCTGCCGGACACGACGGAGAAGATCGCCTGGAGCATGCCCACGTTCCGGGTCGCGGGAAAGATGTTCGCCACACTGCCGGAGGACGAGACGTCCATCGCCGTGCGCTGCCCCAAAGAAGAGCGGGACGAACTGGTGCTCGCCGAGCCGGGGAAGTTCTGGATCGCCGACCACGAGGCGCAGTTCGCCTGGGTGCGGGCCCGGCTCGACGCGCTGGAGGACGAGGGCGAGCTGCGGGACATCCTGGCCGACTCCTGGCGCCAGGCCGCCCCGACCCGGCTCCTGGAGGCACACCCCCGGCTGGGCCTCGCGGCGGGGGAGTGACCTCCTGGTCTCACGCGGGAGCCGCCGCCCCGACGAAGCTCCCGATGCGCTCCCGCAGCGACCGGGCGTCCAGGCCGTGGGCGGCGACATGCTCCGCCACCTGCCCGTACCGCCGCAGCTCGCGACGGCCCACGCCCAGCCCCAGCACCCGGTGCGGCACCTCGGACAGCGCGCTGTTCGCGGCGGCCGTCGAGGTGCCCGCCAGATAGGGCTCGACGAGGACGACGTCCGTCCCGGCCGCCCGGGTGGCCCGGCGCAGGGCGGCCCCGTCGAAGGGGCGGACGGTCGTCGCGTACAGGACCGTGACGTCGAGGCCCTCCGTGGCGGCGAGCACCGTGTCGAGCGTCGGCCCGACGGCGACCACGACACCGGAGCGCCCCTCGCGGACCGTGCGGAAACGCTCCCCGTCGACGGGCAGCGCCTGCCCGTTGGACTGCACGGACAGCCGCACGTACACCTTGTCGTCGCCCGCGGCGACCGCGTGCCGCAGCAGCGTCTCGGCCTCGTCCGGGTGGCCCGGCACGTGGACGGTCCAGCCGTCCAGAGTGTCGAGCAGCGCCACGTCGCCCGGCGCCATGTGGGTGTAGCCGCCCGCCGGCCAGTCGAAGGACGCGGCGGCACTCACCAGCACCGCGCCCAGGTCCTGGTGCCCGAGATCCAGCTTGACCTGCTCGAAGGGCCGCTCGACGAGAAAGCTGGCGAAGGTGTGCACGACGGGCCGCAGCCCGGTCAGCGCCAGCCCCGCCGCCGCCCCGACCAGGAGCTGCTCCCGGATGCCGACGTTGACGACCCGGTCGGGATGGCGACGGGCGGCCTCGGCGAAGCCGTCCCTGCCGATCTCGGCGAGGACCACGGCGACGCGGGGATCCTCGTCGAGCAGCCGGGAGACGACAGGGGTGAAACGGTCACGCATGGTGTCCATGGAGTTCGGATTCCTTTCCGGCAGGGAGGTCAGGCGGACTTCGGCTCGACCCGGGCCACGACCACGTGCGGGCGGCCCGGGTGCGGTGCGGTGAAGGCGGCGTACAGTGCCTCGTGGTCACGGCCGTCGACGGTCAGCGCGGACCAGCCCGCAGCCTCGAAGCGGGCGGCGATCCCGCCCGGCCGCGCGTACGACGCGGAGGAGTTGTCGACGACGACGGTGTGCAACCGGTCGAGCCCGGCGGGCCCGGCGAAGGCGATCGCCTCGTGGTTACTGCCCTCGTCCAGCTCGGCGTCCCCGATCAGCGCCCACACCCGCGGCTCGTCGAGCCCCTGGGCGCGCAGCCCCAGTGCCGTACCGACGGCGATCGGCAGCCCGTGCCCGAGCGATCCGCTGCCGATCTCGGCCCCCGGCACGAGCGTGCGGTCGGGGTGATGGCCGAGCGGGGAGTCGTACGAGCCGAAGCCGGGCAGCCACTCCACCGGCACGAAGCCCTTGGCGGCCAGCACGGCGTAGTACGCCATCGGCCCGTGCCCCTTCGACAGCAGGAACCGGTCCCGCTCCGGGTCGGCCATCCACTCCGGATTCACCCGCAGCACCCGGTCGTACAGCACCCACAGCACGTCCAGCGTGGACGTCGCGGCCGGGCCGTGCTTCTCGTCGCCGGTCATCAGGCCCATGAGTCCCGGCAGGTCGGCGTACGTGTGTGTCATGTCCGTCGCGTTCGTCATGTGCACGAGCGTGCAACCTCAAGCAATGTTGAGGTCAAGCGACGGACGCCCGGAAACGGATGCGCGATCACCGGCGCGAGTGCGGTATTGTTTCCCTGCACGTTCGGCCGGGGGAATCCCCAGGTCAGACGGGCAACGGGACGTGGCGCAGCTTGGTAGCGCACTTGACTGGGGGTCAAGGGGTCGCAGGTTCAAATCCTGTCGTCCCGACAGAAACGACAGCGGGTCTGCCGGAAACGGCAGGCCCGCTGGTGTTTCCGGGTCAGCCGCCACCGTCCAGGTCACTGCGCCGGCGCAGTACCTCCAGTTCGTGACCGCGCAGCTCCATCTCGTACAGCTTCCCGCGGGCGTTCTCGAAAGGCCGGTGGAGGATCATCATCAGGCGGCCGTCGAAGGTGTGGAACAGCATGCCGTGGCCGCTGTCGTCGCGGACCAGCGGCCGGTGCTGCTGCCACGGGCCGCGGATGTCCCCGGATCTCGATACGGCGTACGTCTGCACATAGCCGCCGCTGATCGTGCCGTCCTGGCCGGCCGTGTTCTTCTCGTAGGTCGACCACAGCATGAGCAGGGACCCGTCAGGGGTGCGGTACAGCTGAGGGCCGTCGGTGATGTAGGGCGGCAACTGGTGCGGTACGCCCGCGGGGATCTGCTCGGCGGTCCAGGGTGCGTCGGAGGCCTTGAAGAGGTAGACAGGGTCGCCGACCGTCCGGGCCAGGTCGGGGGCCAGCCGGATCGCCTCCATCGTTCCGTCGATCGTCTGGAGCCACTCGTGCGCGTACACCATCCAGGGCTGCCCGGAGGGGTCGACGTACAGCGTGCCGTCGAGGGTCATGAGGTGCTCGGGCGGGACGGGGCGCGCCGGGTCGAGCACGGTGAACGGGCCGAGCAGTGAGTCGGAGACGGCCGTGACAGTGCCGCGCATATGGGTCGGGGTCCGGAACGGGACACCCCACCGGTTGGGCGGTGGGGCCGGGAGCGGCCTGTCCGCGTTGTGCAGCGTGGTGAAGAGGTAGTACCTGCCGTCCCAGGCGTGCACCTCCGGCGCCCACGCGCCGTCCGTCGCCCAGACGCCCTCTTGCTCGGCGGCCAGGAACACCACGACGGGGCGCGTCCAGTCGCGCAGGTCGTGGCTGCGGTAGACCATCGTGCCGGTGCCGTCCACGCCCGACACGGAGGGGTCGTTGGACGTGTAGAGGTGATAGGTGCGCGTCGGTTCGTCGGCGACGACGAACGGGTCGTGCAGTGGCATGTCCGGCAGCCGCATTCGCGCGGGTCCTTATCTGACCGCCCGGGCGGTCAGATCGCGCAGCCCGCATGGGCCAGCGCCTGCTTGAGCAGCACCCCGTGGCCGCCCGGCATCTCGCTCTGCACCGCCTCCGAGACGGCCTCCTGCGGGCTGAACCACACCAGGTCCAGGGCGTCCTGCCGGGGCCGGCAGTCGCCCGTCACCGGCACGATGTAGGCGAGGGAGACCGCGTGCTGGCGGGGGTCGTGGTACGGCGTGATGCCCTGCGTCGGGAAGTACTCCGCGACCGTGAACGGCTGGAGCGACGCCGGGACGCGGGGCAGCGCTACCGGGCCGAGGTCCTTCTCCAGGTGGCGCAGGAGGGCGTCGCGGACGCGTTCGTGGTGCAGTACGCGGCCGGAGACCAGCGTCCGGCTGACCGTCCCGTCGGGCCCGATGCGCAGCAGCAGGCCGACACTGGTGACTTCGCCGCTGTCGTCGACGCGGACCGGGACGGCCTCGACGTACAGGATCGGCATGCGGGCGCGAGCCATCTCCAGTTCGTCGGAGGACAGCCAGCCGGGCGTGGTTTCGGTCATGTCAGACATTGCTTGATCATACTTTCAGCCGTTCGAACTTCCTGGGTAGCCGCTCGGGAGGAACTGTGACCGGCTACACGCCGTTCAACCGCCTCCCGCGGAGTCGTCCGGGAGCCGGTAGACCCGCCGGGCGTTGTCCCGGCCCGCCCACCGGGCGATCCGCAGCGCGTCCGGCAGGGAGAGTTCGTCGGCGTCCACCCGCTCCTGGAGCAGTCCCGCCAGCCCCTGCCGGAAGGCGAGCGCCCCGAGGTGGAAGAACTCCGGCACACCGTAGGCGTCGGAGCTGTACAGCAGTTTGCGGAACGGTGTGATCTCCAGGGCCTCCGCCAGGACCGCACCGGCCCGGGCGGGGCCGACGTGGTGGAGGGTGAGGCCGACATCGAGATACACCTGCTCGAAGACCGCCGCGAGGTACGCGGCCTGCCGCTGGTAGGGCCAGCAGTGCAGCAGCAGGACGGGAATCGTCCCGGCGGTCAGGTGCAGCCAGTCCGTGAGGCGGGCCGGGTCGGCCCGGTGCAGCCGGATCTCGTTGTCGCCGAACCCGGTGTGCAGCTGGAGCGGCAGGCCGAGGTCGACGGCGGTCCACAGCAGGTGCCGTACCAGGACCGGGTCGTCCAGGCGGCTGCCGCGGGCCGCCCAGTGCCGGGCGGCGCCGGTGACCTCCGCGTCCGAGGGGCGGGCCGGGTCCAGGTCGAAGCCGGTGCGGTAGGCCGCCACCGACTTCACGCCCACCACGCCGGGCCGCCGTACGGCGGTCAGCGCCGCCGCGTGGAAGGCGTCCGCGTAGGCGTCCGGCTCGACCCCGGCGGCCCGCACCGACTCGGCGACGCTCTCCAGCCGCACGACCTCGTAGGCGGACCCGCCCGCGGCCTCGGCGATCTCGCCCGGGGTGGTGAGCCGGTCAGGGGTGTAACCGGTGTCGACGCAGAAGACGTCCGTGCCCGAGGCGCTCAGGAAGCGCCGCTGCACCTCACGCCAGCCGAGCTCCGAGCGCCGGGCCAGGTACTGCTCGACGGGGGCGTGGCGCGGCAGGTCCAGCACGGGAGCGCAGTGGCGGCGCACGGCCACGCCCACAGGGCTGTCGAAAGGCGAGACGCCCGGCCACGCGTCGCCCTCCGTCAGGAGCGGCTCGAAGGACTCCCGGCCGAGATCGGCGGCCACCGTGCCGTGGCAGTGGTGGTCGAGCAGGCTCAGCGCGTCGAGCGCCTCGCGGACCGCGCCCACGTCAGTACTTCCACCGGTACGCCGCCGCCACCTGGTCGTCGTCGAGACCGGCGACGGACGCCAGCTCTCCCCGCCGTACGGCGATCACCGCGTCGGCCAGGACCGGGCCGAGGGCGGCCCGCAGCGGTTCGTCCGCGCGGAACTCCTCGACAGCCTGCTCCAGCGAGACCGGCAGCCGCCGTACGCCCCGGGCCGCCGCCTGAGCCTCGCCCAGCCGTGCCGGGTCCCCGGTGGTCTCCTCGGGCAGGGCCGCGGACGAGGTCAGACCGTCCAGCCCGGCGGCGATCAGGGAGCCGATCGCGAGGTAGGGGTTGGCGGCCAGATCGACGGGTTTGACCTCGACGTTCGCCGCCTGGTCGCGCAGGCCCGCGGTGCCGGTGACGACGCGCAGGGCGGTCTCCCGGGTCTCGCGGCCCCACGCGGTGAACACCCCGGCCCACTGGGAGGGCCTGAGCCGCAGATAGCTGGCGGGGCTCGGCGCGGTCACGGCCGTGAGAGCCGGCAGATGGGCGAGGAGGCCGGCCGCGAACGACTCCGCCTCGGCCGTCATGCCGTACCGGCCCTCGCCGCCGGAGTGCAGATTGACCCCGTCGCGCCAGGCGGAGAGATGGACGTGCCCGCCGTTGCCGACGCCCTGCCCCACGACGGCCGGGGCGAACGAGACGCGCAGCCCGTGCCGCTGGGCCACCGCGCGGACCGTCTGCCGCACCAGCACGCTGCGGTCGGCCGCCGCCACCGGGTCGACGGCACCCACCGACATCTCGAACTGCCCGGCCGCGTACTCGGGATGGACCTGTTCCACGTCGAGGCCCTGGGCCGCGCACGCCGCCAGCAGGTCGGCGGTGCAGTCACCGAGCTCGACCTGCCGCGCGGCCCCGTACGCCGGACCGGTCGTCGCGGGCACGAACGCGTCGCCCGGCGCGTCCCCGCGGGCCACGGTCCACTCGACCTCCACGGCGGCCTTGAACGTCAGGCCGTGCCGCTCGGCCGCCTCGGTGACGACGCGGCGCAGGAACGTGCGCGCGCAGCCGGGATGCCGCTCCCCGTCCTGCGTGACCCGGTCCACCGGCGCCCACGCCCAGCCGGGCTGCCCGGCCAGCACCACGAGCTGGTCGAGGTCCGGATAGAGACGCAGATCGCCGTCGGGGGAGCCGAGGACGTCGGTGGTGACGATGGAGTCGTTCGCCAAGAACGTGTCGAACACCGGGGACATGCCGACGCCCCAGGCCGCGGCGGAGGCGAGGCGGGCCGTCGGGACGGTCTTCACCCTGCCGATGCCCGCGGTGTCGACATAGGACAGCACGACGCCGTGCACACCCCGCCCGGACAGCTCGCCGCTCAGCGCGGTGGCCCGCTCGACGTCGCCGGGACGCCCGCCGGGCACGGGATCGGCCAGGGTCGTCATGCGGCCTCCTCGACGAAGATGGGCGCCCGGCGTCAGGGCTTCACGGCCACCGCGCCGTACTGCGGTACCAGCACGGCCGAGTCGGCGTCGGCACGCCACTGCCCGCACGACACCATGCCCGGCTCGAGCAGCTCGAGGCCCTCGAAGAACGCGGCGATGTCCGCGCCGCTGCGGGCGGTGATCGGGGGAGTGGCGTTCTCGTTCCAGAACTTCATGGCCGGGATCTGGCCCGCGCCGCCGAGC
The DNA here is from genome assembly GCF_044459945.1 of Streptomyces sp. NPDC050164. NCBI lineage: Bacteria > Bacillati > Actinomycetota > Actinomycetes > Kitasatosporales > Streptomycetaceae > Streptomyces > Streptomyces sp. NPDC050164. The sequence goes on from NZ_JBITJK010000005.1 coordinate 258,891, forward strand.
TCGTCGTCGAACGTCGGGTGGGTCAGGACCAGGAAGCTGCCGGAGGGGACCGCGGCCATCACGCGGCGCACGATGTCCCGGGCCTTGTCCGTGTCCAGGACGAAGTTGAGGATGCCCAGCATCATCACGGCGACGGGACGGGTGAAGTCGAGGGTGTGCCCGGCCCGTTCGAGGATGGCGTCCGGGTCGTGCACGTCGGCGTCGATGTAGGCGGTGACGCCGTCGCGGGTGCCGGTCAGCAGGGTGCGGGCGTGCACCAGCACGATCGGGTCGTTGTCGACGTAGACGATCCGTGAGTCGGGCGCGAGCCGCTGGGCGATCTCGTGGGTGTTGTCCGCCGTCGGCAGCCCCGTGCCGATGTCGAGGAACTGCCGCACTCCGCGCTCGCCGGCCAGGAACGACACGGCCCGGCCCAGGAAGTCCCGGTCCGCCCGGGCGATGTCCCGGATGAGCGGGAACATGCCGGCCACGTGCTCGCCGACCTGCTGGTCGACCTCGTAGTTGTCCTTGCCGCCGATCCAGTAGTTCCACACGCGCGCGTTGTGCGCCACACCGGTGTTCAGCCTCGCCGAGCCGCTCGTCGGGGTGTGGCTCTCACTCACGTCTCTTCCTCTCCTCGCACGAGCGACCGGTACCGGCCGTCGCCGCCATTGTGCCGCTGCGATGATCACGCTGTCCCGGGAATCGGCAGAGCCGGCGGGGCCGTCGGCGCGCGGCGGGGAGAGCTGCGGACCGTGCTACTCGACCTCGCCGGGGTTCGGGGAGGGCGTCTTGCCGGCCAGTACGTCCTTCAGGCGCTGGGTGCCGAGCCGCACCGCCTGCACGACGGAGTCGTTCTCGTCCCCGTCGAGCCCGCCCGCGGTGACGGTGATCGCGTCGTCGCCGACGCGTACGGCGGCGACGCCCAGGGTCAGCGTGGCGTCCGTGCCCCCGGTCCTGCCCCGCACCGTCACGCGCAGGCCCGCACGGGCGTCGCCCACGCCCGGCAGCGTGGTCTCGACGACCTGGACGGTGCGCTGTTCGCCGTCGTCGGTGACGGTGAACTGGTCGCACTTCTCCGGCAGGTTCGCCATCCGGTTCAAGGAGTCCTGCGGGTCGGTCCGTTCGTAGGAGGCGACCTGGTACAGCATGCGCGAGTCGCCCTGCTCGAAGCCGCGCAGCTCGGACGCTCCGGACGGCCTGCCCAGCAGATCGTCGTCGAAGAGGGAGTCGAGGAGGCGCTGGCAGTCGGCGGCCTGGGCCTTGGCGGTGAGGAAGTCGGAGACGTCGACCGTGCCGATGAGCAGGCCGTCATGCCAGTTCTCGGCTTCCTTGTCCTTGACCTGGGTCCAGTCGTCCTCGATGTCCGCCTCGGTGATCAGCGCGGTGCGGGCGCGGTCCGTGGTGAGGGTGGCGGTGGGAGAAGGGGTCTGCCGCTTCCCGGCGGCCTGTGACGCGGTGACGCCCGACACGCGCGAACCGTCTTCGCCGCCGTCGTCCGAGCAGGCGGCGGTGGTCAGCAGCGTGCCTGCCGCCAGGGCACAGGAGAGAACGCGGACGAGCCGGTACCGACGGGTCATCGGGAGTGCCTCCTGGGAACGTGTCGCGTGTCCTCAGGGCACCACCGGCACCGACGGCCCACCACCGGCACCGGACTGTTCGGGTGAGCGCCGCCCGCGGCGCGGACACCTCACGCTCCGGCCCGGGCGTGCCCGTTCTGCCAGGCCCAGGCCGCGATCTCGACCCTGTTCCGGGCGGCCAGCTTGAGCTGGACGCTGGACAGGTGCGTCTTGACCGTGGAGAGGGAGACGTACAGTTCGGCCGCGATCTCGGCGTTGGTCCGGCCGAGGGCGACCAGGCGGACCACGTCCAGCTCGCGCTCGGTCAGCGGCTCCTGGAGCGGAGCCGAGGGGGCCGGGGGCGCCGGCCGTGGCGCGGTGTCGGCGGCCGTCGGCGCGGTGACGTGCTTGAGCAGCCGGACCGTGACCGACGGGGAGACCAGCGAGTCGCCCGCGGCGGCGGCCCGGACGGCCTCGGCGAGGAGCGTCGGCCCGGAGTCCTTGAGCAGGAAGCCGCAGGCGCCGCCGCGCAGCGCGCCGTACACGTACTCGTCGAGGTCGAAGGTGGTGACCACGACCACCCGCATCGGGTCGGCGACGTCCGGTCCGGCCAGCAGCCGGGTCGCCTCCAGCCCGTCCAGCTTCGGCATCCGGATGTCCAGCAGGCACACGTCCGGCCGCTCGCGGCGGGCCAGCGCCACGGCCTCCTCGCCGTCGCGGGCCTCGGCGACCACGGTGATGTCCGGCTGGGCGTCGAGGAAGAACCGGAACCCGGTGCGGATCATGTCCTGGTCGTCCGCGATGAGTACCCGGATGGGAGCGCCGCGGCGGGCGGCGGCGCCGGGCTCGCCGGCCGGGCCGGGCGGTACGGGGGTTGTCATGGGTCGATCATGCCTCAGGGCTGGGACAGAGCGGGGGCAAGGGGCGTCAGTGTGTGCAGTGGCTCCAGCCTCGCCCGCGGACCCGGGCGCGCGTCTCCGCCGAACGGCCAGGTCCGGGCGCAGGCCACTCGGCCGTTCGGCCGATCCCGGCGCTCAGTGCCTCGCCTACCGTGAGCCGCATGAGATCCACCTCTCCCCGGGGCTGCGCCCGGGGCTTCGGCGTCGGCTTCCTGCTGGCGGCCTCGGTCTACGACCTGCTCATCGCGAACGACTTCCACCACACCCTCTGGCCGTCGGTGACGGTGCTGCTCGTCGGGTTCGCCGCCGTGCTGTGGCCGGTCGGCCGGAGGCCTCGGTGGCTCACCCCGCAGCTGCGCACCGCCGTGCCCGCCGTGGTCTCCGGGCTCTTCACGGCGGGCGTGCTGCTGGCGGACCGCGCGGAGGTGCCGTTCGGGCCGGGCGAGGTGGCGGTCCTGCTGAGCCTGCTGTTCATCGCCGTACGCCACTGCCCGTGGCCGTGGGCCCTGGTGTGCGGAGTGCTCGACGCGGTCGCCCTGCTCCTGCTGCCGGTGCGGTACTTCCGGTCGTTGCGGGAGGAGGTGCTGGTGTTCGTCCTGTTGGGCCTGGTCCTGGTCGGGCTCACCGCCGGGCTCGCCGCGTACCTGCGCTCCCTGGACTACCGGCGCACCGTCGCCGTCAGCGAGACCCGCCGCGCCGAACGCGTCGCCATCGCCGCCGACCTGCACGACTTCGTCGCGCACCACGTCACCGGGATCCTCGTGCAGACGCAGATGGCCCGCATGATGGCGGCCCGGCAGCCGCAGGACCTGGACCCCGTCCTGGCCGGCATCGAGCGCGCCGCGACCGAGGCGCTGGCCTCCATGCGGCGCACGGTGGGCGTGCTGCGCGACACCGGCCCGGAGGCCGCCGACCGCCGTCCCGTCGGCGACCTGGCCGCCGTCACGGACCTGGTCGAAGGCTTCGCGACCCCGGTGCAGAGGACCGTCCTGCACCGTGACCCGGCCGTGTCCGACGACCTGCCGCACGAGGTGCAGGCCGCCGCCTTCCGGGTCGTGCAGGAGGCGCTGACCAACGTACGGCGCCACGCGGGCGACGCCACGGAGGTCACCGTCCGGCTGGCCCGCCCCGGCGACCGGCTGGAAGTCACGGTGACGGACGACGGCCACGGCGGCACCCAGCTCCCGGAGGCCGCCCACGGCGGCGGCTTCGGCCTCGTCGGCCTGACGGAGCGCGTGACGGCGCTGGGCGGCGAACTGCGCGCCGGGCCGAGGGCGGGGGAGGGGTGGCAGGTGACGGCGACGTTCCCGGCGGGGAAGGGCTGAGGCCTTGACCCATGGCGTGGGGCGCCACTGTCTATGGCGTCGCACACCGCACCGGCTGTTCAATGTAGCTGCACACACGCCGCTCGTGAGAGGAGCCGCCCGTGTCCCCCGCCGTCGTGCCGCCCGTCGGTGCGCGTATTCGGCAGGCACGTCTGGAGCGCGGGACGAGCCTGCGCGCGCTCGCCCGCGAGGTCGGTGTGTCGGCGAGCCTCGTGTCGCAGATCGAGACCGGCAAGAGCCAGCCCTCCGTCAGCACGCTGTACGCGATCACGACGGCCCTGGGCATCTCCGTCGAGTCCCTCTTCGACGTACGGGAAAGCGCCGGAGCGACTCCGCAGGCGGCCCTCGGCACCGTCCTGCCCGCCCTCGCCGCCTTTGCCGCCGACCCGGGGCGGCGGATCGGCCCGCTGGTCGGCGCGGGTGAGCGCGAGACCCTGGAGCTGGACTCCGGCGTCGTATGGGAGCGCCTCGGCCGGGTGCCGGGCGCGGATGTCGACTTCCTGCTGGTGACCTACCGGCCCGGCGGCTCCTCCTCCGGCTCCGGAGGACTGATGCGGCACCCCGGCACCGAGTACGGCTATCTGACGTCCGGCGAGCTGATCCTCACCCTCGGTTTCGACGAGTACACCGTGCGCCCGGGCGACGCCGTCTGCTTCGAGTCGACGACCCCCCACCGCTACCGCAACGATGGAGAGGTACCCGCTGTGGGTGTCTGGTTCGTCTCCGGCGATGTTCAGTGACACTTGACACCCGTAGTACCCGGGCGTTCACTCCGAAGTGGGGGTGGTCGCCATGGCGATCCGCACATACGGGCCCAACGCCGTCGACTGGGAAGAGCGCATCGACCTGGACCGGCTGCGCGGACAGCGCCTGGCCCGGCTGCACGAGTCCCTGAACCGCTCCGCGCTGGGCGCGGTGCTCAGCTTCGACTTCGCCAACATCCGCTACATGACCGCCACACACATCGGCACCTGGGCGATGGACAAGCTGATCCGCTTCGCCCTGCTGGTGCAGGGCGGCGAACCGGTCGTCTGGGACTTCGGCTCCGCCGCCCGCCACCACCAGCTGTACAACCCGTGGCTCGACTACAGCGACGGCAAGGGCGGCCCGCTCACCGGCGCCCGCGCCGGCATCTCCACCCTGCGCGGCGCCTTCCACCCGGACGCGGGCATCGCCGAGGACGTGGCCGCCAAGATCGCCACCGAGCTGCGCGAGCACGGGCTGGCGAACGAACCGCTCGGCGTCGACGTCGCCGAGATGCCCGTCCTCGCCGCCCTGCGCGCCGCAGGCATCGACGTCGTCGACGGACAGCAGGTCTTCCTGGAGGCCCGCCGGATCAAGACCGGCGACGAGATCGCCCTCCTCACCCAGGCCTGCGCCATGGTCGACGCGGCCTACGAGGAGCTGTACGGCCATCTGCGCCCGGGCGTGCGCGAGAACGAGTGCGTCGGCGTCGTGGCCAAGGTCCTGTACGACCTCGGCAGCGAGTACGTCGAGGGCGTCAACGCCATCTCGGGCGAGCGGTGTTCACCGCATCCGCACGTCTACAGCGACCGCCTCATCCGCCCCGGCGACCCGGCCTTCTTCGACATCCTGCACAGCCACCTCGGCTACCGCACCTGCTACTACCGCACGTTCGCCGTGGGCAGCGCCTCCGGTGCGCAAAGGGACGCCTATGTGCGCTGCCGTGAGTACATGGACCAGGCGATCGCGCTCGTCCGGCCCGGCGCGACCACCGCCGACATCGTGCGGGTGTGGCCGCGTGCGGAGGAGTTCGGCTTCGCCGACGAGACCGCCGCCTTCGCCCTCCAGTACGGCCATGGCGTCGGCCTGTCGATCTGGGAGAAGCCGATCTTCAGCCGCCTGGTCTCCCTCGACCACCCCGAAGTCCTTCAAGAGGGCATGGTCTTCGCCCTGGAGACCTACTGGCCGGCCGCCGACGGCTGGTCCGCCGCCCGGATCGAGGAGGAGCTCGTCGTCACCGCCGACGGTTGCGAGGTCATCACCAAGTTCCCCGCCGAGGAGCTGCTGGTGGCCGGGCGCAAGTACTGGACGGTGGGCGGTGAGCTGAACACCCGCCGGGAGGCGCAGTCCCATCTCAACACCTCTCGTGGCGACGGGGCGGGCTGATGGACGCCGCCGCACTCCTCACCTGCTACGAGCGGATGGCCGTCATCCGCCGTACGGAGAAGGCCGCCCACGACCTGTTCCTCCAGGGCCTGGTGAAGGGCACCACGCATCTCGCCGCCGGGCAGGAGGCGATCGCCGTGGGTGCGAGCGCCGCCCTGCGCCCGGACGACTATGTGTTCGCCACCTACAGAGGCCACCACCATGCCCTCGCCCGGGGCGCCACCCCCGAGGAGTGCCTCGCCGAGCTGATGAGCCGGGCGACGGGGCTGTGCAAGGCCAAGGGCGGCTCCATGCACCTGACCAAGGCGGCCACGGGCATGCTCGGCTCGTACGCCATCGTCGGCTCCCATCTCCCGATGGCCGTCGGCGCGGCCTGGTCGGCCCGGCTGCGCGGCACGGACCAGCTCGCGGTGGCCTTCTTCGGTGACGGCGCGACGAATATCGGCGCCTTCCACGAGTCGCTCAACCTGGCCGCCGTGTGGAAGCTGCCGGTGCTTTTCGTGTGCGAGAACAACCAGTACATGGAGTACACGCCGATCGCCGATGTCACGGCGGTGGCCCGGCCCGCGGCCGACCGGGCGCCCGCCCACGGCATCCCGGGCGAGGTCGTCGACGGCAACGACGTCGTGGCCGTCGAGGAGGCGGTGGCGCGGCTCGCGCGGCGGGCCCGGGCCGGGGACGGGCCCGCCGTACTGGAGGCCGAGACCTACCGGCACTTCGGGCACAGCCGCGCCGACCCGGCGGCCTACCGCCCGGCCGAGGAGGTCGAACGGTGGCTGAAGCACGACCCGCTGGACCTCGCCCGGGGACGGCTCGCCGAGCTCGGGGTCCAGGCGGAGGCGGTCGCGGAGGCCGACGAGCGGGCCCGGGCCGTCGTGGAGCGGGCCGTGGAGGCGGCGAAGGCCGGGCCGCCGCCCGATCCGCGGGAGGCCCTGACCGACGTGTGGGCGGACGGAGGTGCCGCATGGCGGACGTGATCACCTACCGGGAGGCGGTCGCCGAGGGCATCGCGCGCGAGATGCGCCGGGACACCTCGGTCGTGTGCCTCGGGGAGGACATCGCCGCGGCCGAGGGCGTGTTCAAGACGACCGTGGGTTTGCGAGCGGAGTTCGGGCCCGAGCGGGTGTGGGACACGCCCATATCCGAACAGGCCATCGTGGGCGCGGCGATGGGCGCCGCGATGACCGGGATGCGGCCCGTCGCGGAGATCATGTTCTCCGACTTCCTGGCCTGCTGCTGGGACTACCTCGCCAACGAGATCCCCAAGGTCCGCTACATGACCGGCGGCCAGGTGACGGTGCCCCTGGTCGTGCGCACCGCCAACGGCGGCGGGCTCGGCTTCGGCGCCCAGCACTCCCAGGCCACCGAGAACTGGGCACTGACCGTCCCCGGTCTGAAGATCGCGGCACCGGCCACACCCGCCGACGTCATCGGCATGATGGCCGCGGCGATCCGCAGCGACGACCCCGTGGTCTTCTTCGAGCACAAGGCCCTCCTGGCCACCAAGGGAGCACCGCCACCGCCTGATCATGTCGTCGAACTGGGCCGGGCCGCCGTCGTACGCGAGGGCGCCGACGTCACGCTCGTCGCGCTCGCCTCCACAGTGCCCCTGGCGCTGAAGGCCGCCGACGTGCTGGCGGAGGAGGGGATCGAGGCGGAGGTGATCGACCTGCGCTGCCTGGTCCCGCTGGACGCCGCGACGGTCCTCGACTCACTGCGCAGGACCTCGCGGCTCCTCACCGTCGAGGAGAACCCGTACCAGGGCGGCTGGGGCGCCACCGTCGTCTCGATCGTCGCCGACGAGGGCTTCGGCCTGCTGGACGCGCCCGTGCGGCGGGTGGCGGCGGAGTGCGTCCCGCTGCCGTTCGCCGACGCACTGGAGGAACAGGTCATCCCCACCGTCGACAAGGTCGTCACGGCGGTCCGCCAACTCGCCGCCTATTGAGCTGCCCACCCGTCCACGCACCGAACACCCCATGGGAGGAAGCGCGATGACCACCAGAACACTGCTGCGCTCCGGTCACGTGATCTCGATGGACCCCGCCGTCGGGGATCTGCCCCAGGGGGACGTCCTCGTCGAGGACGGCAGGATCGTGGACGTGCGGCCCGAGATCAGCGCCGACGCCGAGGTGCTCGACATGACCGGCCGCATCGTGATCCCCGGCTTCGTCGACACCCACCGCCACACCTGGGAGGCGCCGATCCGGGGCGTCGCCCCCGACGCCACCCTCGACGACTACTTCGTCGACATCCTCGACACCTTCGCGCCCCTGTACACCCCGGAGGACGTCTACGCGGCCAACCTCGCGGGCGCGCTGGAATGCCTCAACGCCGGTATCACCACCCTCGTCGACTGGTCGCACATCAACAACACCCCGGACCACCCGGACGCCGCGATCCAGGGCCTGGCGGAGTCCGGCATCCGGGCGCGGTACGCGTACGGCAGCGCCAACACCTCCCTCGCCGACTACTGGTTCGAGAGCAAGATCGCGATACCGGCCGACGACGTCCGGCGGATCCGCGCCCAGCACTTCGCGTCCGACGACGGCCTGCTGACCATGGCCCTCGCCACGCGCGGACCCGGTTTCTGCGTCAACGACGTCGTCGCCTCCGAGTGGGCCCTCGCCCGCGAACTCGGCATCCCGATCACCGTGCACGTGGCCATGGGGCGGCTGGCCGGCCGCTTCGGCATGGTCAAACAGCTGCACGGCATGGGGCTCCTGGGCCCGGACACCACTTACGTCCACTGCTGCTACCTCAGCGAGGAGGAGTGGCGGATGGTCGCCGACAGCGGTGGCACGGTGTCCATCGCACCGCAGGTGGAGGTCCAGATGGGGCACGGCTGGCCGCCCGTGATGCAGGCGATCGAGCACGGTCTGCGGCCGTCGCTCAGCATCGACGTCGTCACCACCGTGCCCGGCGACATGTTCACCCAGATCCGCGCGGCCTTCGGCGCCGAACGCGCCCGCGTCAACGCCGACTGCTGGCAGGCCAACATGCCGGTCCCCCGCACCATGCTGACAGCACGTCAGATGCTGGAGATCGCCACCGTCAACGGCGCCCACGTCGCGGGCCTGGAGGACCGTACCGGCTCCCTGACCCCCGGCAAGCGCGCGGACATCGTCGCGATCGACGCCACCGCGCTGAACGTCGCGCCCGTGCACGACGCGGCGGCCGCGGTGACCCTGTGCGCGGACGTGTCCAACGTGGACACCGTCCTCGTCGAGGGTGTGATCCACAAGCGCGACGGCAGGCTGCTCGCCGACACCGGGCGCGCGCTGCGGCTCGTCACACAGGCCCGGGACCGGCTCCTCGCGGCGAAGGAGGCCAAGGAGCCGAAGGGAGAGAGGGCCACGGCATGACGAATCATCTGGTGCGCCGTGCGGCCGATCCGCCAGAGCCGCCGTACGACGGCCTGGGCTTTTGGCGGCGGACGCTGGTCGGCGAGGACGACGGCAGTGTGCACACCGGCTTCGGCGCGTGCGCACTGCGACCGGACGGCCGTGTGCCCGCCCATGTGCACTCGTACGAGGAGAGCTTCCACGTCCTCGACGGGGCCGTGGTCCTCGATGTGCCCGAGGGCTCGTACCTGCTGCAGGAGGGTGACTACGGCCTGCTGCCGATCGGCGTCCCGCACGCCTGGCGCGGCGGCGGGGACACCGGCGGCCGCTGGGCGGACATGCTCGCCCCCGTGCCGCGGGCCCGCTACGGGTACGACACCCAGACGGTGCCTGACCTGCCCGCTCGCGAGCCCGTCCGGGTCGACGTCCGCGACCCGCGCACCCGCTCCTTCGGCCATGTCGAGCCCGGCCAGATGGATCCCGGCAAGCAGTCCCAGGACCTGCTGGCCGTCACGGCGAGCATGCGCACCGCGCTGCTGGTCTACAGCGGCATCACCGTGAAGATGATGGTCGACAGCGACCTGGGCGCGGTCGGCTCGACGATGTTCATGGTGCAGTACGCGTCCGACGGCGTCATCGGCACCCACGACCACCCCTTCGAGGAGACGTATCTGATCCTGGAGGGCGTGGCCGAGACCACCCTCGACGGCGAGCGGTACCGGCTGGAGCCCGGGGACCTCGCGTGGGCGGGCGCCGGCTGTGTGCATGGGTTCGTGAACGCTGGGCAGGGGCCCCTGCGGTGGCTGGAGACGCAGGCGCCGCAGCCACCGCCGCGGCACTCGTACCGGTTCACCAGGGACTGGGACTATCTGCGCCAGATGCTTGAGGAGGGGTCATGAGCAGTGTCCTTGTCGTCGGCGGCACGTCGGGCATCGGCCTCGCGTTCGCCCGGGCCCGCGCCGAGCAGGGGGACGAGGTAATCCTGACCAGCCGCGACGCCCACCGCGCCGACCTGATCGCCAAGGAGTTCGGCGCCCGGGGAATCGCCCTCGACCTGGCGCGACCACTGGAGATCGCGGCGGCACTGGCCGACGTGGGACGCGTCGACCATCTGGTGCTCGCGGGCGTCTCCCGGGACGACAACAAGGTCAGCGAGTACGACATCGACGCCGCCCTGCGGCTGGTCACCCTCAAGCTCGTCGGCTACACCGAGGTCGTGCACACGCTGCGGACCCGGCTGCACGACGACAGCGCCATCGTGCTCTTCGGCGGACAGGCCAAGGAACGCCCCTACCCGGGGGCGACGACGGTGGCGACGGTCAACGCGGGCGTGCGGGGCCTGATGAACTCCCTGGCCGTCGAACTCGCTCCCGTCCGGGTCAGCGTCGTGCATCCCGGCGTCGTCGGCGACAGCCCGTACTGGCAGGCCAAACCGGAGAAGGTGCTCGAGGTGCTGCGCACCGAGACGCCCACCGGGCGGCTGGCCACGATGGCGGACGTGGTGGACGCGGTCGACTTCCTGCTGCGCAACCGGTCGGTCAACGCGGTGGAACTGACCGTGGACGGGGGCTGGTTGCTGGGGTGAGTGTCGGGCCCGGGACGGTCACCCGGCAGTGCCGGGCCCGGGACGGTCACCCGGTGCGCCGCAGCGTCTCCTCGATCACGTCCTTGTCCACCGCCGCCCGCACCAGCGCCGCGGCGAGGACGGCCGGGTCGGTCCGCCCGGCCAGTTCGGTGAGACGGTCCGGGTCCTTCGGCAGCTGCAGCCGCTCGGCGCCCTGGAGGGCCTTGGCGTCGAGGTAGGGGGCGGCCTCCGGCCACACACCCTGTGCCTCGCGAAGGAAGATGTCGGCGCCGGCCGGGCCGATCCCGGGGAACTCCTGGAGCAGATGGCGCAGTTCGGACACCTTGCCGTCCGCCTCCCGGCGAAGTCGCCGCAGGTCCCCGCCCCACCGCTCGTTCAACAGCTCGGCCGCTTCGCCCAGCTGGGTCGCCGTGCGCTCGTCGTAGCGCCGGTAGCCGCCCCGGCCGAGCGCGTCCACCCGCTCCTGCCAGTCGGCCTGCGCCATGCGACGCGGGTCGCGCAGCCCCGCCTCGTGCAGGGCACGGGCGGTGGCCAGCGCTACCGAGGCGCGGATGCGGGCACTGAGCAGATGGGCCAGCACCAGCAGCCGGTACAGCGGCTGCGGGGTGTCCTTCAGCCGGATGCCCGCCTCATCCGCGTACGTCCGGCCGTGCGCGTCGAGGAGTTCGCGTACGACACGCTTGTGCCGATCCACGGCTCCTACCCCTTGAGCGGATCGTGGCCGACCGTCATCAGCCGGCGCCGGCGGCGCGTGTCCTCGGCCGTCACCTCGGGCTCCGGCTCGTTCTCCACGTCCACCTGCGAGGTGACCGTGTCCACGACCTTCCGCATCACGCGCAGGTCGTCCTCGGTCAGGTCGGTGCGCCGCTTCTGCAGGATCGCCAGGACGTGCTGTCCGGTCTGCGTACCCGCCTGATCGGGCAGCGGTTCCGCGTCCTCGTCGGCGTCCCGCATCCGCAGCCAGGCCGCGAGCTCCTGCGAGGTCATGTTCACCACGCGGTGGAAGTCCTCCCACAGCGCGTCGAGTTCAAGGGCGTCGGTCATCACATGCCCCTTCCGTACGTACGTGCGCGCCGGTCAGCCCTCACGGGGGAAGTTCTCGGCGTCGAACATCCACCGCTGCTTCTCCAGCTCGGCGGTGATGCTGATCAGCAGGTCCTGGGTGACCAGGTCGGCCTTCTCGGTCGCGTCGATGCGCTCGCGCAGCCGGCCGATGGCGTCCTGGAGGGACTCCACCATCACCTGCACGGCGTCCGAGTCGCGCACCCAGCCCTCCTTGGGGGCGGGCAGGGTGAAGGTCTTGGCGATGGTCTCGGGCCGGCCGTCCGGCGGGACGCCGAGCGCCGCGGACCGCTCCGCCACCGTGTCGGCGAAGTTCCGCGCGGCCGAGACCACCTCGTCGAGCTGGAGGTGGATCGACCGGAACCGCGGTCCGACGATGTTCCAGTGCGCCTGCTTTCCGATCAGCGAGAGTCCGAGCAGATCCACCAGCGTGTCCTGGAGTGCCTCGCACGAGACCCGGCCGGCCTCGTCGGGCAGTGTGCTGCGCACAGCCGTCATAGGGCGCTTCTCCTTCTCGCGTCGTGCGTCGTGTTCCGGAGCAGTGCGTCGCGCTCCTCCTCGCAGGTCCCGCCCCACACGCCCGCGGCCTGACCACTGCTCAGCGCGAAGCTCAGGCACTGGTCGGTCACCGGGCAGCGCGCGCAGATCCGCTTCGCGGCCGCGACGTCCCGCAGGGCCGGACCTGCCGTGCCCACGGGGAAGAACAACTCGGGGTCCTCGTCCACGCAGGCGGCGCTCCGCAACCACTCCATGAACGCGCGGGTGCCCAGGGCGCACTGGTGCAAACGCGACGCGCGACGGACGCGGGCGGTCCCGGAACGGCGACCTGGCCTGCGACAACGCCCTCCTGGACCTTCGGGACCCGCAGAAATCTTCTCAGGCGGCGGCCGAGGGTCTAATATTCGAAACTAGCGGTGCTAATTAATCTGCGGTGTGTGAGGAGTCCTCCCGTGCGTCCCGTCCACTTCGCGGCCGCCCGCCGCACCCCCATCGGCAAGCTGCGCGGCTCCCTGTCGCCGGTACGGCCCGACGACCTCGCCGCGACCGTCGTCCGCGCCCTGGTCGGCGAGGTGCCCGCGCTGGACCCGGCCCGCGTCGACGACGTCTACTGGGGCGCCGCCAACCAGGCCGGCGAGGACAACCGCAACGTCGCCCGCATGGCCGCGCTGCTGGCCGGCCTCCCCGAGTCCGTGCCCGGCGCCACCGTCAACCGGCTCTGCGCCTCGGGCCTGGAGGCCGTGACCACGGCAGCCCGCACCATCGCCGCCGGCGAGGCCGACATCGTGATCGCGGGCGGCTCCGAGTCGATGAGCCGCGCCCCCTTCGTCCTGCCCCGCCCCGACGAGGCCCTGCCGCACCGCATCGAGACCGTGGACACCCGCCTCGGCTGGCGCCTGGTCAACCCCGCGATGCGCGACCTGCACGGCCTGCTCTCCATGGGCGAGACGGCGGAGGAGGTCGCCGCGCGCTACGGCATCCCGCGCGAACGCCAGGACGAATTCGCCCTGCGCAGCCACCAACGGGCCGCTCTGGCCCGCGGATACGGCCACTTCGACGACGAACTCCTGCCCGTGGAACGCCCCGACGGAGTGGTCGTCGACAGCGACGAGTGCGTACGCGAGGACACGTCGTACGAGAAGCTGGCCCGGCTGAAGCCGGTCTTCCGGGAAGGCGGCACGGTCACCGCGGGCAACGCCTCGCCGATGAACGACGGCGCCGCCGGACTGCTCCTGGTCAGCGAGGAGGCCCTGAACGAGCTGGGCCTGGAGTCCCTGGGCCGCTACGTCGCCGGAACCTCGGCGGGCGTCCACCCCGACGTCATGGGCATCGGCCCGGTCCCCGCCACCCGCAAGGCACTGACCCGGGCCGGCTGGAGCATCGGCGACCTGGAGGAGGCCGAGTTCAACGAGGCCTTCGCGGCCCAGGCCCTGGCCTGCGTGGACCAGCTCGGCATCGACCCCGAGCTGGTCAACCCGAGCGGCGGAGCCATCGCACTCGGCCACCCGCTGGGCTGCTCCGGTGCCCGCATCCTGACGACGCTGCTCCACCGGATGCGGCGAACGGGGGCGGGGCGGGGGCTGGCGACGATGTGTGTGGGGGTCGGGCAGGGGAGTGCCGTACTCGTCGAACGGTAGGTACTCGGGCCCACCAGGCGAGACGCCGCTACCCGCACCGGTTCGTTGCACATAGCATCAGTGTTCGCATGAACACCATGACGCTCTGGCACATCACCGGCTGGGAGTTCGCCGCGCTCGCTTTCGCGGCCCTGCTCGTCGGCTTCTCGAAGACCGCCGTGAGCGGGGCCAACACGGTCAGCCTCGCCATCTTCGCCGCGGTGCTGCCCGCCCGCGCCTCCACCGGCGTGCTGCTGCCGATCCTGATCGCCGGGGACCTGCTCGCCGTCGCCACCTACCGGCGGCACGCCCACTGGCCCACGCTGTGGCGGCTGTTCCCGGCGGTCGCCGCGGGCGTCGTCGTCGGCACGGTGTTCCTGGTGTGGGCGGACGACGCGATCGTACGGACCTCGATCGGCGCGATCCTGCTGCTGATGGCCGCGGTGACGGTCTGGCGCAGGCGCACGGCGGAAGCGGAGCAGGAGCCGGAGACGGTCACCACCCGGGCGGGCCGTCTCAAGGCCCGCTCCTACGGCGTACTCGGCGGCTTCACCACCATGGTCGCCAACGCGGGCGGCCCGGTGATGTCGATGTACCTGCTGTCCGCCGGCTTCCGCAAGCTCGGCTTCCTCGGCACGTCGGCCTTCTTCTTCCTGATCGTCAACGTCTCCAAGCTGCCCTTCAGCGCCGGCCTCGGCCTGATCGACGGCCGCTCCCTGCTCCTCGACCTGGCACTCGTGGCGTTCGTCGTGCCCGGCGCGCTGTTCGGCAAGTGGGCGGTCAACAAGATCAACCAGCGGTTGTTCGAACAGCTGGTCATCGCGGCGACGGTCGTGGGCGGACTGCAGCTGCTGCTGCGCTGACGCGTCACTGCCGCCGAGCCGACCCGCAACTACCGCTGTGCCGAACCCCGCAGCAGCGCCGGAAGGTCCGCGAACGACTCGATCACGTGGTCGGGCGTGCCGTCGGCGGCCCGGAGCACCTCCGGCTGGAACTTGCCGGTCCGGACGAGGACCCCGGTGATCCCGGCCCGCTGCGCCGCGAGCACGTCGGACTCGACGTCGTCGCCCACCATCACGGCCTCGTCCGCGCCGGCGCCCAGCCGGGCGAGCGCCGCCTCGAAGAACGCCCGGGCCGGTTTCCCGGTGATCTCGGCCTCCACCCGGGCGGCCTGCTCCAGCCCGGCCAGGAACGCACCCGAGTCCAGCCGCAGCCCCTCGGCCGTACGCCAGTACAGATTGCGGTGCATCGCCACCAGCCGTGCCCCGCGCTGCAGATGCCCGAAGGCCCGGTCGAGCGCCGCGTAGCCGAACTCCGGGCCGGCCCCGCCGACCAGCACGACATCCGGCACGGTGGCGGAGTCCGCCGCGTCGACGACGGTCACACCGTCGAGGTCCTCCGCGATGTCGCCGCTGTTCAGCAGGGCGCACCGGGCGCCGGGACAGTGCTCGGCGAGGTGGGCGGCGGTGGCGGCGGGCGCGGTCAGGATGTCCTCGGCGGACACCGGGAACCCCGCGTCCGCGAGCGTCCCGGCGATCGACGCCCGCGTGCGGGACGTCGTGTTCGTGACCAGCAGCACGGCGAACCCGGCATCCCGGATCTCCCGCAACGCCCCGACGGCCCCCGGCAAGGGCCGCCACGAGACGGTCAGCACCCCGTCGATGTCGACGAGCACGGCACGTACGGACTCCATGCCTGGACGATAACCACGGTGAGCCGCGTCCGCCGGTCGGTGTCCGGGCAGGGCAGCAGCCGCCCGTCATGCCGTGCTGGTCGCCATGACCTTCGCCGGCCTGCCCGGCAGACCGTGGCGCCCCTCGTCGACCATCCGCTCGAAGACCGGCAGCAACACCTCGGGCGGCATCCGGCGCCGCGCGGGGATCAGCCCGAGACCGGCATGACCGACCATCCGCGTGAACAGCTCGACCTGTATCACCGCCCAGGCACCCGACACATCCAGCCGGGTGTCCGACTCCAGGGTGATCCGGCGCGCGGTGTCCAGGTGCGTACTGCCGATGATCTTGCCGACGGCGGCCTCCAGCACCCGCTGGGAGTCCGCGCCGCTCGGCGAGGCGAAACCCTCGCCCCTGTCGGTCGACCCCGTCCGCGCGGTGCCGCGCAGCCGGACCTGCTTGAGGAACAGGGCGACGAGGAATCCCAGTGCGGCGATCGGCACCGTCCACAGGAACACCGTCTGGAGGGTGTCGGCGTAGGCGTCGACGATCGGGGCGGCCGTGGCCGGCGGCAGCTCGTGCACGCCGTACGGGCTGGTCGCCGCCCTGGCGACGGTGCCCGGCTCCACGCCACCGGTCTGCGCCGCCCGCGCCACGCCCTCGCGGAGGTTGGGCGCCAGCGCGTTGGTGTAGATCGTGCCGAAGACGGCCGTGCCGAACGAACTGCCCAGCGTGCGGAAGAAGGTCACCCCGGAGGCCGCCGTGCCCAGGTCGGCGTAGTCGACGGTGTTCTGCACCGCGATCGTCAGCACCTGCATGCACAGGCCGATGCCGGTGCCCATGACGAACATGTACAGGGACTCCAGCCACGAGCCGGTGTCCGGCCCCATGAGGGACATCAGGAACAGACCGGCGCCCATCACCAGCGCGCCGACGACAGGAACACTCGATACCGCCCGGTCCTGCTGACGACGCCGCCGCTGAAGACCGACGCGATGAGCAGCCCGGCCACCATCGGCAGCGTCCGCACGCCGGACACCGTGGCCGAGTCACCGTCGACGTACTGGAGATACGTCGGCAGATACGTCAGCGCGCCGAGCATCGCGAAGCCGACGATGAAGCTCAGCACCGAGCAGACGGTGAACACCGGGTTGGCGAACAACCGTATGGGCAGCGTCGGTTCGCGCGCCCGGGTCTCCACCCGGCAGAACAGGCCGAGCGCGACCATACTGCCCACAAACAGCGCGATGATCACGCCCGAGCCCCACGCGTACTCGTTGCCGCCCCAACTCGTCGCCAGGATCAGCGCGCTGGCGCCGGCCGCGACGAGCGCGATGCCCAGGTAGTCGATGACCGGCCGGGAGACCGACTTCACGACCGGGATGGTGCGGGCGGCCGCCGCGACGACGACGATCGCGATGGGGACGTTGACGTAGAACGCCCACCGCCACGTCAGATGGTCGGTGAACAGCCCGCCGAGCAGCGGCCCGATGACGGTGGACACACCGAACACCGCGCCGATCGCGCCCTGGTACATGCCACGCTCGCGCAGCGGGATCACATCGGCGATCAGCGCCATCGACGTGACCATCAGCCCGCCGGCGCCGACGCCCGGCATGGCCCGCCAGGCGATCAGCAGCGACATGTTGGTGGCCGGACCGCACAGGAACGAGCCCGTGATGAACACGATGGCCGAGACCTGGAAGACCACCTTGCGGCCGAGTGCGCGCGCCCTCGGGCAGCACGGCCTGGCGGTCGCACCTGTGGACTACGTGCGCATGCCAGAACGTCCGCACGGGTGCCCGGTGATGTGCACCCCAGTCGTGTCAGTCGCGGGGGCGCCGGCGCAGCAGATACGTGTCCATGACCCAGCCCTTGCGCTCGCGGGCCTCGGCACGCAACCGCTCGATGCGGGGCGCGGCCTCGGCGATCGGTCCGGAGACGAGGATCTCGTCCGGGGTGCCGATGTAAGCCCCCCAGTAGATGTCGACATCGTCCTGCACGTACCGCCGGAAGGCCCGCTGGGCGTCCAGCATCACCACCACGTCGTCCACGCCCTCCGGGAAGCCCTCCGCGAGTCGCCGCCCGGTGGTGATCTGCACGGGCCGGGCGACCCGGCTGAGCCCCGTCCGGTGCCGGGCGGCGAGCGCCGAGACGCTGGAGACGCCCGGCACGACGTCGTACTCGAACACCACCACGCCCCGCTCCAGCACCTCCTCCAGGATCCCCAGCGTGCTGTCGTACAGCGCGGGATCGCCCCACACCAGGAACGCGCCGGTCTCCTCCGCGCCGAGCTCCTCGCCGATCAGCCGCTCGTAGATGCGGGCGCGGGCGCTGCGCCAGTCCCCGACGGCGGGGGAGTAGGCCGCACCGCCGGCGGTCCGGTCCCGCTCCGGGTCGCGGGCCTCGACGACCCGGTACGTCCCGTCCGGTATGTGCGCGTCGAGCATGTCCCGGCGCAGCCGGGTGAGGTCGGCCGTCACCTCGCCCTTGTCCAGGACGAAGAACACGTCCGTGCTCCGCAGCGCCCGGACCGCCTGGAGGGTCAGCTGGTCGGGGTCGCCCGCGCCGATACCGATGACATGAATCTTCCGCACGGCGACGAGTGTGCCGCACACCACCGACAACGTTCCGGCGCGTCCCAGGTCAACGCGGTGCGTCCGCTCCCCGCAGCCGGGGCGCCCGCGCCCCCGCGTCCACGGCCCGGCCGCTGTCCTCCACGTCCTGGGCCAGCTGCCGGGCCCAGGCGGAGACTCCCGCGACATCGATCCCGTACGGCCGTGACCGCCCCGAGCCCGACACCCACGCCCCGGCCGCCCCGGCGCCGCGCCGCAACAGTCGCACCCCGCCGGTGAGGTTCCCCCGGGCGGCGTGCGTGAGCCCCACGGCCAGCTGGGCGAGTCCGCGCCACAGCTCTCGCTCCTCCTCGGGCCCCGACTTCCAGGCGTCCTCGAAGACCTCGTGCGCGTGGAACGGCTTCCCCTCGTCCAGCAGCCGCTGCGCCTCGGCGACGGTCTCCTCCGGGGTGCGGACGACGCCCTCGGGCTGTCGGGGCACACCGTCCTCGCCGTACGGCAGGGGTCGCCCGAGTCCGTCCCGCGGCCGGGCGTTCCTCGCCCGCCCCTCACTGTCGCGGTCTCGCTCCCCGACCGGCCGGCCGTCGGACGTGCTGCCCGCGCTTTCCGTACTCCCTGTACTGCCCATACGCCGATTGTCCCGCGCCACTGCCCGTTTTCTGCACGGCCCGGGGTGTGGGGTAGAGTGCTGTTCGCGCGCTTACGCGGTTTCACCGCGCGTGAGCGCACCGGGACGTGGCGCAGCTTGGTAGCGCACTTGACTGGGGGTCAAGGGGTCGCAGGTTCAAATCCTGTCGTCCCGACGGTGCGGAAGGCCGCCGCAGGCAGATGCCTGCGGGGGCCTTTTTCTGTGGGCCGGTGGCGAAGGTGATCACGGCAACCGGTGTCCGTAGAGCCAGTCCAGCCGGCGGTGGTACCGGCGGGGTGCCAGTTTCCCGAGGAGCCACAGGGGAAGGTAGGCGAAGCTGTTTCCCTGGTGGAACCGCTGCCCGTTCTGGCGTGATCCGGCCTGGACGCGTGCGGTGCGCGGTCGCCGCGTCGCGGAGTAGGAGAGCAGCGCCCGGGGCACGTCGTCGGTGCCCTCGAGCCGGTGGGCGAGAACCCGTGCGTCCTCGATGGCCATGGTGGCGCCCTGGGCCAGGTAGGGCAGCATGGGATGGCACGCGTCACCGAGGAGCGCGACGCGTCCGTCGGCCCAGGTCTCGAGGGGCTCGCGGTCGAACAACGCCCAGCGGTAGTGGGCGTCGGCCTCCCGGATGGTGGTGGTGACCGTGGGGTGCCAGCCCTCGAAATCGGCCAGCGCCTCCTGTCGTGTGCCGCGCTCGGTCCAGGACTCTCCCCGCCACTCGTCGCGCTCCACGACCGCCACGAGATTGGCCAGTGCCCCGCCCCGGAGCCGGTAGGTGATCGCGTGACGCCGGTCGCCCACCCAGAGGCACGCGGTGGGCGGGGGCACGTCAGGCCCCAGACGCTCGATCGGGACGGTGACCCGCCAGGCGACATGGCCGGTGAACCGGGGCTCGCCGGCACCCAGCATCTGACTGCGGATCACCGAGTGGATGCCGTCGGCACCGACGAGCAGGCTGCCGCTGACGCGCCGGCCCGAGTCGAGCAGTGCCGTGACCTCCTCGGGGCTCTGCTTGTAGCTCTTCACCGCCGACCCGGTGTGGATCGTGATGTCCAGGCCGCTGCCGACCGTCCCGGTGAGGAGGGCGTCGATCAGGTCCGCACGGTGGACGTGCAGATAGGGGGCGCCCCACCGCCGTACGGCGGTCTCGGCGAGCTCGATGCGGAACACGTGCCGACCGGAACGGCCGAGTCGCATTTCGACGGCCCCGGGACGGAACGTCGTGGGCAGCAGTTCGTCCAGCACGCCGAGGGACCTCAGCACGCTCACCCCGTTGGGGCTGAGCTGGATGCCCGCGCCGATCTCCGCGATGGCCGCCGCCTGCTCCAGCACGGTCACGCGCCGCCCGGCACGGCCGAGGGCGAGCGCGGTGGCCAGTCCGCCGATACCGGCGCCGACGACGAGCGCGTCTCCGGTACTCCGGCCGGTTTCCATGCGTCCTCCCCCGTGAGGCGAATCGGAGCGCCGTGGCCCACAGGCCTGCCCGCAGGAGCCGCGACACCGGCCTCCCACTGTCTCCCGACTCACCGGGCGACGGACAGTCGCAGACGCGTCAGACCCCCATAGTCGATCCGGAACGTGCGGCACCGGGCAGACCCGGATGGTAGAAGCGGGCATGACCACTTCGCCCTTCTCCTCCCGCCCGGCCGGCGCCCGATGATCGCCGGTATCGACACCCCCGACCGCAGGGGCCGCACCGGACTCGACCGGACCGGCCGGGACCTGACCGGCAACCCCCGCGTCAAAGTGCGGGACGTGAAGCTCCTGTCCAGCCACTGGTACGTCGAGCGGACCACGACCTTCGACTTCCGGCACGCCGACGGCACCTGGAGCACCCAGGAACGCGAGACGCACGACCGCGGCAACGGGGCCACCATGCTGCTGTACGACACCGAACGCGAAACCGTGCTGCTCACCCGTCAGTTCCGCTTCCCCGTGTACGTCAACGGGCACCCCGACGGCATGCTCGTGGAGACGCCGGGCGGCCTGCTCGACGACGATGACGAGCACCCGGAGATCGCGGTGCGGCGCGAGGTCGTGGAGGAGACCGGCCACACCATCGGCGAGGTCCGGCACGTCTTCGACGTCTACATGAGCCCCGGCTCGGTCACCGAACGCGTCAGCTTCTACGCCGCCGCCTACGGCCCCTCGACCCACACCCATGAAGGCGGGGGTCTGGACGAGGAGGGCGAGGACATCGAGATCCTCGAACTGCCCTTCCGGCGGGCCCTGGAAATGATCCGCACCGGGGAGATCGCCGACGCGAAGACCATCATGCTGCTGCAGTGGGCTGCACTGGAGGGGCCGTTCGCCAACTGACCTTCCCGGCCCTTGACTTGAAGTGCGCTTCAAGGTGAAGGCTCCCGTTCGTGCCCCGAACCCCGGGGCGCGCACGGGAGGAGCAGCCATGAAGTACCGCACGATCGGGACGGATCCGCAGACCCGCCGCGAGGTGAGCGTGCTCGCGCTCGGCGCGATGCTGTTCGGCTCGGTGACGGACGAGAAGACGTCCTTCGCCGTGCTCGACCGCTACGTCGAGGCCGGCGGCACCTTCATCGACACGTCCGACAACTACGCCTTCTGGGTCGACGGGAGCCAGGGCGGCCAGAGCGAGGAACTGCTCGGCCGCTGGCGGCGCAGCCGGGGCATCGGCGACGAGATCGTCATCGCGACCAAGCTCGGCGCCCGCCCCCTGGCCCCGGGCACCAGCTACGTCGACAACCCCGAGGGCCTGTCCGCGAAGGTGATCCGCGAGTCGGCCGAGCGGAGCCGGGAACGGCTCGGGGTGGAGAAGCTGGACCTGCTGTACGCCCACATCGAGGACCGCAAGGTCCCCCTCCAGGAGACCGTCGAGGGCTTCGCCGAACTGGTCGTTGAGGGCACGGTCGGTCTTCTCGGCGTCAGCAATCACGCGACCTGGCGGGTCGAGCGGGCCCGCGCGCTCGCCGCCGCGGCGGGACTGCCCGGCTACGAGGTGCTCCAGTACGCCCACAGCCACCTGCGGCCCCGCACCGACGTCCCCGATGACCTGTTCCCCGACGGCAGCCTCGGCCCCGCCGGGCCCGATCTGCTGGCCTACCTGCGGGCCGAGCCCGGACTGACCCTGGTCGCCTACTCGCCGCTGCTGAAGGGCGCCTACACGCACTCCGACAGGCTGCCCCGGGACTTCGGCCACCCGGGCACCCCGGCGCGTCTGGAGGTCCTGCGGGAGGTCGCCCAGGAGACGGGGGCCACCGTCAACCAGGTCGTCCTGGCCTGGCAGATCGGCGGCGAGCTGCCGGTCGTCCCGCTAGTCGGGGCGTCGTCCGTGGCGCAGCTGGAGGAGAACCTGGCCGCCGTCGACCTGGAGCTGACCTCCGAGCAGCGGGCCCGGCTCGACTCCGTCCACTGACCGCGCTGGTCGCAGGACCGCGCAGTAGGCTCCGGAGAGGAGCGGAAGGAGAATGGGCCATGCCTCTGTTCCCCACCGAGCGGTCGGTCCGTGCGACCCCCGAAGGCCTTCTGTGGGAGCCCAGCGAGCGCTGGGTGCGGGGCCGCAAGGGTGATGTCACCGTCGTCGACAGCCGGCACCCCGTCCTGGTCTGGGAGCGCGATGCGCCGGTCCCGCTGTACGCGTTCCCGCGCGAGGAGGTCCGCACTGACCTCCTCCGCCCGGCGAAGAACCCGCCCACCGGCAGGCACACCGGATCGCGAATCTTCTACGACCTCGAGTTCGACGGCGATCTGCTGGAGAACGCGGCCTGGACGTTCCCGGCCGACGATCTGGCCGACCACATCGCCTTCGAGTGGTTCCGGCGCACCGGCATGGGCCTCGACCAGTGGTACGAGGAGGAGGAAGAGATCTTCATCCACCCTCGGGACCCGCACAAACGCGTGGACGTCCTGCCCGGCAGCCGCCACGTCCGGGTCGGGATCGACGGCAGGGTCGTCGCCGATACCCACCGTCCGGTGCTGCTGTTCGAGACCGGCCTGCCGACCCGGTACTACATCCCCCGCGAGGATGTCCGCCTCGACCTGTTCGAACCCACCGATCACAGCACCGGATGCCCGTACAAGGGCACGGCCCGGTACTGGTCCCTGCGTGGCGGGGCCGTCGCACCGCCCAACATCGTCTGGAGCTATCCGGACCCGCTGCCCGCGGTGGCCGCGATCAAGGGGCGGCTCGCCTTCTTCAACGAGGCGGTCGACATCTCCGTGGACGGCGAGCCACTGGAGCGCCCCGTCACGCCCTTCAGCCGGATGCTGCGTCCGCGGGCCTGACGGTCTGCTCCCTCCGGGCGAACCGGTCGAGGAGCGCGTCCAGTCCGGCCGTCAGACCCTCCGGACCGCCCCGGTCGGCGAGCGCGGTGGCGGTCTCCCGGAGTGTGGGCAGTTCCTGCGGTGACAGGCGGTGCAGGCCGAGGCGGAAGGCGGGGTCGGGCTCGTCGGGGTTGTCCACCATGGGCCGCAGTTCCACGGAGACGTAGCCGAGCAGCCAGGCGGTGAAGGCGCGGAACACGGCGGAGGCGAGCGCCTCGTCGAACCCCGCCTCCTTCAGCAGGGCGAGCACGTGCTCGTGGTCCCTGAGGACGGCGGCCGGCCGCCGCGCCAGCGGCACCGCGAGCATGCGCGTGGCGAGCAGCGGGACCGCCTCGGGGTGGGCCAGGCAGATGTCGTAGGTCGCCAGCGCGATGCGGTGGAGCCGGGCGCGCCACGCGGGCACCTCGGCCGTGGCGGCGGGATCGGGCTCGGCGGCCAGACGCTCCTCGAGTTCGAGGTAGAGGGCCTCGACCAGTCCGTCCAGGAGTGCGTCCTTGCTCGCCGCGTACCGGTAGAGCGCCATCGCCTCCACGCCGAGCTCGGCGCCCAGCCGGCGCATGCTCAGCGCGCTCAGGCCCTCCCGGTCCACCAGTTCCAGGGCGCTGGCCAATACCCGCTCCCGGCTCAGCCGGCCGTAGCGGCCGCGATCGCTCGCGCGACGCGCCGGGTTGTCCCCCGGGTCCTTCCGTCGCGCCGCGGCCTGTTCCTTGGCCATGCGTTTCCTCCAGCGGTCGAACCGAGCGGTGTTCGTTCTCCTGTTGACTCTACGCACGGAGGGGCGCAATCTGTACGTATACGTCGTAAATATACGCGATAGGGGCGCGGAGAGACAGCGGACGGCGTCATCGTTCCCGACGGAACGTTCCCCACGGAAGCCAGCACAGGGGGAGCACCTCATGACGGTTCACAAGCTGCGGTCCGGGCAGCAAGCGGTCGGGCGCGGTCGGCCCCCCGCCCCCGACGGCGAGTCGCGTGCCGACGTCCTCGCGCGCGAGCCTGCGGACGGGGACGTGCCCTTCGCCCTCACCTGGATCAGTCCGGAGGCCCGGAGGGCGGCGCAGCGGGTGCTCGCTTCCGGATGGGTGACCACCGGCCCGGAGACGGAACGCTTCGAGCACGAGTTCGCGGAGTATGTCTCGGCCGCCCACGCGGTGGCGGTGAGTTCCTGCACGGCGGCCCTGGAACTGGCGCTGCGAGCCTTGCGACTGCCGGCCGGCGGTACGGTCCTGGTCCCGGCCGTGACCTTCTGCGGCGCCGCCCAGGCCGTGCTGCACGCCGGGCTGCGACCCGTGCTCGTCGACGTGGACCCACGCACCGGGATGCCGACGCCGGCCATGGTGGCCCGCGCGGCCCGGGCGTGCGGCTGCCCGCAGGCGATGATGGTCCTGCACTACGCCGGGTCGCCGACACCGGTCGCCGAACTGGCCGAAGCCGCACGCCTGCCGCTGACCCACGTGATCGAGGACGCCGCACACGCCCTGGGCACGACGGTTGGTGACCGGCCCGTGGGCAGCCTGTCGCGGGCCACCTGCTTCAGCTTCTACGCCACCAAGAACCTGCCCATCGGCGAGGGTGGCATGCTCACCACCGACGACCCGGAACTCGCCGAGCGAGTCCGCCGCGCGCGGCTGCACGGCATGTCCGCCGACGCCTGGCGGCGCGACCTGCCCGGCGGCAGCTGGCGCTACACCGTCGAGGAGGCCGGTCTCAAGGCCAACATGACCGACGTACAGGCCGCCCTCGGGCGGGCTCAGCTCCGGCACTTCGACGACTGGCAGCGGCGTCGGCACGCCCTGGCCGCGCGATATGAGGCGGCGCTTCGGACCGTGCCCGGACTCGCCCCGCTGGAGCCCGCCACCCCGGGGCGGCACGCCCGTCACCTCTACGTGGTGCGGGTGCTCCCCGAGTACGGAACCGGCCGGGACGAACTGATCGAACGGCTGGCGGAGTGCGGTATCGGCACCTCGGTCCACTTCATTCCGCTGCACCACATGCCCCACTTCCAGCGCGCCGCGATCACCCCGCCGGGCGGCCTGCCGGGCGCCGACGCACTGTTCCCGCAGCTGCTGTCCCTGCCCCTGTACCCGCACCTCACCGACCGGGCCGTCGACCGCGTCTGCGCGGAGCTGGCCCGGCTCGCTCCACGGCGTCCGGCCCGGCGGACGGCACCGCCCGCCGGGCTGCGCACCCTGGTCGTCGGCGCGGGGGAGGCCGGTCAGGCGCTCGCCCGGGACCTGGCGCGCACCCCGCAGTTCGGGCTCGACCCCGTGGGCTTCCTGGACGACGATCCGGCCAAGCACCGGGTCGGCGACATCGGGGGCCTGCCCGTGCTCGGCCGGCTCGACGACACCGGGGCGACCGTGTCCGCGCACCGGATCGAGGCGGTGGTCGTGGCCATTCCCGGCCTCGACGCGGCCCGCTTCCAGCGGGTGGCGAGCACCGCGGAGGCCGCGGGGGCGCGCGTGCGGTACCTGCCGTCGTTCATCGCCGCGCTCCGCCGCGACGTGGTGGGCTGCGACATGCGGTCGCTGGATGTGCACGCGCTGATCGGCCGCCCCGAGATGCAGGTGGTGAGCTCCGAGGCGGGCTCCACGATCGCCGGCCGGCGCGTCCTGGTGACCGGAGCCGGCGGCTCGATCGGCAGCGAACTGTGCCACCAGGTGCAGGCCTTCGGCCCGAGCCGGCTGTTCCTGGTCGACCACGACGAGTCGAACCTGCACCGGCTCCAACTGGAGCTCCACGGCGACGCCCTGCACGCCGACGACGTGGTGATATCGGACATCCGTGACCGCCCCCGCATCGACCAGATCTTCCGCGAGCTGCGTCCGGAGGTCGTCTTCCACGCGGCCGCCCACAAGCACCTGCCCCTCCTCGAACTGAACCCCGGCGAGGGCGTGAAGTCGAACGTCCGGGGCACCGAGAACCTGGTCCGGGCCGCGATGGCGAACGGAACCTCGCGGTTCGTCCTGATCTCCACCGACAAGGCGGCCGACCCGGTGTCGGTGCTCGGCGCCACCAAGCGGCTGTCCGAGCTCATCGTGCAGAACGCCCAGCAGGACGCCCCGCCCGGCACCGTGTTCTGCGCCGTTCGGTTCGGCAACGTGCTCGGCAGCCGCGGCTCGCTGCTCTCGGTTCTGGCGGAGCAACTCGGCGCGGGCACCCCGGTGACCGTCACGCACCCCGACGTGACCCGGTTCTTCATGACCGTCGAGGAGGCCGCCGGCCTGGTCCTCGAAGCGGCGCGCATGGCTCAGGGCGGCGAGGTATTCGTTCTCGACATGAGCGCCCCCGTGCGGATCGTGGACCTCGTCCGCGAGTACGCCCGGTCCGTGCACGTGCCCGACGTGGACATCCGCTTCACCGGCCTGCGCCCCGGCGAGAAACTCAACGAGACGCTGTTCTCATCGCAGGAGCACCACACACGCACCTCGCACCCACGCATTCTCGCCGCGACCTCCGTCAGTCCCCCGGTCGCGCCGGCCGGGCTGCTCCCCGTCCTGTACGGCGCCGCGGAACGCAACGACACCGCCGCGGTCCGCCACGCTCTCGCCGACCTCTTCCCCGGATTCCCCGCTTCCCCGCCGGCCCACCAGCGGCACGCGGGCCTGGCCGATCCCTACCCGGACGACTTCTGATGTCCCCGCCCTCCCAGTGGCCGCACTGGGCACCGAGGCAGCGGGCCCGGCCACGCCACAGGCTGGCGAAGCGCCTGCTGGCCTGTCTGGTGGTCGTCGTTCTCACCGTGCTCGGGCTGGGCGCCGGCGGCCTGTGGTGGGCCACGGACCACTACGGGGACCGGGTCACCCGGATACCCAAGGCCTTCCCCGACGGTCCCCGGCCCAAGAGCGGCGAGGGAACGACCTTCCTGTTGGCCGGTGTTGACCTCCGCTCCGAGAAACCGGCCACCGGCAACGAGGCGAAAGACGCGCGGTGGAGGTACGGCGCCCAGCGCAGCGACACACTGATGCTGGTGCACCTCGGTCCCGGCGAAGGCACGGCGTACACCGTGTCGATACCGCGGGACAGCTGGGTGCCCGTCCCCGGGCACGGATCCGCGAAGATCAACGCCGCGTTCTCCTGGGGCGGTCCGCCTCTCCTCGTCCGGACGGTCGAACGGCTCACCGGAACGAGGGTCGACCACTTCGCCGTCATCGACTGGCATGGTTTCCGGTCCCTCACCGACGCGGTCGGTGGTGTGCCGATCACCGTGCAGGAGAACTCCTACGACTCGGAGCAGGGGCGGCACTTCAAGGCGGGCACCTACACCATGAACGGCGAGGACGCGCTCTCTTATGTCCGCCAGCGCCACGGACTGCCCGGCGGCGAGCTGGACCGGATCAAGCGGCAGCAGCAGTTCCTGCGCGGCCTCGTCGGTGAGATCGGCGGCGACGTCAGCATCACCAGCCCGCTGAAGACGAACCGGATACTCGAGGCACTCACCGACGCGGTCAGCGTGGACGACCGGCTGTCCAACGGCGACCTGCGCGGCCTCGTGCTCGGCCTGCGCCATCTGGACTCCGAGGACACCCACTTCACGACCGCGCCCATCGTCCGGTCGGACATGATCGACGGCCAGTACGTCCTGATCCTCGACCGGAGCGGGTTGCGCACTCTCTCCCGGCAGATGGCGGCAGGCCATCCGCCCGGCGCCGGAAAGTGAGGCCGGCCCGTGCGTCTCGGCGACCATATGCTGCGACTCACCGGCCGGATCGCCGCGCCGGACGGAGCAGGGCGTGGCGGACCGGACGACACGGACGGCACCACGCCCGCCCCACTGGCGCGGCGTCTCTTCTCGGGCATGGGCTTCAGCGCGCTGGCGCAGGCGGCTCCGTTGCTCACCAACCTGGCGCTGACGCCGTACCTGATCGGCCAACTGGGGCTCGACCGCTTCGGTGTGTGGTCACTGATCCTGGTCTTCCTGGCCACCCTCGCCGTGCTGGACGGCGGTGTCGGCGCCTCACTGGCGCGCTTCCACGCCTATCACGGAGCCCGCGGCGACCGGGAAGGCACCGGCCGACTGGTCGTCGGGTCGCTGACGGTCTTCGTCGGTCTGGGCGCGCTCGTCACCGGGCTCGGCGCGCTGCTGGCCCCCGTCGTCGTCTCCGCGCTCGACGTACCGCCTCATCTGTCGGGAGAAGCCGAGCAGCTGCTGCTGGCCCTCGGCCCGCTGCTCACCCTGGCCCTGGCCGCCAACTCCGCCATCGCGCTGTTGCAGGCGAACGCCCGCTTCGCCGGTCTCGCAGCCGTCAGTGGCGGATCGTGTCTGGTCTACGCCGTGGCCGTGGTGACACTGATCGGCAGCGGCCCCGACCTCCCGCTGCTCGCCCTGCTCACCGCGGGGCGGTACCTGCTCACCACGGTCGGCGGCCTCTGGCTCGGGGCACGGCACATCCGTATCCGGCGCCCCCTGATGCCACGGTCGGCCGAGCGCCGCGAGTTCGTCGGCTACGCGTCCCGTATGCAGCTGTCGGGGTTCACCGTCTTCCTCAACGGAGAGGTCGACGCCGTGGTCATCGCCGCGCTGCTGCCGGTGCGCTATGTGGGCATCTTCGCCGTCGGCTACCAGGCGGCAACCGCGCTGCGCAGCCTGCCGCTGTACGCCTTCCCGCCGATCCTGACCAGGATGACCCACGTCTACGCCAGGCACCAGCTCCCTGGCGCGGTACGGGAGTTCCACGCGATGCAGTTCCGCTGGCTGCCCGTCGTGCTGACCTATGGTGCGGTGACGACCGCGGCGGTGGGCCTGGCGGTCGAGGTGTGGGTGGGTCCCGAGCTGGCGCTCAGCGGAGCGGTGGCCGCCGTCCTGCTGGCCGGATACGCCGTGCAGGTGGCCTGCACCGGGATGCGCACCTGCTTCGTCCGGGCCATCGGCCGCCCTGGTCTCGAGACGCGCTACTCCTGGTTCTCCACAGCGGTGAATCTCGCGCTCACGGTGCCGCTGACCATCGCGTTCGGAGTCGTCGGCGTCGTCCTGGCCACCTCCGTCGGGATCATGGCGGGCTCCCTGTACTTCGTCGTCCTGTGCCGGCGACTGGCCGACCTGCGCGAACAGCACTTGCCGAAGCGGTGGGTGCCGGCGACCGCGCTGGCGGTGATCACCGCCGTCCTCGGCGACCTGCTGGTGCTGCAACTGGGGTGGCACGGCGCGCTGCCGCTGCTGCTGGCCGGCCTCCCGGTGCCCGCCGGCCTCGCCCTCGCATGGCTGTTCATCGGCCGCGAACTCATCCATGGCCCCAGCGCCCGGGCGGAGACCACGCCCGCGTAAGGAAGGACACATCATGAGCGGAACGACCTCACCGGGACGGGGTGACGGGCGGCCTCGGCGCGTGCTGATCCTGGCTCAGCTCGACGGGTATGCCAACAGCGTCAAGCCCCTGGCCATCGAGCGGTTCCTGCGGGAGCACGGTCACGAGGTGCACCTGGTGGACACCCAGAGCCTGGCGCGGGCCTCCTCCAGCCGCGGCTCGCTCGGGCGGATGCTGCCCGGGTCCGCGCGCCCCGGCAAGCTCGCGCTGTACGCGAACGACGTCGCGTCCAGGATGCTCACCCGGCGGTGGGGTTTCGGACGGCGCCATCTCTCGTACCACGTGCTGATGACGGACCACCGGCTGCGCCGACGCATCCTCAGCAGCGAACTGGCGCTGGACGACTTCGACCTGGTCATCTGCGAAACGCCCTACGACGCGGGCGTACTGACGGCCCACACGTCCGCCGCCACTCTCTACGACTGCCCCAATCCGTGGGCCGACGAGGTGCTCAACGAAGGCCGGCTCACCCCGCGGCAGCACAGGAAGTTCCGAGACTGGGAGAAGGACTTCTTCGAGGAGATGGAGTACCTGTCGTTCTCCTGGGAGACCTACGGCCGCTACGCGCAGGCGAAGTACGGCATCAGTGGCGACAACTTCCTCCAGCTCAACTGGGGTTGCACACCGTTTGCCGAGCCGGCGCGGTTCGCCCGTCCACCCCGCGTCGCCTACCTCGGTTCGCTGAGCGGGCAGTTCATCAACCTTCCGCTGCTGTCCCGGCTGAGCCGGCTGTATCCGTACATCGACGTCTACGGTGGACCACCGCCGGATCCGTCCCTGGGCCTCAACTACCGCGGCTACGCCTCCGCCGAGGTCCTGCGCGACTACCAGTTCGGGCTGATCACCTGTACCCGGGACGCGATCCGTGAAGAAGGCTTTTCGGCCAAGCACCTGCACTACCTCGCGTACGGGCTGCCCGTCCTCGTCCCGGCCTGGCGGCGTCACCTCGACCTGCTGCGCGGATCGGTGCCCTATACCGAGGAGGACTTCGCCACCCGCATCGGCGACCTGAGCGACGAGGCGCGGTGGCGGTCGGTCAGCGACGAGGCATACGAACAGGCCCGGCGGCTGGACTGGAACCGGACGCTCGAGCCGCTGCGGCTGCTGCTGGACGAACTGCGTCCGTACTCCAGGCCGGAGAGCCCGTCCAACCAGCGATACGCGCCCTCCGGCGGGTCAGGTCGTGTGCCATGAACCTCCTCGTCGATGTCGTGATCGTCAACTGGAATACCGGAGAACATCTCCACAACTGCTTGCGCTCCATCGCCCGGGCCGACCAGTCGGTGCTGCGGGTCGGCGAGGTGGTGGTCGTCGACAACGCCTCGAGCGACGGCTCCGCCCGCGACCTTCCGGCGACCGGACTGCGGCTTCGGATGGTGCACAATCCCGACAACCGCGGCTTCGCGACGGCCTGCAACCAGGGCGCCGCGCTCTGCCGCTCCGACTTCCTGCTCTTCCTGAACCCGGACACAGAGCTGTACTCGGACACCCTGAGGATCACCGGCGAGTTCCTCCGGACTCCCGCTGCACAGCGCTTCGGGATCTTCGGCGCACGCATGGTGGACGCGCACGGCCGCCCGCTGATCTCCTGCTCGCGGTTCCCCAGCCCCCGCCTCTGCGCCGGCGGGATGACGGGGCTCGACCGGCTGGCGCCCGCCCTCTTCCCTCCCCATCACCTGCGGCCTGAGGAAATGGCCCGGTCCGGCCAGGTCGATCAGGTCATCGGCGCGTTCTTCCTGGTGCGCCGCCACCTGTTCACCGAACTGAACGGCTTCGACGAGGGCTACTTCCTGTACATGGAGGAAGTCGACTTCGCCCTGCGGGCGCGAAGGCTGGGCCGGCCCTCGTACCATATCGCGCAGGCACGGGTGTTTCACGCCGAGGCGATCAGCTCCGACCAACTGGGGCTGGGGCGGCACTACTTGATGTTGTGCAGCCGCACCCGTTACATGCTCCGGCACTGGCCGAAGCGCCAGGCGTGGCTGCTGATCGGCCTGTCGCTGTCCGTGGAACCGGCCGCACGGCTGCTGGGCGCGGCGTTGCGCGGGCAACCCGTGGACGTGCGGGGCACGCTTGCCGTCCAGTGGGCGTTCCTGCGCTGGCTGCGGCACGGGCGACGGCCGGGGCCGCTTGCGCCGTCACTCCTCCCGGCACCGCAGGTCGCCGAGCCGGAAACCGCCCGTCCGGCGTAGCAGCCCCGTCCGGCGCAGCCCCATCCGGCGTAGCGAGGAAGGGGGTCGGCGTGTGGGGCCGCCGCGGAGGAGACGACTGACGGCTGCGAGACCGTCCGGCCGAGCCGCAGGCACTGTGTCCAGTGGGCGCGCGCCCGGCAGCCTGGGCCGACCGCGCAGTGCCTACCGCGGAGTTGAGAAGTGGCACGGCTCAGACCTCGCTCATCGTCCTTGACTTCGCGGGGCGTCGTTCGGTGGTGCCGGCACCGGCCCGTACCCGCGTCTGGACCGGCAGGAGTGTGGCCACCACGAGTGCGAAGGTCAGCGAATTACTGAGCCCGAAGGACCAGGGACGCTCCAGCACGGAGGCGATGAGCACGGGCAGCAGGACGCAGGCCGCGACCGGAAAGCCCCGGGTGCCGCCCCTGAACAGCAGGTACGCCAGCAGAACCGCGAACAGGAGCAGTCCGACGATTCCGCCCGCGTAAAGGACGTCGATCCACTGGTTGTGCAACGAGGGCGAGGTCGCCGCGGGGATCTCGCCGCCCGGGTACTTGCTGGACCAGGCATCGCCGCCGTAACCGAGGAGCGGAGAACGGGTCCACTCCTCCCGGGCCAGGTCCCAGATGGCGGCACGCAGTCCGAGATCGCCGAAGCGCCCGGGGCGCAGGGGCACGGCGAAGCCAACGGCAGCCGCCCCGGCGAGGACCGCCCCGGCCAGCAGACGGCGGCCCGGGCCGGCCTCCGCGGTCGGTGCCACGGCCGGCTGGTCGGGAAGCCTCGGCCGTAGCAGCACCAGCAGGGCCACCGCGGCGATCGCCGTCAGACTCGCCAGGAAACTGCCGGTGGCGACGGCCACGAAGGCGAGGTAGCCCGCCAGCAGGACGCGGACCCCGCCGCGCAGGGCCAGCCAGACGAAGGGGATGCTCGCCACCACCAGCAGGCTGAAGATGTTCTCGTTGCTGAAAACACCCGCGTAGAGGATCCCGAGGTCGCCGCACGGATTGTCGCTGCGGCAGGGGCGGACGACGCTGGACGGCTCGATGAGCGACTCGATGCCACCCAGGACGGTGTACACCATGGCGACGGCGGCACCGCCGAGCAACGCAGAGCGTCCGGGACGTGCGACCGACGCCGCGAGCAGGGCCGCCAGCAAGGTGAGCTCTCTCGGCGTCCACAACGGCTGCCCGTGCAGGCCGGCGGAGGCGGCCATGGTCAGGACGATCACTGCCGCGATGAGGGGTGCCGCATTGATCCGGGCGCGGGCGAACAGTAGCCGGCTCACCATGAACAGTACGCAGACCAGGAGCATGAGGCCGTTCGCGACGACGCCGATCAGGTTCACCCAGCTCGGGAAACCGATCACCGCGTCGCCGAGGGGGTCCAGGCGCTCTTCCCGTCCGCTGACGATCACGTACGCCGTGGCGGGCAGATTGGCGAGGACTCCGATCAGCAGGACCAGGGTCGAGGTGAGGTCCCAGTCGCGGAAGACGCGGGCCCTGCGAAAGGCGATGGCCCAGGGAATCAGGGACAGCAGTGTCAAGATCCCGATGATCAGTACCGTGGTGGACTGCTGATGCGTCATCGGGAGCCTCCCGTGTGCCTACCGGCTGCGGCCGGCCGGGGCGCGGACGCCATCGGCTGCGGGCGCCGCCCGGTCCTCGGGCTCCGGAGCACGGTGCTGCTGTGGCGCTTGGCGCGGGTGCGGACCGGTGCGCCTGTCGGGCGGCGCGGCGGTGACGACGGCGCCGAGGGTGCGCGCGCCGGCGGAGGCCAGGTTCTCGAGGGCACGGTGCACCTGGTCGTACTTTGTCCTGCCGATGCGGACCACGACGAGCGCCGACTCCGTCTCGCCGGCGAGGATCGCCGCGTCGGCGAAGGGCAGCACCGGCGGGCTGTCCAGCACCACGAGATCCGCCTCCGCCTCGAGGGCGCGCAGCAGTTGTCTCAGGTAGCGGGACGACAGCAGTGCGGCCGGGTCGGGCAGGGGAGTGCCGCTCGGCAGCACGCGCAGCTGTCCGGCCTCCCAGGGCTGGAGGGCATGGGAGAGTTCCGCGCCGCCGGTGACGACGTCGGTCAGTCCGGGGCCCTCGCGCAGACCGAGCGTTGCGGCCAGACGGGGCCGGCGCAGGTCTCCCTCGACGAGCACGACGCGTCGGCCCGTGCGCGCGACGTTGGCGGCCAGGTCGATGGCGGTGTCGGTCCTGCCCTCACCGTGCACGGCGCTGCTGATGAGCAGTGAGCTCGGCATTCCGTCCCGCGGGACGCGGAGGCGGGTCCGCAGCTGGCTGAGCGCTTCGTCGCGCCGGACGCCGCTGTTCCGGTGTCCGGTGTCCCCCCGGCGCCGGGCGGGCCTGGGGAGGGCGCCCAGCGTCGCGACGTCCAGACGGCGGCGGACGTCGCCCGCCGAGCGGACCGTGGTGTCGAGCGAGTTGCGCAGCACGGCGCCCGTGACGCCGACGACGATGCCGCCGAGCAGACCGATCGCCGCGTTCAGAGCGGGACGCGGGCTCGCCGGTGCCGTCGGTGCGTCGGGATTGCCCACAACGCTGGCCTTGACCAGTGCCGGCTCGTCCGCCGAGGTCTTCTCGATGCTGCCGATGTACCTCGTGAACTGGGCGGCGGTCTCGTCGGCGATCGCCTGTGCCCGCGTGGCGGACCGGTCCTGGACCTTGATGTCGACCAGGGTCGTGTCGAGCGGGGCCTGGGCGCTGATCTTCTTCGCGAGTTGCGCGGGTGTCGTGTTCAGATCGAGTTTGCCGATGACGCCGCCGAGTACTGCGGGGCTGTTCGCGATCTGTGTGTAGGACTTGACCCGCTGCTGGGTGAACAGGCCGCCCGCGTACGCGTTGGCACTGTCGTTGTCGTTCGTGGCGATGAAGAGCTGCGCCTTCGCCGTGTAGGTGCGTGGCATCAGGGCGGTCACGGCGGCCGCCGCGACCAGTCCCAGCAGGACGCACACCACGACGAACCGCCACCGTCGGCGCAGCACATCGACGTATTCGCGGAGATCCACGGGAGCTCCTCTGCGATGTGGGGGCGGGCAACTTGACCCTGCCGTACGATGAAGACATATTCTGGTTTACGTCGTAAATATACGATATCAGCTTGCAGTGTTGGGTGTGAAGTCATGGACCGACGCCTCAGGCAGTGCGCGATCACCCCCTACGGGCGGAGAGCCGGCAGCTCGCGGGTCCGTGTCTTCGAGTGGCTGGACCGCGTCGACACGGACTTCACCGTCAGCAGTTACGCGTCGTTCGCCGATGCCGCCCCGTCCCGACTGGCCCGGCACCCGGTGGCCGTGGCGCGGGCGGAACTGCGCCTGCACCAGATGGCGGCCGCGCGCCCGCGACGTCTGCTGCTGCATCGGGAGGCGTCCCCGCTCAGCCGCGGGTGGTGGGAACGCAGGCTGCTCACCTGTGCGGACTTCGCCGTCTACGACTTCGACGACGCCCTGCAGTGGGACTGGGGTGCCGGTGGTGCGCTGCGCAGACTCGCGCCGAAGTCGGCCAAGGCACGGACTGCGGTTCGGTACGCCGACCGCGTCATCGCGGGCAACGAGGTCCTCGGGAACTGGGCCGCCGGGCGCCACCGCGACGTCGTGGTGATCCCCAGTTGCGTGGCGCCGGAGGACTACACGCCGAAAACCTTCTACGCGCTGCACGACCCGCCACGACTCGGCTGGATCGGCTCGCGGCACAACGAGGACTGCCTGCTGCTGGTCGCCGGCGCGCTCGAAGAGATCCACCGGCGCACCGGCGCCCGCCTGACGCTCATCGGCACCACGACACGCTCGCTGGGCCGCATCGAGACCTTCATCGACCGGGTCGCATGGAGCCCGCACCGCCAGCGCACCGCGCTGGCAGACGTGGACATCGGGCTCATGCCGCTGCCGTCGACCCCCTACAGCCTGGGCAAGTGCGGCTACAAGCTGCTCCAGTACGGGGCCGTGGGGCTGCCCGCTGTGGCCACGCCGATCGGGGTGAACGCCGAGATCCTCGACCGGCTCGGGATGCCGGCCGCCCGCGACCAAAGCGAGTGGACCGACGCGATCCAGGGCCTGCTGGAGGCATCGGACGCCGCCCGGGAGCGGCTGGGGCGCGAAGCCCGGGCCGTCGTCGGCCGCCGGTACTCGTACGAAGCCTGGCTCCCCCGGTGGACCTCGGCACTGGAGCTCGGTGGCGCACGGTGATGACCGCACGCGCCCGCCACCCCCTGTCCGCCGACGTCCGCGGCCGACCGGCCCTGCCGCCGATGACTCCCGTGGCCCTCCCGTGGACGCGCCGCGCGCTGGACGTCGTCGTCGCCCTCGTCCTGCTCGTCGTGCTGACGCCCCTGATGCTTCTTCTGGCCGTGCTGATCCGCGCCACCAGTGGCAGGCCAGTGCTCTTCCGGCAGCAGCGGATCGGGGAGGGCGCACGCGAGTTCACCCTCTACAAGTTCCGGACCATGCACACCGGTGCGACCGGTTCCGCACTCACCAACGGCCGCGACTCACGCGTGACCGGCACGGGACAGTTGCTCAGGCGCTTCCACCTGGACGAACTGCCGCAGCTGATCAACGTGCTGCGCGGTGACATGACGCTGGTGGGACCGCGCCCGGAGTCGGTCGACCTGGCTGTGCGTTTCCCTCCCGAACACCAGTGGTTGTTCCGCCACCGGCCGGGGCTCACCGGACCGTGCCAGCTCCGTTCACGCGCGCACGCCGCGCTGCTCGACGACAGGCCGGATCGGGAGGAGTACTACTTCGCGGTCCTGGTTCCGCTGCGTGCCGAGCTGGACGCGGAACTCCTTTCCCGTAACTCCCTGACCACCGTGATGGGTTACATCGTCCGAACGCTGTGGTACGTGCTGTCCGGCCTCTGGGACAGGGGTGGCTCCGGCCCCTGCTCCGACCGGCCGGGCGATGCCGGCACACGGCACACCGAGGAAGGCCGATCCTTATGCGCGCGATCGTGACCGGGGCAGCCGGATTCATCGGTTCCCACCTGTGCGAACACCTGTTGTCGCGTGGCGACGAGGTGGTCGGCGTCGACGCCATGACGGACTTCTACGCCCCGGCGCGCAAGCGGGAGAACCTCGGCCCGCTGCTGGACCGGGACGGATTCGCCTTCCGGCGGGCCGATCTGCTCCGGGTTCCCCTGGAGCCGGTCTTCGCCCATGCCGACGCGGTCTACCACCTCGCGGGCCAGCCCGGCGTCCGCGGATCCTGGGGTCCGGAGTTCGCCGTCTACGTGGAACGCAACGTCCTGGCGACCCAGCGCGTGCTGGAGGCGGCCCGCGCCATCGGCCTGCGCCGCCTCGTCTACGCCTCCAGTTCGTCGGTGTACGGAGACGCCGAGGCGTACCCGACCAGGGAGACCGTGCGCCCTGCCCCCGTCTCCCCGTACGGCGTGACGAAGCTCGCCGCAGAGCACCTGTGCGAGGCCTATCGTGCCGCCTTCGGTGTCCCCGTCGCCTCGTTGCGGCTGTTCAGCGTCTACGGGCCGGGGCAGCGACCCGACATGGCGTTCTCACGGCTGATCGCGACCGCGATCAGTGAGCGTCCGTTCGTGCTCTACGGGGACGGGGAGCAGAGCCGCGACTTCACCTACGTCACCGATGTGGTGACCGCCATGCGCGAGGTGGCGCTCTCCTCGTGGAGCGGTGTCGCCAACGTGGGTGGCGGCTGCGAGGTGACGATGAACGAGGCCATCGCCCTGCTCCGCCTGCTCGGCACGCCGGTGCGTGTGGTCCGCGTGCCGCGCCAGCCGGGCGATGCCCGGCGTACCGCGGCCGACATCACCCGCGCACGTGAGGCGTTCGGCTACCGGCCGGCAACGGGCCTGCGGGACGGACTCGCGGCGATGCTGACGGCCGCACGCACCGGCCGCCCCGACATCCCTGTTCAGCTATGAATAGTGTGGATCGTCATTGGTGATGTCCGTTGTCACTCCGATGAACGTGTTACCGGTCGACGTGCCCAGAGCGCCCTTGTAGTTGTATATGGC
Source organism: Streptomyces sp. NPDC050164 (assembly GCF_044459945.1). Classification (NCBI taxonomy): domain Bacteria; kingdom Bacillati; phylum Actinomycetota; class Actinomycetes; order Kitasatosporales; family Streptomycetaceae; genus Streptomyces; species Streptomyces sp. NPDC050164. The sequence continues at coordinate 296,527 of NZ_JBITJK010000005.1, forward strand.
CCACTGCATGCCGTCGAACGTGTTATCGTACACATTCGCGCCTATGTAGTGGTTGATGCCGACGCCGAACCTGTTCGCATTCCCAATGTTGTGGATGTTGTTCCGGTAGACGTTCAGGTTCTTCGCGGCGTTGAACGGACCGCCGCTGATGCCGATGATCAGGACACCGTCCGTGAACCTGGTTCCACTGATGTTGTTGTCATGGATGTGGATGTTGTTGGCTGCCGCGTTCTGGAAGCCGCTGTACACGATGCCCGGCAACGTACCTGTACCGGTCGCGGAACCGCCGACGATCGTGTTGTGGTGAACGAATACGTCGGACAACGTCTCGCTGGATGAGTTGGGCTCGAGGTCGATGGGCCCGGGCATTCCGGAACGCGAACAATTGGTAAAGGTGTTGTTATGCACCTCGATGTGCGTACCGGCGATGATGGAAACACCGTTCCGGTTGAAGTGATCAGACGTGAACGTGTTGTTCGGCCCGATAATGCAATTCGTGGCGGAACTGCCAATGTTCACATAGACGCCGTCGCCGATGATATTGGTGAGTCGGCAGTTCTTGACAACCACGTTGCTGAAGTTTCCGTGGATCCTCACGCAATGGCGGAACTGAGACCAGGTGGCTCCCTGGTTCGCCGCACGTCCGTCGAGTGTGAGGTTGTCGATCGTGACGCCCGAGCCACTCACCTTCAGGATCTCGTCGCTTTGCCCGGTCGACGCGGTGGAGTTGTCGGGGAAGCGCAGGATCGAACCGTTGCCTTCGACGTAGCAGTTCGCCGGAATCGACAGCGAAGTGACCGTGTACGTCCGCCCTGCCGGGAAGACGAGGCGCTTTCCGGCGGCGGCGTTGGCCGCCAACTGGGGCGTGGCGTAGTCCGCGACGAGGACTTTGCCGCCGTCGCTGGAAGGGCGTCGTCCTGCAGTGAGAAGAGGGATTGATATCAGCGCCAATATCGACCTGCGGGAGATGGGGCTGAAATTGGAGGGTGTCTCCGCCTGCGATCTCTGTGCTCGGTGCAAACCAGTGACTCCGTGTGCATGGAACAATTTTAGCGGGCGCGCCCGCTCGAGTGGCGCACTCTACCCCAGACTTGTTCCATTGCCAGACTTGACATCAGAGCCTGCCCGTGAATCGATCTTTGATCTGGGCGCGCAACTGCGGGGCCGCTGACTCCTTCGTTCGTCAATTTACGGCGTATGTTTTATGGCGTGTGCACGTCGTAACCGGGGGATGCGCGAAGTGCGTTCTGTGAAGACGCCCCCTCAGGTCTTCGTCTGCGCCCCGCCGTAATAGGCCACGATTTCCGGGGCCGACATCTCGCCCTCCCGCCTGCGTCCCAGGAAGTAGTAGGCCGAGGCGTCGTCCATCGCGTACTGCGCCGGGACGAGGCGGTCGAGGGCCCGCAGCCAGCACAGCAGCAGGCGCGTCACACGGCCCGCGAAGGCGGAGCGGGTCAGGCCTCGCACCAAGTGATCGACGCTCCAGAGCAGTTGGGTGCCGGGACCCGCGACAGGACCGGCCGCGAGTTCTTCGAACCCTCGGAAGAGATAACGGTGGCCGCTCGCGGTGAACCGCGTGAAGTCGCAGGGCCCGGCGTGCACCTGCTGCAGGAACGGGGTCTCCGCGTAGACGAGGCCGTCGCTCTTCAGGACCCGGTGGACCTCGGCGACGACCAGGGCCGGATCGAGCACGTGCTCCAGTACGGCCTGCACCAGCACTCCGTCGACGCTCGCCGTGGGCAGCGGGATGTGATGGGCGTCCGCGATGAACTGGGTCACCGGGCTGCCGACGAGGTCGAAGGCGATGACCTGGACACGCGGATCGCGGTAGACCGCCTCCACGCCGTTGCCCACCGTCCCGCCGCCGACGACGAGCAGCGTCGGGGCGGAGCCGGGAAGAGCGCGCATCAGTACGTCGATGTTCCGGGCCGCTACCCGGTTTGACGGCTTCCAGAGGCGGCGCAGCGGGCGGGGCAGCCGGGAGGCGCGGCCGAGGGGATTCTGCCGAGTGTGTCCGGTGCCGTCCGCGAAGTCCTCACGGCGAACCACGCTTCGCTCGAAGTCGACGAGGACCGGCCACCGGCCGATCACCGGGAACCCGGCCGACGTGTGGTGCGGGCACTGGGGCGACGTGCAGGAGAAGACGTCGCGCGCCGCGCTCAGGGGCGAACGGCAGCGCGGACACACCAGCAGCCGCTCGATGCGTTCCAGTCCGACCAGGGCCATCGCGCCTCCTCCGTCCGTTGAGCAGTCGGCTTGACCCGGCTTCACACGAGAGGGAATATGTACGTATACGACGTAAATATACACATCGGGAAGGGAGTGGTGAAATGTCGGCCCCGGCTCTTGCGACGACCACCTCTCCCGTGGGCGCGGTCCCTGACTGGCCCGCACCGCCACCGCGCGCGACACCGGCCGACCGGCTGCCGGCGCAGCCGGTGCTGCCGCGCGTCAAGGTGCTCCATGTGATCACCCGTATGCAGGGCGGTGCCGGCGGCAACACCCTGCTGTCCGCCGTGGGGATGGACCCTGAGCGGTACGAGGTGTGGATCGCGGGCGGGCCGGGCGGTGAACTGTGGGACCGGGCCCGGGCCGCGGGGGTGCGCACAGTCGAGATCCCGGAGTTCCGCCACGTTCTCACCCCGGTGGACGTCCTCGTGCTCTGGCGGCTGATCCGGCTGGTCCGCCGCGAACGCTTCACCGTCGTGCACACCCACTCCGCGAAGGGCGGCTTCCTCGGCCGGTTGGCGGCACGGCTGTGCCGCACGCCGGTGGTGGTGCACACCTTCCATGGCCTGAGCTTCCACGACCGCATGCCGCCGACCCGGCGCAGGATTTACCACTGGCTCGAACGGGTGACGCGGCGCCTCGCCCACCGCTACCTCGCCGTCGCGCCGCGCGTGGCGCGCGAGGTCGTCGAGGAGCGGCTGGCTCCTCCCGGCAGCGTCCACGTCGTGCCGTCGGCGGTGGAGCTGGCACGCATTCCCGACGGGTTCGAACCGGCCGCACGACGTGCGCTCGGTGTGCCGCCCGAGGTGACGCTCATCGGCACCGTCGGGCGGATCGACGCCCAGAAGGCGCCGCTGGACTTCGTCCGGATGGCCGCCGCTCTCCAGGGAGTGCTCCCCGACACCGCATTCGTCATGATCGGCGACGGGCCGCTGGCCGGGGACGTCCGGCGGCTCGCCGCTGAACTGGGCGTCGAGATACGGCTCACCGGTCACCGCCCGGACGCCGCCGCACTCGTAGCCGGGCTGGACGTCTTCGTCATCACATCTCTGTACGAGGGACTCGGCCGCGCCCTCACGGAGGCGCTCGCGGCGGCCCGGCCGGTCGTCGCGACAGCGGTCAACGGAGTGCCCGACCTGGTGGAGCACGGTGCCACGGGCCTGCTCGCGGAACCGGGCGACTCGGAAGCCCTCGTCCGCGCGGTCGGATGGCTGCTCGAACACCCCCGCGAAGCCGCCGAGATGGGGCGGCAGGGACGAGACCGGGTACGGGCCCTCTTCGCACCCGAGGACATGTGCGCCCGCCTCGACGCCTGCTATCGCGAACTGCTGGGAGTGCCGAGGACCCGGCCGACCCACACCCCTCCCACCGCCCACCGGCGCCTGACGCCCGCGGACCCCACGCGTACTGGCATGGGGCTGACATGGACGCCCCCACCACACCGGAGACCACCATGCGCCTGACAGTCATCGGTACCGGATACGTAGGAGCGGTCCACGCCGCCTGCATGGCGGAGATCGGGCACGAAGTCCTCGGCGTGGACGTCGACGCGGAGCGGATCGCCGCGCTCGCCGCCGGGCGGACCCCGTTCTTCGAGCCGGGACTCGGCGGGATGCTCAGGCGGACCGTGGACAGCGGGCGGCTGCGGTTCACCACGTCGATGGCCGAGGGGGCCCGCTTCGCCGGTACGCACTTCGTGTGCGTCGGCACCCCGCAGCGGCCCGGATCCGGCGCCGCCGACCTGCGGCACGTCGAGAGCGCCGTGGACGGACTGGCGCCCCACCTGGCGGGCAGCGGGCATGTCCTCGTGGTCGGCAAGTCCACCGTGCCGGTGGGTACGGCGGACCGGCTCGCCCGGCGGCTGCGCGCGACCGCACCCGACGCCGACGTCGCCTGGAACCCGGAGTTCCTGCGGGAAGGGTGCGCCGTCCAGGACACCCTGCGGCCGGAACGCATCGTCGCGGGAGTCCGCACGGCACACGCCGAGGGACGGCTCCGGGAGATCTACGCCCCGCTCCTCGCGGGCGGCATGCCGTTCATCATGACCGACACCGCCACCGCCGAACTGGTCAAGCTGGCGTCGAACTCCTTCCTCGCCACGAAGGTCTCCTTCATCAACGCCATGGCCGAGATCTGCGACGCCACCGGTGCCGACGTCCTCACCCTCGCGGAGGCGATGGGCGCGGACTCCCGCATCGGCTCCCGCTTCCTGGCGCCCGGGCTCGGGTTCGGCGGCAGCTGCCTGCCCAAGGACATCCGGGCCTTCGCCGCCCGTGCGGAGGAACTGGGCCTGGGGGAGTCGGTGGCCTTCCTCCGGGAGGTCGACGCGATCAACACCCGGCAGCGGTGGCGCACTGTCGAGCTCGCGCAGCGGCTGGTCGGAGGGTCCTTCGCCCACCGGAACGTCGCGGTCCTCGGGGCCGCCTTCAAGCCCCGCAGCGACGACGTCCGCGACTCGCCCGCGCTCGCGGTCGCGGAGGAGGTCCGGCACCGGGGCGCACAGGTCCGCGTCCACGACCCGGAGGCGGTGGACAACGCCCGGGCGGCGTACCCCGCGCTGCAGTTCGCCCTGGACGTGACCAAGGCGTGCGAGCACGCCGACGTGGTGCTGCACCTCACCGAGTGGCCCCAGTACCGGGAGCTCGACCCGGCCGCCCTCGCCACCGCGGTGCGCACCCCGGCGATCGTCGACGCGCGCCACACCCTCGACCCGGAGACCTGGTGCGCGGCGGGCTGGACCCTGTGCGCGCCCGGCCGTCCGCGGCTCGGCTGACCGGCAGGAGGACATCATGCGTGTCGTGGTGGCAGGCGGGGGCGGTTTCCTGGGATCGCACCTGTGCGAAGCGCTGCTGGGCCGGGGCGACACGGTCTGCTGCCTGGACGACTTCTCCTCGGGCCGGGCGGCCAACATCGCCCACCTGCTGCGCATGCCCGGCTTCCACTGCACACCGTGCGACGTCACCTCCCGCTTCCGGGTCTTCGGGGACGTCGACGCGGTCGTCCACCTGGCGAGCCCCGCCTCGCCTTCCGACTACCAGCGCCACCCCCTGCAGACGCTGGCCGCGGGCAGCCGGGGCACGGAGAACCTGCTGGAGCTGGCGGTCCGCCACGGGGCACGCTTCGTCCTGGCGTCCACCAGCGAGGTCTACGGCGACCCCCAGGTGCATCCGCAGGACGAGGACTACTGGGGGCACGTCAACCCCATCGGCCCGCGCAGCGTCTACGACGAGGCCAAGCGCTACGCCGAGGCCGTCACCACGGCTTACCGGAGCAGCCGCAGCGCCGACACCGGCATCGTGCGGATCTTCAACACGTACGGGCCCCGCATGCGGGCGGACGACGGCCGGGTGGTCTCCACCTTCATCCGGCAGGCCCTCGCCGGGGAGCCCCTGACCGTGCACGGCGACGGCAGCCAGACGCGTAGCTTCTGCTACGTCGACGACCTGGTCCGCGGTCTGACAGCCATGATCGACGCGTCGCACACGGGCCCGTTCAACCTCGGCAACCCGGCCGAGCGGACGGTGCGGGAGCTCGCGGTGGTGGTGCTGCAGATCACCGGGTCGCGCAGCGCCGTGCGCCTGCTTCCGCTGCCCGTCGACGACCCGGTCCGCCGACGGCCGGTCGTCACCCGGGCCCGGGAACGGCTCGGCTGGCACCCCGAGGTGCCGCTGGAAGAAGGGCTGCGCCGCACCGTCGAGTGGTTCGCAACGCAGCCCGACACCCTCGTACGGCCCCCGCACCGCTCCACCGTAGGACGGCCCTCATGAAAGCACTCGTCCTGTGCGGCGGCGCCGGTACCCGGCTCCGCCCCATCACCCACACCTCGGCCAAGCAACTGGTCCCGGTGGCCAACAAGCCCGTGCTGTTCTACGGCCTGGAGGCCATCGCCGCCGCCGGTGTCCGGCAGACCGGCGTCATCGTCGGGGACACGGCACCGGAGATCCGCGCGGCCGTCGGCGACGGCTCCCGCTTCGGCCTGGACGTGACCTACCTGCCCCAGGAGGCTCCGCTCGGCCTCGCCCACGCCGTCCTCATCGCCCGGGACTTCCTCGGCGACGACGACTTCGTGATGTACCTCGGCGACAACTTCATCGTCGGCGGCATCTCCGGCGTGGTCGACGACTTCCGCCGCGAACGCCCCGACGCCCGCATCCTGCTGACCCACGTCTTCGACCCCACCGCCTTCGGCATCGCAGAACTGGACGCGGCGGGACGCGTGGTGGCCCTGGAGGAGAAGCCCCAGCGTCCCCGCAGCGACCTGGCGCTGGTCGGCGTCTACCTCTTCACCCCCGCCGTACACGAGGCCGTACGGTCGATCCGGCCCTCCCGGCGCGGCGAGCTGGAGATCACCGACGCGATCCAGTGGCTCATGGATGCCGGCCGGGAGGTGCGCGCCACGACGATCTCCGGCTACTGGAAGGACACCGGCAACGTCACCGACATGCTCGAGGTCAACCGCTCCGTGCTCGAGACTCTCCAGCCGTGGACCGGCGGCAGCGTCGACGCCGCCAGCGAGATCATCGGCCGGGTCAGGATCGAGGACGGCGCCAAAGTGTTCGGCAGCCGTGTCGTCGGGCCGGCCGTCATCGGCGCCGGAACCGTCATCGCCGACTCCTACGTCGGACCCTTCACCTCGATCGCCGAGGACTGCCGGATCGAGGGGAGCGAGATCGAGTACTCCATCGTGCTGGGGCGGGCGACCGTCGTCGGCACCCGCCGGATCGAGGTCTCGCTCATCGGCCACGACGTCGAGGTGACCCCCGCGCCGCGGACCCCCGCCGTGAACCGGCTGGTCCTCGGCGACCACAGCAAGGTGCAGATACCGTCATGACCACGACCCGCGTCCTCGTCACCGGCGGAGCCGGCTTCATCGGCTCGGCCTACGTCCGCGCCCTGCTCGGCCCGAACGGGCCGCCGGGCGTCGCCGTGACCGTGCTCGACAAACTCACCTACGCCGGCAACCCCGCCAACCTCGACGAAGTCCGCCACACGGACGGCTTCGCCTTCGTCCTAGGAGACATCTGCGACGCGGAACTCGTCGACGGGCTGGTCGCCGCCCACGACCACGTCGTGCACTTCGCCGCCGAGTCCCACGTCGACCGCTCCATCCTGGGCGCCGACACCTTCGTCCACACGAACGTCCTGGGCACCCAGACCCTCCTGGACGCGGCCCTGCGCCACGCGCCGAAGAACTTCGTCCACATCTCCTCCGACGAGGTCTACGGCTCGATCCGCACCGGCTCCTGGCCGGAGACCGACCCGCTGCGCCCCAACTCGCCCTACTCCGCGTCCAAGGCCGCCTCGGACCTCATCGCGCTCTCCTACCACCGCACCCACGGCCTGGACGTCCGGGTCACCCGCTGCTCCAACACCTACGGCCCCCACCAGTACCCCGAGAAGGTCGTCCCCCTCTTCATCACCCGGCTGCTGGACGGCGAGCCCGTGCCGCTGTACGGCGACGGGCACAACGTCCGCGACTGGATCCACGTCGACGACCACGTGCGGGGCATCGAACTCGTCCGGACCCGGGGCCGCCCGGGCGAGGTCTACAACATCGGAGCCGGCCACGAACTGTCCAACCGGCAGCTGACCGGGCTGTTGCTGCGCGCCTGCGGTGCCGACTGGGGGATGGTCAGATACGTCGAGGACCGCAAGGGCCACGACTGGCGCTACTCGGTCGACTTCACGAAGATCCGCACGGAGCTCGGCTTCGCACCGCGCCAAGACCTGGCCGCGGGCCTCGCGGAGACCGTCGGCTGGTACCGGACACACCGCTTGTGGTGGGAGCCGCTGCTGCCGCGGACCGAGCAGGGACGGAACGCGACTTCCATGAAGGTTCCGCCATGAGCGCGCCCATTGAGGACTACGCCCTCATCAGTGACCTGGAGACCGCCGCCATGGTCGGCCGGGACGGGTCGGTGGACTGGCTGTGCCTGCCTCGCTTCGACTCACCGTCCTGCCTGGCCGCCCTGCTGGGCACCGAGGACAACGGCTTCTGGCGGATCGCACCCGTCACCCACGGCGGCCTCTGCACCCGCCGCGCCTACCGGCCCGACACCCTGGTCCTGGACACCGTGTGGGAGACAGCGGCCGGCACGGTACGCGTCACCGACTTCATGCCGCCGCGGGCCGAACTGCCGTGCCTCGTGCGTGTGATCGAGGGCCTGGCGGGTGCCGTGCCCATGCGCAGCGAACTGCGGTTGCGCTTCCACCAGGGCCGGGTCGTGCCGTGGGTGCGGGACGCCGGCTGCGGCACCGTCGCGGTCGCCGGTCCGGACGCCGTCTGGCTCGGCGCCGACGGCCCGGTGCGGGCGCTCGGTGACACGGACGCGATGGTCTGGGACTTCACCGTCCCGGCCGGTCGGCGTCTGGCGCTGACGCTGGCATGGTCGCCCTCGCACCGGCCCGAGCCGCCCACGTCGCTTGCCGTCCCGGCGGAGACGGTGCTCAAGGAGACCGCCGACTACTGGCGGCGCTGGAGCGCCCGGTGCCGCTACCGGGGACCGTGGCGGGAGGCCGTGGTGCGATCGCTGATCACCCTGAAGGCCCTCACCTACGCGCCCACCGGCGGCATCGTCGCCGCACCGACCACCTCGCTGCCCGGCTGCATCGGAGGCGAACGCAACTGGGACCACCGCTACTGCTGGCTGCGCGACTCCACCCTCACCCTGTCCTGCCTGCTGCGCAGCGGCTACCGGGAGGAGGCCACGGCCTGGCTGGACTGGCTGGTACGGGCCATCGCCGGTGATCCCGCCGATCTGCAGACCGTGTACGGCGTCAAGGGGCAGCGGCTGCTGCCGGAGACCGAGGCGCCATGGCTGCCCGGCTACGAGGGATCCCGGCCGGTGCGGTTCGGGAACTCGGCGGTGGGCCAGTTCCAGCTGGACGTGTACGGCGAGGTCATGGACACGCTCTTTCTGTCGCTGCGGGCGGGGATCTCCATGCCCGCCCACGTCTGGGACCTGGTGGAGGCGCTGATGGGCTACCTGCACCGGCACTGGCGCGAACCGGACCAGGGACTGTGGCAGGTGCGGGGCCCCAGGCGGCAGTTCGTCCACTCCAAGGTGATGGCGTGGGTGGCCGCCGACCGGGCGGTGCGCATGGGCCGGCTGCTCGGCCGGAACGGATCCGCGGGCGAGTGGCAGGCCATGCGCGAGGAGGTGCGTCGGGAGGTCTGCCGCGAGGGCTGGAACGCGGACCAGGGCTCGTTCGTGCAGTCGTACGGCTCCTCGGCCCTGGACGCCTCCGCCCTGCTGATCCCCCGGCTCGGCTTCCTGCCGGCACGCGACGAGCGGGTGCGTGGCACCGTCCGGGCCGTACGACGGCTCGGCCACGGCGGGTTCGTCCGGCGGTACGCGCCGGACGGCCTCGGCACGCACGACGTCGACGGCCTGCACGGCCGGGAGGGCGCGTTCGTGTCGTGCTCCCTGTGGTACGCCGATGCCCTCGCCGCGACCGGCCACCCGCGGCAGGCCCGGGAGACCTTCGAGCGCGTCCTCGCCGTCCGCAACGACCTCGGACTGCTCGCCGAACAGTGGGACCCGGACGAAGGCCGTCAACTGGGCAACGCACCACAGGCGTTCAGCCACATCGCTCTGGTCGAGACGGCCTTCGTCCTCTCATCGACACCAGGCCCGAGCCCCCGGGGTCCGGCAGCGACGGACCGGCTTCGAACCGGGGCACCTCGAGCTGCCCGGTCACGGATGCGCACCCATGCCTGACGATGTCTCCTGCGCGGCGGAAGACGCGAAATCAAGCCCGCGCTGGAGCCGCCGCCCGGTTTTCGCGTCCTGCATTTTCACGCATGGTGCCGTATATCGCGACGCGACGCCGTATCTCTCCGTGCGCGTGCGGGAAATGGCGAGCCGAGTAAGCTGGATGCAGGACACGTAGATGTCTCGGCGAGAAGGAGCCCGCATACCGCCGCGTATACCGGCGACCGTGTATATCGGCGACCGTGTTCACAGGCGACCAGGACCGACTCCCGGACCCGATAATTCTCCTTTGTCAGCCCGATTCTACGGGCTTCTCCGCCGTCGCCCGGTGCCGTTCGCCCCGCTCCGTCCGCCCGATCAGTGGCTCTCCGGAGGTGAATTGGGTGACCGCGCGACTGCGAGGCAGGGCCGCCGCGATGGCCGTGGTCAGCACATGCATCGTCGTGCTGACCACGTTCTACTACATCTTTCCGGAACAGCGGCTGATCTTCGTCGCCATAGGAGCGACCGGCGTCATCGGTATCGTCCTCGGCGTCCTTCTCAACCACCCCGCGCATCGACTCCCCTGGCTGTTGCTCGCCGCAGGAAACTTCGCCTTCGCCGCGGGCCAGGCCACCCAGATCATCCTCCTCCAGTTCCACGGGCAGAACCCGTTTCCGTCGATCGCCGACGGCTTCTATCTCGCGGCATATCCGCTCTATGCGGCCGGGCTGCAGGGCTTCGTCCGCTGGCGCACGAGTGGGCGGGACCGCGCGAGCCTCGTCGACGCGCTGACGCTGACCGTCGGACTGGCACTGCTGTCGTGGCTCTTCCTCATCGAGCCGTACGCCCACCTCGAGGATCTCAGCTGGGTGCAGAAGGCGTTCTCCATGGCCTATCCGCTCGGCGACATCCTCGTCCTGGCGATGCTGCTGCGCCTGCTCGCCGGCCGTGGCGGCAAGAGCCCCTCGCTCGTGCTGCTCACCGTGGGCACCTTCGGCCTGCTCGTCGCCGACGTGGCCTACGGCCTGATACAGCTGAACGGGACCTGGCGCACGGGTACCGCGGTCGATCTCGGCTGGGCCGTGCTGTACGGCGCCTGGGCGGTCGCCGCGCTGCATCCGTCCATGCGGTCGCTGACCCAGCCGGTGGCATGGCGCGCCGAGACCGGCATGGGCCGGCTGAGCCTGCTCACCCTGGCGTCGCTGATCGCGCCGGCCATCCTCCTGATGACGGCGGTGCGCGGCGTGAGTACCAACGTCGGCGTGGTCGGGGTGTTCTCCGCGGTGCTCTTCGTCCTCGTGCTCTACCGCCTGGCGGGCGTGGCGGCGACCCACCGGCAGGCGCTCGGCCGGGAGAAGGCGCTGCGCATCGCCGTGTCGTCGCTGGGCGGAGCGGGCGACCCGCGGGATGTGGCCGCTGCCGTCCACACCGCGGTGACGCAGCTCATGCCGCACGGTCCGCCGCATTCCGCGCTGCTCACCGTGCCGGACAACGCGCTCTGGGTGAACGGGGATCACGGCGGCGTACGCGGGCCCCTGTCCGCGCGGGGAACCGCAGCCGTCCACGAACTGATGGCGTCCGGCGAGAGCCGCCTGGTGGCCCTCGACGGTGTGGGGCCCGCTCTTGCCGCCTGCCTCACGGCTCAGGACGAGGAGCCGACCCGCACCCGCCACGCGCTCGTCTGCCCGCTCACCTCGCAGGATCACCCCTCGGGCGATCCGCTGATCGGGGCGCTGATCGTGGCCGGGGACGAGCAGGACCTGCTCGTGCTCCACGACACGCTGGCGACTCTCGCCGCGCAGACGGCACTTGCCGTGGCGCGGATCGCCCTCGCCCGGGAGGTCAACCGGCGCAACAGCGAAGCGTATTTCCGCACGCTGGTGCAGAACGCCTCCGACGTCATCCTCATCCTGGACGACGACAACCGGGTCCGTTACGCCAGCCCGTCCGCCGATCAGATGCTCGGCGTTCCGGGCCTGGAGGGCACCCCCCTCATCGATCTGGTGCCGCCGCAGGACAGCCGCGCGGTGGCCGAGACACTCGGCCGGATACGCAGCGGCGAGTACCAGAACAGGCGCGAGCACTGGCGCATGGTCCGCGCCGACCGGACGTCCATCGAGGTCGAGGTGAGGTGGAGCGACCTGCGTGAGGAGGCGACCGTCGGCGGGGTGGTGCTCACCCTGCGGGACGTGACCGAACAGCTCAAGCTCGAACGCGAACTCACCCACCAGGCGTTCCACGACTCGCTCACCGGCCTGGCCAACCGCGTGCTCTTCCAGGACCGGGTCAGCCACGCCCTGGTGCAGGCTCAGCGCGACGGCACGGTGGTCGGCGTGCTCTTCATCGACGTGGACGACTTCAAGGTCGTCAACGACATACACGGCCACAGTGTGGGCGACGAACTGCTGGTCGCCGTGTCACTCCGCCTCCAGACCGCCGTCCGTGCCTCCGACACCGCGGCGCGCATCGGCGGCGACGAGTTCGCCCTGCTGGTGGAGGGCTCCGTCTCGCCGACGGGCGTGGAGCGGTTCACCGAGCACGTGATGAGCGTGTTCGCCGAGCCGTTCAGGCTCAGTTTGGGGCCGGTGGGCACGTACGCGAGCATCGGCGTCGCGACGACGGAGGACAGCGTCGACTCGGTCGAACTGCTGACCCACGCCGATCTCGCGCTGTACGCGGCGAAGACGGCGGGCAAGCGCCAGTGGCGCCGCTACCACCCGGACCTTCAAAGGGGCATGGCCGAGCGGGCCAAGTTGCAGGAAGGACTGGACAGTTCGTCGATCGAGACGTCGTTCATGGTGCTTTACCAGCCCATCGTGGAGCTGACCAGAGGTCAGATCGTCGGCTTCGAGGCGCTCGTTCGCTGGCCCCACGCCACGCGCGGCATGCTGATGCCGGAGCAGTTCATCACGCTGGCCGAGGAGAGCGGCCAGATCGTTCCGCTCGGTGCCTGGGTGCTGGATCAGGCCGCGACCGAGGCTGTCCGGTGGCAGGGCTCCCTGCGACGCGAGGGGACGACCGAGCGCAGCGCACCTTACATCAGTGTGAATGTGTCACCGCGTCAGTTCCGGGACGAGGAGTTCTACCAGGTGATCCGGCGCGCCCTGGACCTCTCCGGCATCGAACCGTCGTCTCTCATACTGGAACTGACCGAGAGTGTGCTGATGTACAACGACGAACGTATCCTGGCGGAGATGAGTTCGCTCACCGACCTCGGGATCCGTATCGCGGTCGACGATTTCGGAACAGGCTACTCGTCGCTGAGCTATCTGCGTGAGTTCCCCATCTCGATACTCAAGATCGACAAGTCGTTCATCCACGAGCTCGGGCGCTCACCCGAACAGTACGCCTTGGTCGAGGGCATCACGCATCTCGCGGACACACTCGGCCTCACGGTGATCGCCGAAGGAGTGGAGGACGTCAGGCAGCAGGAGTTGCTGATCTCCATGGGCTGCCGGCTCGGCCAGGGGTACCTCTTCGCCGAGCCGGTCAGCGCCGACGAGGCGGAGCACCTCGTCCTCGCGCCGCCGCTCGGCCGCCTGGCCGGATTCCCCGGGGCGCCCGCGGCGAGGAAACGGTGAGGGTGGCGGCCCTCCGCCGCGAGGGGCGCATGTCGTGCTCCGCACTCGCAGGGCGCCGCGCGAGGCAGGAGACCCAAGGTGACGGAACGTGATCACCTGTCGGCCGAGCCGGCCGTGCCGTGCGTCGTGCTGCGCAACGAAGAGGAGCAGTACGCGATCTGGCCCGCCGATCACCGGATTCCGGCCGGGTGGCATCGGGTCGGCGAACCGGCGTCCGCCGCGTGCTGCGGGACCCTGGTCGAGCGCCTGTGGACCGACATGCGGCCCGCGAGTGTCCGCGCCGGGCGGCGTCCCCCGCAGCCCGGGCCGGGCACCGTGCCGGAGCTGGTCCGGGAGCGGGCGCGGCGCGCGCCGTCCGCTCTCGCGGTGCTCTCGGACGAGGGCCGGCTCGACTACGCCGAGCTGACCGGCCGCGCCGAGCGGCTCGCCCACGAGCTGCGGGAGTCGGGCGTCGACGCGGAATCCGTCGTCACCGTGTGCCTCGACCGCGCGCCCGAGCTGATCGTCGCGCTGCTGGCGGTGCTGAGCTCCGGCGGCGCGTTCCTGCCCCTCGACCCGGCGACTCCTCGGCAACGGATGGTCGCACTGATCGCGGAGACCGGTTCACGCCTCATCGTCTCGAACAGCGAGCACGCCCCCAAGTTCTCCGGATGCCCGGCGCGGATCGTCCAGGCCGGGGAACCGGCCACGCAGGCGCCGCCGGCGGGCCCGCGGCCGGCACCGGACCCGCGGCCGGAGGACCTCGCCTACGTCATCTACACCTCCGGATCCACCGGACCCCCCAAGGGTGTGATGATCACTCACGGGTCGCTGGCCCACTCCCTCACCGCGGTGGCCCGGGCGTACGAACTCAGGCCAGGCGACCGGGTGCTGCACGCCGCGGCGCTCGGCTTCGACACCTCACTGGAGCAGATCTTCGCGACGCTGATCAGCGGCGCGACGCTCGTCCTCGCGGGAACGGGGACGTGGGCACCCACCGACCTGCTGCACCGCCTCCCGGAACAGGGAATCACCGTCGCCGACCTGACCCCCGCCTACTGGCAGCGGATCGTCTCCGTCGCGGACCGCGGCGCGATCCTCGCGTCGCTCAGGCTCGTCATCGTCGGCGGCGAGATCGTCACCGCGAAGGACTGCCGCGCCCTGCTGCGCCGGATCCCCGGCGCGCGGCTCGTCAACGCCTACGGGCTCACCGAAACGACCATCACGTCCACCATCTGCGACCTCGACGAGGAGGTGCTCGCCGCGCCGGACGCCGCCGTCGCCCCGGTCGGCAGGCCCCTGGAGGGCAATCGCGTCCACGTGCTCGACGCCGAACTGCGCCCGGTGGCGCCGGGCGAGCGCGGCGAGATCTACATCGGCGGCCCGGGGCTGGCGCGCGGAGTACGGTGGCAACCCGCCCTGACCGCACAGCAGTTCCTGCCCGACCCGTATGGCTCCGCACCGGGGGACCGGATGTACCGCACGGGGGATCTGGGCCGCCGGCGCTCGGACGGCAACCTGGAAGTCCTGGGCCGGATCGACGACCAGATCAAGATCCGCGGGTTCCGCGTCGACCCGGCCGAGGTCGAGTCCGCGCTCGTCTCCCACCCGGAGGTCGGCCAGGCGATGGTCGTGGCCCGGGCGCGCGCCAAAGGCGACCGGGACCTCATCGCGTATTACACGACGACCGCGCCGCCGACCGACGGCGAGGCGGCGCTGCGGGCACGGCTGCGGTCGGCGCTCGCCGAGGTCCTGCCGGGCTACATGGTCCCGGCGGCCTTCCACGCGGTGGAACGGCTGCCCGTCACACCCGGCGGAAAACTCGACCGCAAAGCCGTGCCGGAAACCGGGACCCCGGCGCGGACGGCCGCCGCCGCCGACGACCGTCCGGTGCAGCAAGGGATGGCCCAGTTGTGGGGCCAGATCCTGGATGTGGACTACGTCCGTCCGCAGGACGACTTCTTCGAGCTGGGCGGCAACTCGCTGCTGGCCATGGAGATGCTTGCCCGGACCCGCGTCATATACGGCATCGGCATCACACAGATCCGCGACCTGACCCGTTCACTGCTGCGGCATCCGACGCTCGCCGCGTTCACTGAATCCGTGCGCCAGGCACGTGCCGGCACACTGGCCCACCCGGAGAGCGGGAGTGTCGACTTCGCCACCGAGACCGATCGGCGCGTTCCGGCGGTAGGCCGTGGCACGCCGGCTCCGCACCCCCGGCACCCAGGCGACGTACTCCTCACCGGAGCGACGGGGTTCTGCGGCGCGCACATGATCGACGAGCTGCTGCGCAGGACGACGGGACGCATCCTCTGCCTGGTCAGGGCTTCCGACGAGCAGCACGGTATGGAGCGGATCCGCGCCAGCCACCAGCGGTACGTCCTCAGCGATCTGTCCAGCGCGCGCGTCCAGCCGGTCGTCGGCGACCTGGGCAAGCCCGGACTGGGGCTGCCTCCCGGCCGGTTCGAGGAGCTGGGATCCACCATCGATGCCGTCTACCACTTCGGCGGCCAGGTCAACTTCATCTACCCGTACCACGAGTTGCGCGCGGCCAACGTCGACGGAACATACGAGATCATCCGCCTCGCCGTCGGCCGGGCCGTCCCCGTCCACTTCACCTCCAGCATGGCGGTGCTCGCCGGATTCGGGCCGGGTGGGGTGCGCCAGGTGACGGAGCACACGCCGCTGCGCTTCCCCGAGTACCTGTCGGTGGGATACGTGGAGACCAAATGGGTCGGCGAGGTCTTGCTGAAGAAGGCGTCCGAGGCGGGCCTGCCGGTCGTCGTCTACCGCCTGATGGACATCACCGGCAGCATGGAAACCGGCGCGATGAACACCAGCAGCGAGATGGCCGCCCTCTTCGGCTTCATCGCGCGGACCGGGCTGTGCCCTGACGTCCGGCTGCCGCTGGACTTCCTGCCGGCCGACCACCTCACCCGCGCGATCGGACACATCTCCACCCGCCTTCCCGCTCGCGGCGAGGTCTACCACCTCACCAACCCCCGCCCCACGCTTCTGGGTTCGCTCGCCGAGCGCCTGCGTCAGCGGGGTTGCCCGGTCCAGGAGATCCCCTACGCCGAGTGGGTCGCCGCTGTGGTGAAGTACGCGGCCGGACACCCCTCCGACCCGTTGACCCCGTTCGTCCCGCTCTTCGTCGACCGGTGCCACCACGCCGACATCACCGTGAGCGAGATGTACTTCCAGGGCGTGTTCCCGGAGTTCACCCGCACCAACGGGGAGCGGGCGATGAGGGACGCCGGGATCGACGTTCCGCCGGTGGACACGGAGATGATGGACCGCTACATCGACTTCCTCCAGCAGTCCGACTACGTCCGGCCGGAGAAGAGCGGAGGGCAGGGAGCGGCACGATGGTGAGCTGGTGCCCTGACTGGGAGGCGCTGGACGTACGGGAAGCGGCCCCCGACGGTCCGGTGGCCTTCTGCGCCGACCTCTCTCCCGCCGGCCTCCTGGCGGCGTACCGCGTCGGCGTCTATCCCTTCCCGGCGTCCGACGAGTACGTCCGCGCCCTCAACGAGGTGGTCTTCGCCGATCAGGTCCAGGACGGCCGCATCCGGCTCGTGGGCAAGGACGCAGGGGAGGAAGCGGCCGATCCCTACGCCGTCTCCTGGTGGTCGCCCGACCCCAGGCCGGTGCTGCCCGTCACGGCCGCGCACCTCAGCCGGAGCCTCGCCCGGCGGCTGCGCAACCGGCTGCCGTGGTCGACCAGCATGGACCTGCGGTTCGAGCAGGTCGTCCGCGAATGCCGCGCCGGCCGCACCCCCCTGTGGCTCACCGAAGAGCTGATCGCAAGCCTGATCCGCCTCCATGATCTGGGTCATGCCCACAGCGTCGAGGTGTGGGAGGACGGCGAGCTGGTCGGCGGCGCCTTCGGCCTGAAGGTCGGGCCGGTCTTCAGCATGGACTCGATGTTCTTCCATCGCCCCGGCGCCTCGAAGGTCGCGGTGGCCGACCTCGCGGCGCGCTTCGCACAGGCCGGGGGCGTGCTGCTCGACGCTCAGCGGGACAGCCCGCACGTCCGCGACCTGGGCGGCATTCTGATACCGCGGGAGCAGTACCTGCGACACCTCCGCCGCACCACGCGCGACAGCCTCCCGATGACCACCGCCACCCTGCCCGCCCGCCGCCTCACCCCGCCGACGGGATCGCACGACGGCGGTGCTACTCCTTCGTCGTCGGCCGCCGGGCGGAACCCTCGTAGCCGTGCGGGTTGAGCCGCTGGAAGTGCCAGGCGTCCCGGCACATGTCGGACAGGTCACGCGTGGGACGCCAGCTCCAGGCGCGGGCCACGGCCGTCGCGTCGGCGACGAGTTCGGCGACGTCCCCCGGCCGCCTGGGCGCGACCTCGTACGGGACGCTCCGGCCGCACGCCTCGGAGAACGCGGCGATGACCTCCAGCACCGAACTGCCCCTGCCGAGGCCGAGGTTGTACACGTGCATGCCCGGCGCGTCGGCGACATGATCGAGTGCGAGGCGGTGCGCCTCCACGGTGTCCAGGACGTGGAGGTAGTCGCGGATCGCGGTCCCGTCGGGCGTGGGGTAGTCGTCGCCGTAGACGCGCAGCCCTTCCCGGCAGCCGACGGCGACCTGGGCGACGTACGGCATGAGGTTGTCGGGCGTGCCGCGCGGGTCCTCGCCGAGCAGACCGCTGGGATGGGCGCCGGCCGGGTTGAAGTACCGCAGGCACAGGACCGTGTACTCGGGGCGGCGGTTGCAGACGTCGGCGAGGATCTGCTCGCAGAGCCACTTGGAGGCCGCGTACGGGTTGGTGGGGCGGGCCGGGGAGGTCTCGTCGATCGGGCCGGGGCCCGCGTCGCCGTAGATCGAGCAGGAGGAGGAGAACACCATCCTGTGCACGCCGTGTTCGTGCATCGTGCGCAGCAGCGACGTGGTGCCGCCGACGTTCGTGTCGTAGTACTCGACGGGCATCCTGGTCGACTCGCTCACCGACTTGTGCGCCGCGAAGTGCACGACGGCGTCCACCGGATGCCGGTCGAAAACGGCCGACAGCGCGCGCCGGTCCCGGATGTCCAGTTCGTAGACCGCGCCGACGAAACGCCCGGCGAGCCGCTCGACGCGCGCGAAGACCTGGGGCGTGCTGTTGGAGTAGTCGTCGACCACGATCACTTCGTAGCCGTGGTCGAGGAGCTCCACGCAGGCGTGGCTGCCGATGAAACCGGCCCCGCCCGTGACGAGGACGGTCGAGGGTGCCCAGGAGGATCCGGCTCCTCGAGCGGTCGGCGACTGGTTCCTGCGGGCCATGCCAGGCTCCCGCGTCGGGTGCGGTCGGGCACCGTATATTTACGGTGTATATGTACGACTTTGCACCCGAGTTCGGGGTCCGGTCAAGGCCTGACCAGCAATTGGAAGTCGAACGTGTAGCGCGAGGCCCGGTAGATGTGGGTTCCGTACTCGACCGGGCGCCCGGTGTCGTCGTACGCCGTGCGCTGCATGGTGAGCAGCGCCGCGCCCTCCTCCTCGTCCAGGCGCGCGGCCTCCTGAGCGGTGGCCGCGCGGGCGCTGACGCGCTGCCGGGCGCTGTGCAACGTGATGCCCGCCGAGCGCATCATCCGGTACAGGCCCGTCGACTCCAGGCGGGCGTCGTCGAGGTCCACGAGGGACGCCGGCAGGTAGTTGCGCAGCAGGGCCATCGGCTGGCCGTGCGTGCGGCGCAGCCGGTCCAGGACGGTGACCTCGCTGCCCTCCGCGACGCCGAGCGCCGCCGCCACGTCGCAGGAGGCCGCGACGACCTCGTTGCGCACGACCTGCGTGGTGGGCCCCTGCCCGGCCTCCTCCAGGTCGTCGTAGAGGCTGCTCAGCTCCAGCGGGCGCTTGACCTGGCTGTGCACCACCTGCGTGCCCACCCCGCGCCGCCGGACCAGCAGCCCCTTGTCGACGAGGGACTGGATGGCCTGGCGGACGGTGGGGCGGGACAGCCCGAGGCGCACCGAGAGGTCGACCTCGTTGCCCAGGAGATTGCCCGGGGTGAGGATCCCGTGCTCGATCGCCGCCTCCAGCTGCCGGGCGAGCTGGTAGTACAGCGGCACGGGACTGCCCCGGTCCAGGGCGAAGTCCACCGAGCTGAGCGCAGGGGCGCCCGCGCCGCGGGCCCGGTCACCGGTCCTCGCCATGGATGATCCCCCCTTCGGGCGTCAGGAGTTGCTCGGGAAGCCGAGGTTGATGCCGCCCGCGTCGGCCGGGTCCGGCCAGCGGGTGGTGATGACCTTGCCCTGGGTGTAGAAGGCGACGCCGTCGTTGCCGTAGACGTGCAGGTCGCCGAAGAGGGAGTCCTTCCAGCCGCCGAAGGAGTGGTAGCCGACCGGGACCGGGATCGGCACGTTGACGCCGACCATGCCCGCCTTGACCTCCAGCTGGAAGCGGCGGGCGGCGCCGCCGTCCCGGGTGAAGATCGCGGTGCCGTTGCCCCAACGGGAGTCGTTGATCAGCTTGATGGCCTCTTCGTACGTCTCCGCGCGGACCACGCACAGCACCGGGCCGAAGATCTCGTCCCGGTACGTGTCCGCCGTCAGCGGCACCCGGTCCAGGAGGGAGACGCCGAGGAAGAAACCGTCCTCGTGGCCGT
Source organism: Streptomyces sp. NPDC050164 (assembly GCF_044459945.1). Classification (NCBI taxonomy): domain Bacteria; kingdom Bacillati; phylum Actinomycetota; class Actinomycetes; order Kitasatosporales; family Streptomycetaceae; genus Streptomyces; species Streptomyces sp. NPDC050164. Next base: position 316,617 of record NZ_JBITJK010000005.1, read on the forward strand.
CGACCGAGAAGCCGGTGCCGTCGACCACGACCTCGGCGCCCTGCTCGGCGGCCGACGACACGTACGACGCCACCTTGTCGCGGTGCTCGCGGGTGATCAGCGGCCCCATCTCGGACGCCGGGTCGTTGCCGGGGCCGATCCTCAGGTTCTTCGCCCGCTCGGCGATCTTGCCGACCAGCTCGTCACCGGTGTCGCCGACCGCGACCACGACCGACACGGCCATGCAGCGCTCGCCCGCCGAGCCGTAGGCCGCGTTGATCGCCTGGTCGGCGGCGAGGTCCAGGTCGGCGTCGGGCAGGACCAGCATGTGGTTCTTGGCGCCGCCCAGGGCCTGCACCCGCTTGCCGTGCTCGACGGCCTTGAGCTGGATGTACTTGGCGATCGGGGTCGAGCCGACGAAGGAGACCGCCTCGATGTCCGGGTGCTCCAGGATGCGGTCCACGGCCGTCTTGTCACCCTGCACGATGTTCAGGACGCCGTCCGGCAGGCCCGCCTCGGCGGCCAGCTCGGCCAGACGGAAGGAGGCCGACGGGTCCTTCTCCGACGGCTTCAGCACGAACGTGTTGCCGCACGCGATGGCCAGCGGGAACATCCACATCGGCACCATCGCCGGGAAGTTGAACGGTGTGATGCCCGCGACCACGCCCAGCGGCTGGCGGATCGAGGCGACGTCGACCCGGGTGGAGACCTGGGTGGACAGCTCGCCCTTGAGCTGGACGGCGATCCCGCACGCGAGCTCGACGATCTCCATGCCGCGCGCGACCTCGCCGAGCGCGTCGGAGTGCACCTTGCCGTGCTCGGCGGTGATCAGTTCGGCGATCTCGTCGCGGTGGGCGTCGAGCAGCTCGCGGTACTTGAACAGGATCGCCGTGCGCTTGGCGAGCGAGGAGGTCCCCCAGGACTCGAAGGCGGCCTTGGCGGAGGCGACGGCGGCGTCCACCTCGTCGACGGTCGCGAACGCGACCTGCTTCTCCTGGGCGCCGGTGGCCGGGTTGTAGACGGGGCCGAAGCGGCCGGAGGTGCCCTCGACGGGCTTGCCGTCGATCCAGTGGGTGATGGTCTTCATAGTGCGCAGGGGCCTTTCCTGATGCTGGAGTCCGTGGGGAGTTCAGAGGTGGCGACGGCGTCCGGCGACCTGGCGGTCGTAGCGCTCGCGGGCCTCGACCGCCGCCTCGCGGGAGGCGGTCTCGGCCACCGGCACGTCCCACCAGGCCTCGGCCGGGGGAGCGGTCGGGGCGGGGTCGGTCTCGACGTACACGCACGTCGGCCGGTCGGAGGCACGGGCCGTGGCCAGCGCCTCGCGCAGCTCGCGCACCGTCTTGGCGCGCAGTACGTCCATGCCGAGGCTCGCCGCGTTGGCGGCCAGGTCGACGGGCAGCGGGGCGCCGGTGAACGTGCCGTCGGCGGCCCGGAAGCGGTAGGCGGTGCCGAACCGCTCGCCGCCGGTCTCCTGCGACAGACCGCCGATGGAGGCGTAGCCGTGGTTCTGGATGAGGACGATGTTGAGCGGCAGGCCCTCCTGGACGGCCGTGACGATCTCCGTCGGCATCATCAGGTAGGTGCCGTCGCCGACCAGCGCCCACACCGGCGTACCGGGAGCGGCCTGCTGGACGCCGATGCCGGCCGGGATCTCGTAGCCCATGCAGGAGTAGCCGTACTCCAGGTGGTACTGGCGCGGGCTGCGGGAGCGCCACAGCTTGTGCAGATCGCCGGGGAGCGAGCCGGCCGCGTTGATCACCACGTCGTCGTCGCCCACGGCCGCGTCCAGCGCGCCGAGCACCTGCGTCTGGGTCGGGACCGCGCTCTCGTCGTCGGCGCGGTAGGCGGCCTCGACGACCTCGTCCCAGCGCGCCTTGCCGGCGCGGTACTCGGCCTCGTACGCCTCGCCCACCCGGTGGCCGGAGAGCGCCTCCAGCAGCTTTTCGAGGCCGGACTTCGCGTCGCACACCAGCGTGCGCGCGGCCAGCTTGTGGGCGTCGAAGCCGGTGATGTTGAGGTTGAGGAACCGCACGCCCGGGTTCTGGAAGAGCGTGCCGGAGGCCGTGGTGAAGTCCGTGAAGCGGGTGCCCACGCCGATGACGAGGTCGGCGGTGCGGGCGAGGTCGTCGCTGACGGCCGTGCCGGTGTGGCCGATGCCGCCGAGGTCGGCGGGGTGGTCGTGGCGGAGTGACCCCTTGCCCGCCTGGGTCGAGGAGACCGGGATGCCGGTGGCGTCCACGAACGCTTTCAGCGCCGCCTCTGCCTCGCTGTGGTGGACGCCGCCGCCCGCGACGATCAGCGGGCGCTCGGCCGACCGGATCGCCTCGACGGCCGCCGTCAGCTCCACCGGGTCCGGCGCGGGACGCCGTATGTACCAGACGCGCTCGGCGAAGAACTCCTCCGGCCAGTCGTACGCCTCCGCCTGCACGTCCTGCGGCAGGGCCAGGGTGACGGCGCCGGTCTCGGCCGGGTCGGCCAGGACGCGCATCGCCTGGAGCGCCGAGGGGATCAGCGCCTCGGGCCGGGTGATCCGGTCGAAGTACCTGGACACCGGGCGCAGCGTGTCGTTCACCGACACGTCGGCCTCGACCGGGTGCTCCAGCTGCTGGAGCAGCGGGTCGGCCGAGTGCGTGGCGAAGTAGTCGCCGGGCAGGAGCAGCACCGGCAGCCGGTTGATCGTCGCCAGGGCGGCACCGGTGACCAGGTTGGTGGCGCCCGGGCCGATCGAGGTCGTCACCGCCTGCGCGGACAGGCGGTTCAGCTGCCGGGCGTAGCCGACCGCCGCGTGCACCATCGACTGCTCGTTGCGGCCCTGGTGGAACGGCATGACGTCCTCGCCCGCCTCCAGCAGGGCCTGGCCGACGCCGGCCACGTTGCCGTGTCCGAAGATGCCCCAGGTCCCGGCGATCAGCCGGCGCCGCACGCCGTCCCGCTCGGTGTACTGGGCGGACAGGAACCGCACCAGGGCCTGGGCGGTCGTCAGTCGGCGGGTGCGGGCGCTCATGCGGGGGTCTCCGGGGCGGTGTAGAGGGGGAGTCGGGGGTCGACCGGCTGGTCCGGCCAGGTGTCGCGGACCCAGGCGTGGTCGGGGTGGTCGCAGATCAGCCAGGCGCGCTCGGCCTCCGGGCCCGCCATGACGTTGAGGTAGTACATGTGGTGGCCGGGCGTGGCCATCGACGGCCCGTGCCAGCCGTCCGGGATCAGCACGACGTCGCCGTCGCGGACCTCCGCCAGCACGTCGGTGTCGCGGCCCGGTCCGGACGGGGAGACGCGCTGGTAGCCGAGGCCGGGGATGCCGTCGTGGCCGGCGAACTCGAAGTAGTAGATCTCCTCCAGCACGGACTCCTCGCCCGGCCGGTGCTCGTCGTGCTTGTGCGGCGGGAACGACGACCAGTTGCCGCCCGGGGTGATCACCTCGACCGCGATGAGCTTGTCGCACTCGAAGACCCCGGCCGCGCCGAAGTTGTTGACCTGCCGGGAGCAGTTCCCGGTGCCCCGCAGCTCCACGGGCACCTCGGAGGCGGGTCCGTAGCGGGCGGGCAGCCGGCGGGTGCAGCGCGCGCCGGTCAGCGCGAACCGTCCGCCGGCGGCGGACGTCACTCTCGCCCGGGCGTCGCGCGGCACGTACGCGAAGTCGCTGACGCCGCTGAAGACGTCCCGGCGGCCCTGGAGCTCGAAGGTCTCCTGGCCGAAGTCGTCCGTCGCGGCGACCGTGCAGCCGCCGCTGAGCGGGACGACGATCCACTCGCTGTCACCGGTCTCGAAGGAGTGCGTGCCGCCCGGCGGCAGCTCCAGGATCCGCAGGCTGGAGTGGCCCCAGCCGGCCTTCTCGGGCGTGACGTCGACGATGTAGGGGCCGCCGAGGGCCTTACCCGCGGGAAGGTGATACGTCATCGTGTGCCTTTCGGGTCACAGCAGAGCGACTCACAACAGACCGATTCACAAACAGACCGATGCACAGCAGACCGGTTCACAGCAGACCGACGGCCGTGTCCACCGCCTGTTCCACGCTGCCCTCGGCCGGGTAGAGCAGCGAGCGCCCGACGACCATGCCCTGCACGGTGGGCAGGCGCAGGGCCTTGCGCCAGCGTTCGTACGCGCCCTCCTGGTCGCCGTCGACCTCGCCGCCGAGCAGGACGACGGGGAGCGTGGAGGTCTCCAGGACCTGGGCCATGTCGTCCGGGTCGTCGGTGACGGGCAGCTTCAGCCACGTGTAGGCGGAGGTGCCGCCCAGCCCCGAGGAGATCGCGATGGACCGGGTGACGGCCTCGGCGGACAGGTCGTTGCGGACCTTGCCGTCGACCCGCCGGGAGATGAACGGCTCGACGAACAGGGGGAGTTGCCGGGCCGCCATGGCGTCGATCGCCCGCGCGGTGGACTCCAGGGTGGTGAGCGAGCCCGGGTCGTCGTAGTCGATGCGGACCAGGAGCTTGCCCGCGTCGAAGCGGAGCCGGGCGATGTCCTCGGCGCGGTGGCCGGTGAAACGGTCGTCCATCTCGAACGTGGCGCCGGCGAGGCCGCCCCGGTTCATCGAGCCCATGACGACCTTGTTCTCCAGCACCCCGAGCAGGAGCAGGTCCTCCAGGATGTCGGCGGTGGCGAGCACCCCGTCGACCCCGGGCCTCGACAGTGCGACGCAGAGCCGTTCCAGCAGATCGGCGCGGTTGGCCATGGCCAGGCGCCGGTCGCCGACCCCGAGGGCGCCGCGCGCCGGGTGGTCGGCGGCCACGATCATCAGCCGGCCGCTGTCGCCGATCAGCGGGCGGCGCACCCGGCGGGCGGCCGCCTCGGCGACGGCCTCGGGGTTCCGGGCCCGGACCGTGGTGAGGCCGGGGATGCCGATGTTCAATGCAGGCTCCGTTCAGTGGCTCGTGCTCGGCGACGACGCCTGGGCGAGGAGGTCCTCGACCTCGGACTCGGCGGGCATCGCGGAGGAGCAGGCGAGGCGTGAGGCGACGAGGGCGCCGGCGGCGTTGGCGTGCCGCATGGTCTTCTCCAGGTCCCAGCCGGCGAGCAGGCCGTGGCACAGGGAGCCGCCGAAGGCGTCGCCCGCGCCCAGGCCGTTGACCACCTCGACCGGCACCGGCGGCACCTCCGCCCTGGTGCCGTCGCGGTGCACGGCCAGGACGCCCTTGGGACCCTGCTTGACGACGGCCAGTTCCACGCCCGCCTCCAGCAGCGCCTCCGCGCAGGCCTGCGGCTCGCGCACGCCGGTGGCGATCTCGCACTCGTCGAGGTTGCCGACCGCGACGGTGGCGTGGCGCAGCGCCTCGCGGTAGTACGGGCGGGCCTCCTCGGGGTCGGACCAGAACATCGGCCGCCAGTCGAGGTCGAAGACGGTGATGACCGCCTTGTCGCGGGCCTTGAGGGCGGCGAGCGTGGCGGAGCGGCTCGGCTCCTCGCTCAGGCCGGTCCCGGTGATCCAGAAGATCCGGGCCCCGCGGATCGCGAAGAAGTCCAGCTCGTCGGTGTGGATCTCCAGGTCGGGGGCCTTGGGACGGCGGTAGAAGTACAGCGGGAAGTCGTCCGGCGGGAAGATCTCGCAGAACGTGATCGGCGTCGGGTACGCGTCGACCGGGGTGACCCAGCGGTCGTCGACGCCGAAGGACCTCAGCTCCTCGTGCAGGTAGGTGCCGAAGGGGTCGTTGCCGGTCCGGGTGATGACCGCCGTGCGTCGTCCGAGGCGCGCCGCGGCGACCGCCACATTGGCCGCCGAACCTCCCAGGAATTTCCCGAATGTCTCCACCTGGGGCAGCGGGACGCCGGTCTGGAGGGGATAGAGGTCGACCCCGATGCGGCCCATCGTGATCAAGTCGAAATACTGGGCTGGCTCGGCCATGCGCGACCTCCTCGGAAGCTGGGGATGCGGGTCCGGGGCCGCCCTGACACCGTGGGGCGTGGATGACCTGGGACCTGCAGCTCTCACAGGTGTAGGTGCCGGAGGAGGGCCCTGTCAATAGTTTGTACTTACATTCGGACCTGCTTGTGAAATGATGTCTTAACAAAGTATTGACAGCAGGCGTGGCAAGGACTTGGATCCCGTGGCATCGCAACAGTCTGTTTGCGGCATCATGATCCGGACTCCGTAGGGCTCCGGGACCACGGATCCTCGTGATCCCCTCCCTTTCCCCAGCAGCAGCACAGTGAGGTGCCAGGAAAGATGGACCGCTCTTCTCACCCCCGCTCCCGCAGGATCGCGCCGGTTGTAGCCGTTGCCGCGGCAGCGGCCCTGACCCTCGCCGGCTGTTCCAGCAGTTCCGGGGGCAAGAAGTCCGAGGAAGGCGCCGCGAACGCCTCCGCCGGCAAGGCGACCACGCCGCGCATGACCGTCGCCCTGGTCACCCACCAGGCACCCGGTGACACCTTCTGGGACACCGTGCGCAAGGGTGCCGAGGCCGCCGCCGCCAAGGACAACATCAAGCTCGTCTACTCCGCCGACCCGAACGCGGGCAACCAGGCCAACCTGGTCCAGAACGCGATCGACCAGAAGGTCGACGGCATCGCCGTCACGCTCGCCAAGCCGGACGCCCTCAAGGGCGTCATCGGCAAGGCCGAGAAGGCGGGCATACCCGTCGTCGGCCTCAACTCCGGCCTCAGCGACTGGAAGAAGCTCAACCTGCTGGAGTTCTTCGGCCAGGACGAGTCCGTCGCGGGCGAGGCCTTCGGCAAGAAGCTGAACGAGGTCGGCGCCAAGCACGTCCTGTGCGTCATGCAGGAGCAGGGCAACGTCGGCCTGACCGAGCGCTGCGACGGCGTGGCGAAGACCTTCGACGGCAAGACCACCCCCGACAACGTCAACGGCACGGACATGCCGTCGGTGAAGTCGACGATCACCGCCAAGCTGAAGCAGGACCCCTCCATCGACTACGTCGTCACGCTCGGCGCCCCGTTCGCGCTGACCGCGGTGCAGTCGGTGGGCGACGCCGGCAGCAAGGCGAAGGTCGCCACCTTCGACCTCAACAAGCAACTCATCAAGGCCATCCAGGACGGCTCCATCCAGTTCGCCGTCGACCAGCAGCCCTACCTCCAGGGCTACCTGGCCGTCGACGGTCTGTGGCTCTACAAGAACAACGGCAACTACAGCGGCGGCGGCGAGCAGCCCGTGCTGACCGGCCCGGCCTTCGTCGACAAGTCCAACGTCGACAAGATCGGGGAGTTCGCCGCGAAGGGCACCCGGTGATGAGCATGACCCAACAGGCTGCGCCGGCGGTGAACACACCGCCGGCCTCCGGCCCCAAGGAAACCGACGGGCGAACGGCACAGCGCCCCCTGGCGCTCAGACTGCTCTCCCGGCCCGAGGTCGGCGTCTTCCTCGGCGCCGTCGCGGTCTTCGTCTTCTTCCTCATCGCGGCGCCGTCGCTGCGCCAGGGCAGTTCGATCGCGACGGTCCTCTACCAGGCGTCGACCATCGGGATCATGGTCGTGCCAGTGGCGCTGCTGATGATCGGCGGCGAGTTCGACCTGTCGTCCGGCGTGGCCCCGATCGCCTCGGCGCTGACCGCGAGCATGACCGCCTTCCAGCTGACCCTGAACGTGTGGGTCGGCGTGCTGGTCGCCCTGGCGGTGTCGCTGGCGATCGGCTTCTTCAACGGCTGGCTGCTGGTGAAGACCGGGTTGCCGAGCTTCCTGGTCACCCTGGGCACGTTCATGGGCCTGCAGGGCGTGAACCTGGCGGTGACCAAGCTGATCACCGGCAACGTGGCCACCGACGACATCAGCGACATGGACGGCTTCGACCAGGCGAAGGCGATCTTCGCGTCGTCCTTCAACATCGGCGGCGTCGAGGTGAAGATCACCATCATCTGGTGGCTGGTCTTCGCGGCCCTGGCCTCCTGGGTGCTGCTGCGCACCAAGTACGGCAACTGGATCTTCTCGGTCGGCGGCAACAAGGACAGCGCCCGCGCGGTCGGTGTGCCGGTGAACTTCACCAAGATCTCGCTGTTCATGCTGGTCGGCTTCGGTGCCTGGTTCGTCGGTATGCACAACCTGTTCGCCTTCAACACGGTGCAGTCCGGTGAGGGTGTGGGCAACGAGCTGATCTACATCGCGGCGGCGGTGGTCGGCGGATGTCTGCTGACCGGCGGCTACGGCACGGTGATCGGCCCGGTGTTCGGCGCGTTCATGTTCGGCATGGTCAACCAGGGCATCGTGTTCGCCGGCTGGAACCCCGACTGGTTCAAGACCTTCCTCGGCGTGATGCTGGTCGGCGCCACCCTCGTCAATCTGTGGGTCCGCAAGCAAGCGACCCGGAGGTGATCGCATGACAAGCAACTCCACCGGCACCCACGGGGCCGTTCTGAAGGACACCCGGACCACGGACGAGCGGCCCGTCGTCGAGCTGCGGGGCGCCGGCAAGTCGTACGGCAACATCCGTGCCCTGCACGGCGTGGACCTGTCCGTGCACGCCGGCAAGGTGACCTGCGTCCTCGGCGACAACGGCGCCGGCAAGTCCACCCTCATCAAGATCATCTCGGGTCTGCACCAGCACACCGAGGGCGAGTTCCTCGTCGACGGCGAACCGGTGCGCTTCTCCACCCCGCGCGAGGCCCTCGACAAGGGCATCGCCACGGTCTACCAGGACCTCGCCGTCGTCCCGCTGATGCCGGTGTGGCGCAACTTCTTCCTCGGCTCCGAGATGACCAAGGGCCCCTGGCCCCTGCGCCGTCTCGACATCGAGAAGATGAAGAAGACCGCGGACGAGGAACTGCGCAACATGGGCATCGTCCTCGACGACATGGAGCAGCCCATCGGCACGCTCTCCGGCGGCCAGCGCCAGTGCGTCGCGATCGCCCGCGCCGTCTACTTCGGCGCCCGCGTCCTCATCCTGGACGAGCCGACCGCCGCCCTCGGCGTCAAGCAGTCCGGTGTGGTGCTGAAGTACATCGCCGCCGCCCGCGAGAAGGGCCTCGGCGTCATCTTCATCACCCACAACCCGCACCACGCCTACATGGTCGGCGACCACTTCAGCGTGCTGCGCCTCGGCACCATGGAACTGTCCGCCTCCCGCAGCGAGGTCAGCCTCGAAGAGCTGACCAACCACATGGCCGGCGGCACCGAACTGGCCTCCCTCAAGCACGAGTTGGCGCAGGTTCGCGGCGTCGACGTCGAGGAGCTCCCCGAGGCGGGAGACCTCACCGCCCCCGTAGCCACGTCTTCGGAAGGAAAGTCCTGACATGGCCCTCGCGCTCGACCGCATCCGGGTCGGCTCCGCCCCCGACTCCTGGGGCGTCTGGTTCCCCGACGACCCCCAGCAGGTGCCCTGGGAACGCTTCCTCGACGAGGTCGCCGAGGCCGGCTACTCGTGGATCGAACTCGGCCCCTACGGCTACCTGCCGACCGACCCGGCCCGGCTCACCGACGAGGTGACCAAGCGCAACCTGAAGGTCTCCGCCGGCACGATCTTCTGCGGCCTGCACCGCGGCCCGTCCGAGTGGGACTCCACCTGGGAGCAGGTCAGCCGGGTCGCCGCCCTCACCCAGGCCATGGACGCGGGGCACCTGGTGGTCATCCCGTCCTTCTGGCGGGACGACAAGACCGCCGAGATCCTGGAGCCCCCGGAGCTCACGACCGAGCAGTGGCGCAACCTCACCACGGGCATGGAGCGCCTCGGTCGTGAGGTGAAGGACAAGTACGGCCTGGACATCGTCGTCCACCCGCACGCCGACACCCACATCGACACCGAGGAGCACGTCGAGCAGTTCCTCGACTCGACCGACTCCGACGTGGTCAACCTCTGCCTGGACACCGGGCACTACGCATACTGCGGCGGCGACAGCGTCAAGCTGATCGAGACGTACGGCGAGCGCATCGGCTATCTGCACCTCAAGCAGGTCGACCCGGACATCCTCGCCGACGTCGTCAAGAACGAGATCCCGTTCGGCCCCGCCGTGCAGCGCGGCGTGATGTGCGAACCGCCCGCCGGTGTCCCCGAGTTGGGGCCGGTGCTCACGGCCGCCCAGAAGCTGGGCGTGGACCTGTTCGCCATCGTCGAGCAGGACATGTACCCCTGCGAGCCGGACAAGCCGCTGCCGATCGCGGTGCGCACCCGCAAGTTCCTGAGGTCCTGCGGCGCCTGACGACCCGAAAGGACGGCCATGGCTGAGCGCGCCACCCTGGGAGTCGCGGTCATCGGTACCGGAAGGATGGGCGCCGACCATGTGCGCCGCATCCAGGAAGTCATCAGCGGAGCACGGGTGGTCGCCGTCGCGGACGTCGACGCGGAACGCGCGAAGGCCGTCGCCGCCCGCGTCGACGACTGCACCGCCCACACCGACCCGGCCGCCGCGCTGGCGGCGGCCGACGTCGACGCCGTCCTGATCGCCTCCCCGGGCCCGGCCCACGAGGCCACACTGCTCGCGGCCTTCGAGCGCGATCTGCCCGTCTTGTGCGAGAAGCCGCTCACCCCCGACGCGGCCTCCGCCCTGCGCGTCCTCGAAGCCGAACTGCGCCTCGGCCACCGCCGTGTCCAGGTCGGTTTCATGCGCCGCTACGACCCCGAGTACGCGAAGCTGAAGGCCCTGCTGGCAACGGGGCAGCTGGGCCGTCCACTGATGCTGCACAACCGCCACCGCAACGTGGCCAGCCCGCCCTTCTTCACCAGCTCCATGCTCATCAGCGACTCCGTCGCCCACGAGGCGGACGTGACCCGCTGGCTGCTGGACCACGAGATCACGGCGGTCACGGTGCTGCGCCCGGCCCCGTCCGCCAACGCCCCCGACGGGCTGCGCGATCCGCAGTTCGTCGTCTTCGAGACCGACGGCGGCGCCCTCTGTGACGTGGAGATCTTCGTCAACTGCGGCTTCGGCTACCAGGTCCAGGCCGAGGTGGTCTGCGAACGCGGCACCGCCCGCATCGGAGACGGCCACGCCCTGGTCACCAACATGGCCGGCCGCTGGGGCGGCACCATCGCCCAGGACTTCACCGAACGCTTCGAGACGGCCTACGACCGTCAGATCCAGACCTGGGTCGACGCCACCCGCCGCGGCGAGGTCACCGGCCCGAGCGTCTGGGACGGCTACGCCGCCGCCGCGGTGTGCGAGGCGGGGGTCCGGGCGCTGGAGGACGGCGGCCGGGTCGAGGTCGAACTGGTCGAGAAACCCGCGCTGTACGCGTGAACGGGCCGGGGGTGTGCCCCCGGCCCGCTCGGCGTCTTCTCAGACCCTGGTGCGGGGCCGGGGCCCGAACCCCGCCGCGCGGTAGCAGTCGTCGATGAGCGCCATAGTCGTCACCGCGTCGTCCGCGTCCAGCGGCAGCGCCGCACCGTCTCGCACCCGGGCGGCGAACGCCTCCAGCTGGTACGTGTACGACGAGCGCGTCCCCAGGTGTTCCGTGCGCTCGCCCTCCGGGGTGCGCACCACGATCCGGTCGTCCATCTGGGGCAGCACGAAGTTCGGGGCCGTCACCTCACCGCGGGAGCCGGTGATCCGGATGCTCATCTCCAGCCCGTCGTAGGCCATGTGGCGGCGGGCCGAGCCCGTCGCGCCGCCGGGGAACTCCAGGTCGGCGTCCAGCCACTCGTCGACCCCGGGCGCACCCGCGCGCCCCCGCCCCGTGCCCCGGCCAGGCGGGCAGCGCGGAGTTGCCTCGTGGCAGAATGTGACGCGCACGCCCGGCGCCCAGGTGACGTCGGGCGAGGGCTGGCGGGCTTCTCCCGTTCAGCACCAGGGCGTGAAGGCGATTGACCCACTCCCTGAGCGACGCTCAGGTCTGCTGGTCAGTCAATCAGAGACGCTGCAGCAGCCCAGGATTAGCAGGGCGCCGTAGGCCAGCGGCCCGTGTGGGGCCGCTGACCAGCGGGTTGTAGACGACGTCGACCTCGGGATCGGCCACCAGCTCGGCGTACGAACCCGCCACCCGCTCCACGCCGTGCTCGGCGGCGAACGCCTCGGCTCGGGCGCGGTCGCGGGCGGCCACCGCGACGAGGCGGTGGCCGGTCGCCCGGGCCGGGTCGATCAAGGAGCGTCCGGTGATCCGCGCGGCTCCCAGCACACCTATGCGCAGGGGTTCCCGGCCCTTCTCGCTCATGCCTGCCGTACCTCCTCGATCGTCACGGGACGGTGCTCGTGCAGCGACAGTGTGCACGCCTCGGCGATCCAGCCCGCCTCCAGGGCGTCCTCGATCGTGCAGGGGGAGGGGCGGGTGCCGGCGACGACCTCGGTGAACGCGGTCAGTTCGGCGCGGTAGGCCTCGGTGAAGCGGTCCATGAAGAAGTCGTGCGGGGTGCCCGCCGGGAAGGTCACGCCCGGCTCGACCGAGCGCAGCGGCAGCTTGTCCTCCAGACCGACGGCGATGGAGTCCGTGAAGCCGTGGATCTCCATGCGGACGTCGTAACCGCGGGCGTTGTGGCGGGAGTTGGAGACCACCGCGATGGTGCCGTCGTCCAGGGTGAGGATCGCGCCGGTGGTGTCGGCGTCACCGGCATCCTTGATGAAGTCGGCACCGCGGTTGCCGCCCACGGCGTACACCTCGGTCACCTCACGGCCGGTCACCCAGCGGATGATGTCGAAGTCGTGCACCGAGCAGTCGCGGAAGATGCCGCCGGAGGCGGCGATGTACGCGGCGGGCGGAGGCGCCGGGTCGAGCGTGGTCGAGCGGACCGTGTGCAGCTTGCCGAGCTCGCCGCTCCGCACGGCGGCGCGGGCGCCCACGAAACCGGTGTCGAAGCGGCGGTTGTAGCCGATCTGGATCGGCACGTCCCTGCCGCGTACGGCCTTCAGCACCTCGACGCCCTCGCTCATGGTCTTGGCGACAGGCTTCTCGCAGAAGACCGGGATGCCGGCCTCGACCCCGGCCAGGATCAGCGCGGGGTGGGCGTCCGTCGCGGCCGCGACGACGATGCCGTCCACGTCGGCGGCCAGCAGGGCCTCGGGCGAGTCCACGACCTCGGCGCCGAACCGCTCGGCGGCGGCCTTGGCGGCGTCCGCGAACGGGTCGGTGACGACGAGGGACTCGACGGCGTCGAGCCCGGAGAGGGTCTCGGCGTGGAAGGCGCCGATGCGGCCGAGGCCGAGGATTCCGATACGCATGGGTGTTGCTCCTAGCTGTAAACGGGGAGTGGTTCTATGCCCTCAGGGGCGCGGGGAACTGCGCGACCAGCCACAACGGCGCCGCACACGACAGACGACAATGCGCGGCGGATCCTCAGTCGAGTCCGCCCAACACGTTCTGATCCCAATCGATAACCGACCCGGTGACCACCCCGGACCGCTCCGACAGCAGGAACACAACAAAGTCGGCGATCTCATCCGGTTGGCCCAGCTTGCCCATCGGCAACTTCGCGGCGGCCTCCTCACGCCAGTCGTCCCCGGCGCCGTGGAACACCCGCTGCGTCGCGTCCTCCCCCTCCGTCGCGGTCCAGCCGATGTTGAGGCCGTTGATCCGGACCCGGTCCCACCGGTGCGCGTGCGCGGCGTTGCGGGTCAGGCCGACCAGGCCCGCCTTCGCGGCGACGTACGGCGCCAGGAACGGCTGCCCGCCGTGCGCCGACGACGTGATGATGTTGACGATCGTGCCGGGCGCCTGACGCGCGACCATGTCCGCGACCGCCGCCTGCATGGCGAAGAACGGTCCCTTGAGGTTGATCGCGATGTGCTGGTCGAACAGCTCGGGCGTGGTGTCCAGCAGCGTCCCCCGGGAGGTCAGCCCGGCGGAGTTCACGAGGCAGTCGACGCGGCCGTACGCCTCCACGACCCGGGCCACGGAGGCCTTCGCCTGCGCGGCGTCCGACAGGTCGGCCCGTACGAACACGGCCTTGCCGCCCGCGGCGGTCAGCTCCTCCACCAGGGCCTCGCCGGGTTCGGGGCGCCGCCCGGTGACGGCCACGACCGCCCCCTCGCGGACCGCGGCCCGCGCGATGGCCGCGCCGACACCCTGACTGCCGCCGTTGACCAGGACGACCTTGTCGTCGAGAAGTCCCACGAGGTTCCTCAGCTCTCTCGCCGTTCGGTACCGGCCCGCAGCTCCGCACGGAGCGCCTGCGGTGTCCACTCCTCCTGCAGTGCCCGCCGTACGAGATCCGCCTGCGAGGGCGGGGCCAGACCGTCGACCGGCGGGTCGCTGTCGAGGTTGGTGGGGAAGGGGTAGCCCTCGGCGCTCGCCGCGATGACGTTGGCCAGCCACGCCTCGCTCGCGCCCTCGGCCCTCCGCTTCAGCAGCACGGGGTACACCGCGTTCGCCACGGCCTCCCGGTCCACGGTCTCCATCGCGCGCCCGAACGCGGACGACACCTGCAACAGGTTGGCCATGCGCCGGATGTCCGCCGAACGGTTGGTGCCGGCGGCGTGGAAGAGGGCCGGATTGAAGAAGACCGCGTCGCCCTTCGCGAGCGGCAGCTGCACCTGGTGCGCCTCGAAGTACGCCCGGAACTCCGGGCGCCGCCAGGCGAGATAGCCCGGCTCGTACTTCTGCGAGTGCGGCAGGTACATCGTCGGCCCGGACTCCACGGGCATGTCGCAGTGCGCGACCGCGCCTTGGAGGGTCAGCACGGGGGAGAGGCGGTGCACGTGCCCGGGGTAGGCGGCGGCGACCTCGTCGGACAGGAAGCCCAGATGGTAGTCGCGGTGCGCGGTCTGCGCGGCGCCGCCCGGGTTGACCACGTTCAGCTGCGAGGTGACCTGGTAGCCGGGGCCCAGCCAGGCCGTCGCCACGAGGGCGAGGACGTCGTTGGCGTAGTAGTCGGCGAACGCCTCCGCGTCGTACAGAGCCGCCTTCTCCAGCGCGTTCCACACCCGGTCGTTGGCGCCCGGCTTCGCGAAGTGGTCACCGGCCGTCGCGCCCGAGGCGCGCTGCTCGGCGATCAGGGCGTCGAACACGGCGGTGGCCCGGTCCACGACGTCCGGGTCGGGAAAGGCACCGCGGAAGACGACGATGCCGGGCCCCTCGGCGAGCGCGCGCACCAGCTCGGCCTGGACCACCCGGTCGCCCTCGAGCAGACCGGCGTCGTAGACCGGCACGTTCCGCTCCACGGCCGAGGCGTGCGGATAGTCGGCGGGGTCCGTCGCCCGCTCGACCAGCGCGCGGAACGCGTGGAGATCGCAGTCCTGCTCGGACAGCCAGACGCGGGGGTGTACGGGAGTGAAGGACATCGTCGTCCCTTCGGGGTCACGGAGCGACGGAGCCCTGTCATTCTTGTCAGTACAAACCCCTCGAACAACCAGCAGGCAGCCATCAAAAACCCCTCAAGGAGCCGGCGCATGGGCCACCCCTTCCCGATCCGGGAGATCGCACGCCAGGCGGGCCTGAGCGAGGCGACCGTCGACCGGGTCCTCAACGGCCGGGGCGGGGTCCGGGAGAGCACCGCGCAGGAGGTGCGCCGGGCGATAGCCGACCTGGACCGGCAGCGCACCCAGGTCCGGCTCGTCGGCCGGACGTTCATGGTCGACATCGTGATGCAGGCGCCCGAGCGCTTCACCACCGCCATCCGCGCCGCCCTGGAGGCCGAGCTGCCGTCCCTGCACCCGGCGGTGCTGCGCTCCCGCTTCCACTTCCGCGAGACCGGTCCGGTCGGGGAACTGGTGCGGATCCTGGACCGGATCGCCCGGCGCGGCTCGCAGGGCCTGATCCTCAAGGCCCCGGACGTCCCCGAGATCACCGCCGCCGTCGGCCGCCTCGAAGCCGCCGGCATCCCCGTCGTGACGCTGGTGACCGACCTGCCCGCCAGCTCCCGCCTCGCCTACGTCGGCATCGACGACCGGGCGGCGGGCGCGACGGCCGCGTATCTGATGGGCCAGTGGCTGGGGGAGCGCCCGGGCAACATCCTGACCAGCCTCAGCAGCGGCTTCTTCCGCAACGAGGAGGAGCGCGAGATGGGCTTCCGCAGCGCCATGCGCGCCCGGCACCCCGAGCGCACGCTGGTCGAGATCGCCGAGGGGCAGGGGCTGGACGCCACCCAGTACGACCTCGTGCGGGCCGCGCTGGAACGCGACCCGGACATCCGCGCGGTGTACTCGATCGGCGGCGGCAATATCGCCACGCTGCAGGCCTTCGACGACCTCGGCCGCGAGTGCGCCGTGTTCGTCGCGCACGACCTCGACCACGACAACACCCGGCTGCTGCGCGCGCACCGTCTGTCCGCCGTGCTCCACCACGACCTGCGCCAGGACGTGCGCGAGGCCTGCCACACGGTCATGCGGGCACACGGCGCGCTGCCACCGGCCGGGCCGTCGCTGCCGTCGGCGATCCAGGTGGTGACGCCGTACAACATGCCGCCCCAGGCGACGGCCGTGTGAGCCGGGGCGGGGCCGCGGCGTGTACCCGGAACGCCGTGCGCCACGGCCCCTACCGTCGTCCTCATGTGGACATCGCGCCCGGACGGCGGGCCGGACCGGTTGCTGACGCTCGCCGACGGCGTGTTCGCCATCGCCATCACGCTGCTGGTCCTGGACCTCTACGTCCCGCGAGGCCTGGACGCGGACGGGTATCGCGAAGCCCTGCACCGGCTGCTCCCGGACCTCGGGGCCTACGCGCTCAGCGTCGCTGTGCTCGGCAGTTTCTGGCGCGACCACCGCAGGATCTTCCGTGACGTACGGGAGGTGGACGGACACGTGATCATCCTGTCCCTCACCGGCTTGGGGGTCGCGGCCCTGGTGCCTTTCCCGACCAGGCTGCTCGCGGAGTACGGCGACGTGCCCGTGTCGGTCGCCGTCTACGCGGCGGCGGTCGCAGCGCTCGGTGCCTGCCATCTGGCGATGGCCGCCGTCCTGGCGAAGCGCCCGTGGCTGCGCGACGGCACCCCCTCCGACACCAGCAGCACGCCGTACCTCCTCGAGAGCGCCACGCTGGTGGTGGTGTTCGCCGGGGCCGTCCCGCTGGCCCTGGTGGTCGGCGCCCCGGCCATGTGGCTGTGGCTCGTCCTCGTCCCGGTGAGGTTCGTCCTGGGCCGCCGCCTCCAGAAGGCCGGCTGAACGTCAGTCACCCACGGTCACGTCCGCCCAGGTACCGCTCGACGCCGACCGTGCCATCGCGTCCAGGGCGGCCGCGCTGTGCACGGCGTCCGCGAGCGTCGCCCCGTGCGGGGTACCCTCGGCGACCGACCGGAGGAAGCGGTACGCCTCGATGACCTTCAGGTCGTCGTACCCCATGGCGTTCGCCGCGCCCGGCTGGAACGCGGCGAACTCGCCGTGGCCCGGGCCGACGTACACCGTCGTCACGGCCTGGTCCTGGTAGGTCGTGCCGCGGCTGATCCCCAGCTCGTTCATGCGGCGGAAGTCCCAGAACACCGCGCCCTTGGTGCCGTGCACCTCGAAGCCGTAGTTGTTCTGCTCGCCGACCGAGACCCGGCAGGCCTCCAGCACACCGCGCGCCCCGGAGGCGAAGCGCAGCAGGCAGCTGACGTAGTCCTCGTTCTCGACCGGGCCGAGTTCGCCGCCGGAGGCGCGGCTGTGGCCCGCCGTCGCCCTGGTCGGACGCGCCCGTTCCGGGAGGAAGACCGCCGTGTCGGCCGTCAGGGACGCGATGTCCCCCAGCAGATGACGGGCCAGGTCCGCGCCGTGCGAGGCCAGGTCGCCCAGCACGCCGCTGCCGCCCCGCTCCCGCTCGTACCGCCACGTCAGCGCGCCCTCGGGATGGGCCGCGTAGTCGCTGAACAGCCGGATGCGGACATGCGTGACCGTGCCGATCTCCCCCGAGGCGATCAGCTCGCGGGCCGCCTCGACGGCGGGCGCGTTGCGGTAGTTGAAGCCGACGGTGCCCTGCACCCCCGCCTCGGCCACCGCGTCCGCCACCGCACGGGCGTCCTCGGCGGTCAGACCCACCGGCTTCTCGATCCAGATGTGCTTGCCCGCCTCGGCCATGGCGACGCCGATCTCGCGGTGCAGGAAGTTCGGCGCGGTGATGCTGACCGCCTTCACCCGGGGGTCGGCGACCACCTCGCGCCAGTCACGCGTGGTCGACGCGAACCCGAACTGCGCGGCGGCCTCCTCCGCCCGGCCCGGCACCTCCTCTGCGACCGTGACCAGGTCCGGAACGAGGGGTAGCTGCGGATAGTGGTGCCGCACGCGCGCGTACGCCTGGGTGTGCACGCGCCCCATCCAGCCGAATCCGACGACGGCGACGCCGAGCGTGTCCACCATGAGAGCCCCTCTTTGGACCGTTCCAGAAACTGTCCAGCCCACCCTGGGCGCGGTTTCCCAAGGCTGTCAACCCTTTGACAAGGCGTCCACCTCCATGGAACGGTCCATCCCATGAGACCGCCGACGATCCGCGACGTTGCCGAACGGGCCGGCGTCTCCAAGTCACTGGTCTCCCTGGTGCTGCGCGGCTCGGAGCAGGTGCGCCCCGAGAAGCGGGAGGCCGTCCTCCGCGCCGCCCAGGAGCTCGGCTACCGGCCCAACGCCGCCGCGCGCAGTCTCTCCGAGCAGCGCACCCGCACGGTCGGCGTCCTGCTGAACGACCTGCGCAACCCCTGGTTCGTCGACCTCCTCGACGGCCTGAACTCCCTCCTGCACGCAGGCGGCCTGCACATGCTGCTCGCCGACGCCCGCCTCAACCGCCGCACCGGCCAGGACCCGGCCGATCCGCTCCTGGACCTCCGCGTCGACGGCCTGGTCGTGGTCGGCACCCTGCCCGGCCCGGCGGCCCTCGGGGCGGTCGCCGAGCGGATGCCGGTCGTCCTGGCCGGCGCCCGCGAGCCCGTGCCGCCCGGGGTGGACCAGGTCGCCGGCGACGACGAACAGGGCGCCCGGCTGGTCACCGAGCACCTCATCGGCCTCGGCCACCGCCGCATCGCGCACCTCGCGGGCTACGGAGCCGTCGGCGAACTGCGCCGCCGCAGCTTCGAGGCGACGATGCGGGCGCACGGCCTGGCGGACCGGGCCGTCGTCGAGACCGGCGACATGACCGAGGAGGGCGGCTACCGCGCCACCGTCCGCCTCCTCAGCCGGCCCGACCGCCCCACCGCCGTCTTCGCCGTCAACGACATCACCTGCGTCGGCGCCCTCTCCGCGGCGGAGGAACTGGGCCTGCGCGTCCCGCACGACGTGTCCGTCGTCGGCTACGACAACACGAGCATCTCCCGGCTGCGCCACCTGTGGCTCACCACCGTCGACAACGCCGGCCACGAGGTCGGCCGCCGCGCCGCCCGTTTCCTCCTCGACCGCTTCGAGCGGCCCGGGGGAGAGGGGCGGGTCCATCTGGCGGCGCCGACGCTGGAGATCCGAGGGACGACGGGCCGGCCGTCGTAGAGGCCCGTGCGCGGTGGCGCCGTCTTCTGGCCGTGGCGCGGCGGGCAGTTGCTCGCCGCGAACCAGGGCGACCGGGGATTGACCGCCTGTGCGCCGGCGGGCGTGTGCTCCATGGTCTTCATCGGCCTTGCCGCCGTGCGCGGTTCGCGCCGGGCGGGCGCTCATCGGCGCCCGCTGAGCGGTGGATCGGACCGCGGTGTCCGTCTCGACCTCTATGCCCTGGTCGGGTGCACCCGTCGATTTAGCGTATTGTTTGCGGCATATGCCCACGAGTTGAGGCTTGCGGGCATCCTGGGGGGAGGGGGAGCAACGGGTGGATGAGGCGCGGGACCGGCGTGTCCGGCGAGCCGAAGCGACGGGAGGCGCCGTCACGGGGCTCCTCGCCCTCGCGTCCTGCGCCGGGCACGCGACCAAGGCGGAACTGCCCTGGTGGGCCGCCCTCGCCGTCGCCGTGTCGACGGCTGGCCTCGCCGGCTGGACCGGGGCACATCTCGGCCGCCGGCGCGGGCGACGCGACGAGGCCGTTCTGGAGCCCGGCGAAAGGCCCCTCGGCGCATACGCGATCCTCCCTCCGCACGCCACCGGTCACACACCGCTCGACTCCCACGAGGGTCCGGTGTGCGGATGCGGTAGGGTTGACCTGCGTGATCACGCGGGTTCGACCGCGCGAGCCGCATCGGGACGTGGCGCAGCTTGGTAGCGCACTTGACTGGGGGTCAAGGGGTCGCAGGTTCAAATCCTGTCGTCCCGACTCATAGGAGTCGCAGGTCAGAGGCCGTATCGGAGGAATCCGACACGGCCTCTTGATCGTTGGTCGTGCCGACGTAGGTGCTCGTACCCGAGCTCCGCTGCTGGGCCCTCTGCCGGACGACTGCACCTCAAACCCACGAGCAGGGCCTCTCGGGTTACATCTGCGCCGCCACCCCGACGCCGACTCAAGCAGTGGCGCGGCCTGGCCAGTCGCTACGACAAGACCGAGCCGTCCACCTTGCTGGGCTCCACGTCGCTGCCATTCTCATCTGTCAGCATGGTGATCCCGCAGCAGCGCCCCGCATTCCAGAAATCGGCGTAGCGGCCGCCGCGGCGCAGCAGCTCGTCGTGGGTGCCCTTCTGCGCGATCGAGACACGCTGCTCACCGCCCGACAGCAGTGCGCCGCCCTCGCCGACATTCGCCGCCCATCCGCCGGGCAGCCGCTCGATCACCTCGTCCAGCCGCGCCGCGGTCGCTGCCGCCCGCACCTCGGCTTCGTCGGCGTCGGGACGGCCGAGGCGTACGTTCTCCTCGATCGTGCCGTCGAAGAGACAGACGTCCTGGAAGACGATGGCGATCTGCGCCATCAAGACCTCCGTGCTGACAGCGCGCACGTCCACCCCTCCCACGCGCACCGCGCCCGCGTTCACGTCGTAGAACCGCCAGATCAATTGCAGCAATGTGCTCTTGCCCGCACCTGACGGTCCGACAACGGCAAGCCGCTCTCCCTCCGGCACGGACAATGACGCGTTGTCGATCATCGTGCGGTCGCCCTGTCGGAAGGCGACGGACTCGAACTCCAGGTGATGGCGTACCGGTTGGATCGGTTCGGCCGGTTCCGGCAGCGGCTCGGTGCGCAGTACCGTGTCGAGCCGCGCCAACTCGTAGCGCCCACCGCAGAGTTGGCCGTCGATGTCCGACAGTGACAGCAGCGGATCCGCGTAGCGGGCGGCCAGCATCAGGATCGCCAGTGCGCCGTCAACCAGGTCGCGAGCCCGGCGTCTCCACCGGTGGGGCGCGGCGCAGGTGCGGATCTGGGGACCGGTGGCGCCAGGGCGCGTAGTAGCGCTCGTCGCCGTCGGGCTCGAACAGGTCGAAGAGATGCAGGGCGGCGGCGAACTTGCTGTGCTGCAACTCATGGGCGAGGGACGGGGCGAGACCGCGGCCGGGACAGCGCCATGGAGCCGAACGCCTCCGCGCTGCTGCCGCTGAAGCTGCCCGTGTGGCCGAGGGGCACCAAGGTGCGTGGGCCGGCGGTGAGTTCGGCGCAGGCCTCCGGGTGGTGGGCCCGTAGCAGCCGGCGGGCCTCCCGGGCCGTGACCTCCCACCAGTGCAGATCGCCCGGCGTCAGACCCAGCGGCCGGCTCCGGCACGCCGGGGAAGCGCAGTGGGTCCACGTCGTCCAGGAGCAGAGGCGCGCCGGTGTCCAGCCCGACGCGCCGGTGTGCCGCCCGCCACCGTGGTCGACGACGCATGGCGCGGTCGAGGACGTCACCCACCCCCCCCGATGAGGCGACGTCCTCGACCGCTCCCCCGGCGCCGGACAGTGGCTCAGATGTCCGCGCGGCGGATCCGTGCCGTCACCAGCACATCACCGCCGTCTCGCCGGAACCCCAGGCGGAGTACAGGCGTACGCGGACGAAGTAGCGGCGGCCCTTGACGAGCCGGGCGCTGATCGTGGCGTTGTGCGGAGCTCCCCCGTCGTCCTGCCCGGCGAGGTAGCGGGGTTCCCCGTCCCGCTCCTCGAAGACCACGACGACGGCGTCGCTGTCGCCGAAGGTGCCCAGCGTGTACGTGCGGGTCTCCGGCGGGTCGACGACGAAGTCGGCCTGTTCGCCCGGCCCGAGACCGAGTGGTGCCGAGCGGAACGGCACCAGCGCGGGCGGGCCCGCCGGATGCGCCGGCGGATACCAGCGGAGCGCGAACTCCTTGTCGGCGGCGGACAGGGTGCCGGGCGGGTTGAGACCCGCACGGTACTGCTCCGGCTCCAGGACCAGCCCCGACGAGAACGGATACTCCATGATCGACTGCGGGTCCCAGACAGAGCCGTTGACCTCGTCCGGGTCGAGCTTGCGCAGGATGTTGTAGTGCGTCCGCTCCCGGCTCCAGTGGTTGGGCGGGCCCGCCAGTTCGGCGTAGACGGCCTCGTCGTCCCAGTGGATGCCGGCGAACGGGCTCTGGTGCTCGTGCAGCATGCCGAGCGCGTGCCCGATCTCGTGCAGGGCCGTCCCGGGCTCCCCGGGCGCGGTCAGGTCCCAGCCGAAGTTCATGGTGCGCTCGTGCCGGCCGGCCAGCAGCGCGTCCCGGCCCACCGCCGACCAGGAGCCGGCGCCGAGCTGGAACCCGATGCGCAGTTCGGCCTCCGAGCAGTCGTCGACCTCGGCGAAGGCGATCCCGATGCCGAGGTCCTGCCACTCCTTGAAGCACTCGCGCACGACGTCGCACTGTTCCTTGTCCCCGGCCCAAGGCACCCGTCGCGTCATCCCCGTCCCCGGCACGGGGATGACGGACGCGTCGGTGTCACGGTCGAAGAAGCAGTAGTGCAGAACCGTGCCGTTGACCCACATCCGCCGCCCGCTCGCGAGCGCGCTCAGCCGCTCGGCTGCCAGCCCCGGTGCGAAGGCGGGCGCCGGCGCCTGTGCCAGCGAGCAGTAGCGTGCGGTCATGGTCACAGCCTGCCCCGCGGCCGGTCCCGGGCGCCTGAGTCGGGGGCTACTCAAGTCTCCCTGTATCAGAAGTGAGTAGCCGCGCTCATGTCTGTGTGACGACTTACGAGAGGGACGCGACGACGCTGGAGCTGCCCTGGCCGTTCGCCGGGCGGGAGGACGAACTGGAGCTGGTCCGCAGGTCCCTGGCCGGCGGACGCCGAGGCATCGTGGTGACGGGGCCGGCGGGCTGCGGCAAGACCCGCCTCGTCACCGAGGTGGTCCGCGGCACCGACTGCGCCCGGGCGGCGGGATGGCCCGAGAGCCGGGCCATCCCCTTCGCCGCGTTCGCCCATCTGCTGCCCGAGCCGGTCACCCTGCACCGCGCGGTCCAGCTCCTGTCGGGCATACGGACGTTGGTCGTGGACGACGCCCAGCTGCTCGACGACGCCTCCGCCGCCCTGGTCCACCAGCTCGCCGTGCACGGCCGCACCCGCCTGCTGGTCGTCGCCACGGACGGCACCCCGGTGCCGGGCGCGATCTCCCGGTTGTGGACCGGTGAGCTTCTGCCGCGTCTCGCCCTGGAACGGCTTCCCGAGGAGGAGACCGCGCAGCTGCTCACCGCCGCGGCTGGACCTCTCGAACCGCTCACCGTCAACCGGTTGCGGCGCCTGAGCCAGGGCGACCTGCGGCTGCTGCGCGACCTGCTGGGGGCCGTCCGCGGACTGCTGACCCCCGTGCCGGGCACCGGCGAACGGGCGTGGCGGGGCCCGGTGCCGCTGACCACGGCCGTCCGCGAACGCACCGCCCATGTCCTCGGCCGCACCTGTCCGCTCGAACGCGAGACCCTCGACCGCCTCGCCTTCGCCGAACCCCTGTCGCCGACGCTGGACGATCTGGACCTCGGGGCCCTCGAAGTCCTGGAGTCCGACGGCCTGATCGAGGTCGACGACCTGGGCGGCGTCCGCCTCGCCCACCCCCTCCACGGTCCGGTGCTCAGGGCAGCGGCGGGCCGGCTGCGGGCGCGCCGGCTGTCCCGGACACCGGACGCGTACGCCGCCGCCCTCGACGCCGAGTCGGCCGCGCTGGCCCGCCGGATCGACCAGGACGACGTACGGGCGACGCCCACGCCGGTGGGGGAGTGGCTGGTCGCCGAGGGCGGCCCGCTGCCCGGCCGGTACGCCGCCGTACGCGCCCGGTTCGCCCGGTTGCGGGGCGAGTTGAGGGAGGCGGCGGCCTGGGCGAGACAGGGCCTGCGGGGCGATCCCGAGGACGCGTCGTGCCGGGAGGAACTCGCCCGCGCCTGCGCACCGGTGCACAGCCGGGGAGACCTGGACCTCGAAGCCCTCGCCGACCCCTACGACGCGGTCCGCCTCGGCGTCCCCGAGAAGGTCATCGACCGGCTGACCGGCGTGTTCGCCCGGCACGCCGACGCGCTCACCCGCGCCGACGGCCCCGCCCTGGACGAGGTGGCCGAGGAACTGGAGCGGCGCGGCTTCACGCTGTTCGCCGCGGAGGCGCACGCCCAGGCCGTGCGCGCCCACCGCGATCCGAGCGCCGCCCGGCACTCCCGCACCCGGGCCGTCGCCCTGGCCCGGCGCTGCCAGGGCGCCCGCACACCCGCCCTGTCCGGGCTGGTCCTCGGCGAACTCACCGCCCGGCAGCGGCAGATCGTCACGCTCGCGGCGGCGGGCCTGAGCAACCGGCAGATCGCCGAACGCCTCACCCTGTCGATCCGGACCGTCGGCAACCACCTGTACAGCGCCTACGCCCGCCTCGGCGCGAGCGACCGCGGTGCCCTGCCCTGGCTGACGGAGATCCCGCAAGCCCAGCCGGCCTGAGGCCGCACCCTGACCGGCGGCCTGACCCGAACAGGGGACGGGTCAGGCCGCCCCGAACGCCGAGAACGCCCAGCCCGTGGCCTGGTGCAGCGCGTCGCCCGGCAGGGCGGCCCGGGCGTCGCGCAGCGCCTCCGCCAGGGACAGTCCGGACCCGAGGCCCTTGTGCAGCGCGAGCATCAGCGGCACCACTGCGGCGTCGTTGACGGGCGCGCTGCACGCCACCACCCCGGCCGTGCCGAGCGGCAGCAGCGCGGTGACCAGGCCGAGCAGTTCGTCGGCGCCGACGGCGGCGAGGAGGGCGGTGTCGCAGCAGGACAGGATGATCCGGTAGGGGCTGCGGTCCAGACGCTCGAAGTCGTGCACGACGATCGGGCCGTCGGCCATCCGCAGGGAGGAGAACAGCGGGCTGTCCGCGCGGAACGTGCCGTGCGCGGCGATGTGCGCCAGCGTGGCACCGTCCAGCTCCTGAAGCACCCGCGGCACCCGCGCCTCGTCGTCCTCCAGGACCGTCGCGCAGGCGTAGCGGCCGGCCAGTTCGGGCACCTCGGCGCCGCCCGTGGCCAGGCCCGGGCCGCGTACCAGCACCTGGCGGCCGTCCGGCGGCGGCGCGGTCTCCCGGGCCCGCAGCCAACTGCCCGCCGAGGGCGACACACTGAGCACCCGTTCCCGCAGCGACGGCAGCAGCGCCCACGGCACCCGGTGCAGCCGCCCGGGCGGCACGATCACCACCGGACCGCCGCCCAGGTGCGCCGCGGCCGGTCCGAGCAGCAGCTCCTCCAGCCGCCGCCCCGCGGCCTCCACCACCGCAAGCCGCGCCTCTGCCCCGGGGTGTGCCAGCCGCCGCAGCCCCGCCTGTACGTGCTCGGCCTCGGTCTCCGCGTCGGCCAGCAGCCCGGCCTCGAACCTGCGCACCCGCCCCTGCCCGCACAGCAGCACCTGCACCCGTCCGTCGAGCACGGCGAGTTCCACCAGCCGTACCCCGTCGCCCAGCCGCTCCAGCAGCCGGCCGACGTCGAAACGGTCGCCGTCCCCGGGGGCCTCGCCGCGCATGTGCAGGGTCCGGGAGCGGATCTGCCGCTCCAGGCGCCGCTGTTCACGCTCCAGGGCCGGAACCGGCCGGCCCTCCATCCGGGCGGCCTCCGCGCGGGAGGCGATCTCGCGGAAGGCGGTCATGCCGCTGAGCAGTTCCGGGTCGGCGGGCGGCCGGGTCGGCGGGGTGGACAGCACGGTGGCCCGCCAGCGCTCGCTCCACACCAGCAGCCGCCGGGGCCCGCCGGACACGAGGCTGGCCCGTTGCGCCAACGCCGCCAGCTCCGCGCCCTGCTCGGTGGCACGCGCCCGCAGCTCCGAGGCGCCCAGCGTCATCCGGTGGTCGTCGAGCACGTCCAGGCCGCGCCGGCACGCCTCAAGGACGCCCCGGGTCGACCCCGCCGCTCGTGCCCGCAGCGCCTGCGCCGCCCAGCCCGTCATCCGCGCCAGCGGCGGGCCGTTCCGCCTGCTGCGGGCGGCGACGGCCAGATGCCGTTCCGCGTCCGCCGTCCAGCCCAGGCCCAGCGCGATGCGGCCCGCGAGCAGCGACGCCTCCGGCGCGGCCGGCGCGCCGAAGGCGGCCAGCTTCTCGGCCACCGCGGCGGCGTCGGCGACCAGCCGCCCCGAGCCGCGCCCGGCCGCGTGCCGCGCCTCGATCAGCACCAGCCGGGCGTGCGTCTCCCACCAGGTGCGCCGCTGCCCGGCGAACAGCCGTACCGCGAGGGCGGCACGGGCGATCGCCGTGTGCGGGTCCCCGGCCAGCCGTGCGGCCCGCGCGGCGGCCAGCAGCAGCTCCGCCTTGCGCGTGGACTGCCCGCCGATCCCGTCCAGCCTCGCGATCGCCGCGTCCGCCTCGGCCAGCGCCTCGGGAGCCAGCCCGGCCGCCATCAGCACCTCACAGCGCCGGATGTTCAGCATGAACGTCGGCGTGCCCAGCCGGGCGTACCGCTCCTCCGCCTCGTCGAGCAGCCGCAGCGCCGCCGGCACGTCACCGGACCGGAACGCGGCGAGCCCCCGGCTCTCCACCGCGTCGGCCTTGTCGTGCTCCTGGCCCGTGGTGTCCCACAGCGCCTCGGCCGCCGTGAAGTCCGCCTCGGCCCGCTCCACCGCCCCCAGCGCCAGATGCACGGTCGCCCGCAGGGTCAGCGCCCGCGCCGTCCAGATCACGTCCTCCGCCTGGCGCAGCACGGGAATCGCCCGGCGTACGTCCTCCAGCGCCTGGCGATGGTGACCGAGCACCCACCACACGTACGCCCGTCGGTACAGCACCCGCGCCCGCGTGTGCCCGCCGCCTCGCGCGACCCCCCGCTCGAACGCCGCCAGGCCCTCCCGGGTGCGGCCCGCGTGCACCAGCGCCACGCCCAGGGTGGCCAGCACGTCCGCCTCCCGGTCGGCCGAATCCGCCCGCGCCGCGAACTCACGGGCCCGCCGCAGATGGTCCAGCGCGAGCCGCAGATCACCGAAGTCCCGCTGCCAGATGCCGATCACCTGGTGGGCGACGGACGCGTGCAGCGGGGACGGGTCGGCGTCGAGCAGCGCCCGGGCCCTCGCGAGAGCCTCGCCCGGGTCGGCGAACACCATCGGCAGCAGTTCCTGCACCGAGTCGCTTCCCGCTGTCACGCCTCGGATGGTAGTGGCCCCGCAACCGCACCACACAGCGTTGGCGCTGTATCAAAAGACCGCCAGACGGCTCTTGTCGACGAGTACCGACGACCGTTTGCCGCACCGACCGATGCCGTCGCCCAGTGGGAGGACCCGCATGGCACCTCAGCGATTCCACGAGCAGTTCGACCAGATCCAGCGCGCGATGCCGGACGTCCCCCTCGCGATGGGACCGGACGACTCGGCCGAGTTCATGTACGAGAAGGGCGTCGTCCTCGTCCGCGACGGCGAGGAGGCCCGGATCGTCGAGGACACCGTACGGGCGCACTTCACGGCGGCACTCGACCTCGACCAGGACCAGGTCCGCCGGGCGGGCCCGCAGACCAACCGAAGCGGCGTCACCCGGATCCGGGTCGGCGACCCCGGCGAGGGGAGCCGGGGAGCGGACCGGGCCGTCGCGCAGGCACTGCGGGCCGTGCGCGAGCGCGAGGCCCGGGCCGGGCACCGGATGGTCGCCCGCAACCACGTGGTGCACATCGCAGTCAACGCCTGCCCCGGCGACGAACCCGTACCCGCCCCGGCGAGCGAGCCGCCCAACCCGGCGGCCGCGGACACGGCGTACGACCCGGACACCGCCGTCGGCGTCCTCGTCGTCGACACCGGCCTCACGCACGACTACCGCTCCTGCACGCTCCTCGCCCACACCGACGGCGACGCCCAGGTCCAGGAGTGCGACGAGCAGGGGATCCTCCAGCAGTACGTCGGGCACGGCACGTTCATCGCCGGGCTCGTCGCCGCCGTCGCACCCAACACCGACATCACCGTGCGCGGCAGCCTCAACGACGCGGGCGCCGTCCTGGAGTCGGAGTTCGGCGAGAAGCTCTTCGAGGCCGTCGACGCCGGCGGCTGGCCCGACGTCCTCAGCCTCTCCGCCGGCACCTCCAACGGCCGCACCGACGGCCTGCTCGGCGTGGAGAACTTCATGCGGGAACTGCGCGAGCAGCGCACCCTGCTGGTCGCCGCCGCCGGCAACAACGCCAGCGCCACCCCCTTCTGGCCCGCCGCCTACGCCGACCTGCCCGGCTGGGAGGACTCCGTGCTGTCGGTCGGCGCGCTGCGCAGCGACGGCGAGTTCGGCGCCTGCTTCACCAACCACGGCCCCTGGGTGAAGGTCTACGCCCCCGGCGAACGCCTCATCAGCGCCCTCACCGGCTTCGAGACGCCCGTCCCGTACGTCTACCAGCACTCCACGTACGACGCCTGCCGCTACGGCTTCGATTACGGCTGCACCTGCCGGCACCCCCGCCACACCGGCGTGCTGAGCGACGAGAACGCCCCCGCCAAGCCGGACCAGGTGATGTTCGAGGGGTACGCGCAGTGGAGCGGCACTTCCTTCGCCACTCCCGTGACCGCGGGCCTGGTCGCCGCCCACATGACGGCGCACAAGGAGACCGACCCGCGTGCGGCCCGGCGGCAACTGTTCGCCGCCGGCACCGGGTTCGCGGAAGTGCGCGGGGCGCACGTACCCGCGCTGCGCCCGCCCACCTGGCGCCCCGTCCCGGTCGTCCGTCACGCCCCCGGGCTGTGAGGGCCGGAACCGCCCCCTCCACGGCGTACGATGACGTGCCGTACTCGAGGGGTGGGGCTGCCGTGGACCGTACTGATGCCGGCGCGCTCGTCCAGGCCGCCGCCGACGGCGACGCGGCGGCCTGGAAGGCGCTCGTGGAAGGGCTGAGCCCCCTGGTGTGGTCCGTGGTGCGGGCCCACCGGCTGTCCGACGCGGACGCCCACGAGGTCTACCAGACCGCCTGGTTCCGCTTCGCCCAGCACCTCGGGCGGATCCGGGAACCCGGCAAGGCGGGCGCCTGGCTGGCGAGCACAGCGCGCCACGAGTGCCTGAAGGTCATCCGGAGCTCGCAACGACTGACCCTGACGGACGATCCACAGCTCCTGGACCGGGTCAGCGAGGACGGCACGCCGGAACAGTCGCTGCTCGACTCCGAGGAGGCCGCCGCCCAGAGCGAACGGGTACGGCGGTTGTGGCAGGAGTTCGAGGAACTGGGCGAGCGCTGCAGGCAGTTGCTGCGGGTGCTGATGGCCACGCCGCCGCCCAGCTACCAGGAGGTGTCCGCCGCGCTCGGAATCGCGGTGGGCAGTATCGGGCCGCTGCGGCAGCGCTGCCTGCGCCGGCTGCGGGCCCGGCTCGAGGCGCGGGGGGCGATATGAGCGACATGAACGACGACGTGTTAGACGAGGACGCCTGGGACGACCAGGAGTTCGACGCCGGGCTGCTGGAGGAGGAACTCCGTCAGGCCGCCGCCGTCCTGGACCCCGTGCCGGCGGAGCTCCAGCAGATCGCCGTCGACGCCTACGCGTTGCACGACCTGGACGCCCGCGTCGCGGAGCTCACCTTCGACTCGCTGGTCGACGCCCTCCCGGTCCGGGGAGCCGGCGAGGTGCCCCGGATGCTGACCTTCCGGGCGGGCGAGGTGACCGTCGACGTCGAGGTCACCGCACACGGGCTGATGGGCCAGGTGCTGCCGCCGCAGCCGGCCCGGATCGAGGTCCTGGCCGGACCAGGCCCCGGCTCCTCGCTCACGGCCGACGACCTGGGCCGCTTCACCGCCGACGCACCGCCGTCGGGCCCGTTCGCCCTGCGGCTGCGAACCGGCGGGGACGTGGTGGTGACGGAGTGGCTGCGGGCGTAGACCCCAGGAGTCACCAGGCGCAGGGCAGCGTCCTCGGTCCCCGGATCATCGTCTTCCGCCGCCAGGCCACCTGGTGTCCGGCTAGGGTCTGTCGTTTGGATCAGGTCGCAGGGAAGCGACTGTTCTGCTCGGTCGCGTCTGCGGCGTGATCCAAACGACAGGCCCTAGGGGAAGACGTCCGGGTCGCGGTTGGCGGCGAGGTACGAGACGTAGACCGGGTCGCCCGCGTGGATGCGGTGCCCGTGCAGGTCGACGTCCTCCCTCGTGCCACGCCTGCCGCAACTCGGGCCGGGTGAGCAGCAGGTAGGGCTTCTGGCCGCAGGTGTGGGTGACGGCCTCGCCGCCGATCTGGAGCGGCTCGGCGAGGCCGACCGCCTCCGTCTCGCTGATGTCGCCGGCGGCGCCGCGGCTGAAGTGCGAGCCATACGCGTCACTTGACGCCCAGTCACCTCCGCGCTGGTGAACCGCGGATCGTCGGTGATCGGCTTCACGTCGTCGTGGCGGGTGGCCGGCCACGCCTATCCCAAGCCGTGCGGCAGCCGGATCCGGGTCAGCGGCCCCTCGCACATCTGCCCCGCGAGGACCGGGCCGAACCGTGGTGGTCTCCTCCGTCACTGCCCCCTTCACCGCGCCCCCGCCGCTTGTCGCGCGGGAGTGCTCCAGCCGGTGACGGTCAGCCGGACACGGCGTCGACCAGGCGGGCCAGCGCGGCGGCGAGCCGCTCGAGGCCGGGGCCGGCAAGGCCGCCCGGCTCGGTCATGTAGGTGTCCCGGCGGATCTCCACCATGAGCGCCTCGACCCGCGGGTCGGTCCCGTAGAACTCCAGCGGCACGTACGCCCCGCTGAACGGGCTGTCGAGCTCCGTCTCCCCGAAGGCCTGCCGCGCGGCGTCCAGCAGCCCGGGAGAGGTGTGGAAGGAGTCGGTTCCGAGACACACCGGCGGCCGGGCCCCCTCCCCGTGCAGCTCGTACGGCAGCCGGGCGCGGGGGTAGGAGTGCACGTCGATGATCACGGCCCGCCCGGTGGCCGCCAGCCGGTCCGCCACGGCCTGCGTCATCGCCCGCGCGTACGGCAGGAAGTACCGCTGGACGAGCGGCCCGGCTTCGACGTCCCCGGACCGCAGCACGGCGCCGTGCGTGGTCCGGGTGTAGACCGCGCCCATCCCGACGGCCCGCATCTCCTCCCGTTCGTCGGGGAAGCGCTCCGGGTCGACGACCAGCCGCGACAGCCGGTTGACGAACCGCCACGGGACGACGCCGGCCGCCCCGGCCGCCGCCTCGGCGATCTCCGCCGTGTGCGCGTCGGTGATGTGGTCCAGCTCCCGCGCGAGCTCGTCGTCGCCCAGCACGATGTCCGCCCGTACGGACGGCGGTATCTCCCGCGCCGAGTGCGGGACATGCAGGATCACGGGGGAGTGCCCGGCGCCGGGCAGGACGTCGAAGGACCGGGGGTCGTCGGTCACGCGGCGGCTCCACGGGCGTTGTCAGGGACGGTGTCAGGGGGCTTCGCTCGAAAGCCCCGCCTCTTCGAACATAACTCCGCCCCGGCCGGGCGGTGCGCCGGCCGGGGCGGAGCGGAGGGACCGAAGGGCCCCGGGCATCAGCTCAGGGACGCCAGCGCCTCGTTCCACGTGGCGGACGGGCGCATGACCTCGGCGGCCTTCGCCGGGTCGGGCTGGTAGTAGCCGCCGATGTCGGCCGGCTTGCCCTGGACGGCGTTCAGCTCGTCGACGATCTTCTGCTCGTTGGCGGCCAGCGTCTCGGCGATCGGTCCGAAGGCCTTCGCCAGGTCCGCGTCGTCGGTCTGCCGGGCCAGCTCCTGCGCCCAGTACAGGGACAGGTAGAAGTGGCTGCCGCGGTTGTCGATGCCGCCGACGCGCCGGGTCGGGGACTTGTCCTCGTTGAGGAAGGTCGCCGTGGCGCGGTCGAGGGTGTCGGCCAGGACCTGGGCGCGGGCGTTGCCCGTCACCTTGGCGAACTGCTCGAGGGACGGCACCAGGGCGAAGAACTCACCCAGGGAGTCCCAGCGCAGGTAGTTCTCCTTGACCAGCTGCTGCACGTGCTTCGGCGCCGAGCCGCCCGCACCCGTCTCGAAGAGGCCGCCGCCCGCCATCAGCGGGACGACCGACAGCATCTTGGCGCTGGTGCCCAGCTCCAGGATCGGGAACAGGTCGGTCAGGTAGTCGCGCAGCACGTTGCCGGTGACGGAGATGGTGTTCTCGCCGCGGCGGATGCGCTCCACCGACAGCTTCGTGGCCTCGACCGGGTTCAGGATCCGGATGTCCAGGCCCTCGGTGTCGTGCTCCGGCAGGTACTGCTCGACCTTGGCGATCAGGTTGGCGTCGTGCGCGCGGGTCTCGTCCAGCCAGAACACCGCCGGGTCGCCCGTGGCGCGGGCGCGGGTGACGGCCAGCTTCACCCAGTCCTTGATCGGCGCGTCCTTGGTCTGGCAGGCGCGGAAGATGTCACCGGCCGAGACGGTCTGCTCGATGAGCGCGGTGCTGTTTTCGTCGACCAGGCGGACCGTGCCCGTGGTGGGGATCTCGAAGGTCTTGTCGTGGCTGCCGTACTCCTCGGCCTTCTGCGCCATGAGGCCGACGTTCGGCACCGTGCCCATGGTGGACGGGTCGAAGGCGCCGTTGGCCTTGCAGTCCTCGATCACGGCCTGGTAGACGCCCGCGTAGGAGGAGTCCGGGATGACCGCCAGGGCGTCGTGCTCCTGCCCGTCCGGGCCCCACATGTGGCCGGAGCTGCGGATCATGGCCGGCATCGAGGCGTCGATGATGACGTCGGAGGGCACGTGCAGGTTGGTGATGCCCTTGTCGGAGTCGACCATCGCCAGCTCCGGGCCCTCGGTGAGCTCGGCGTCGAAGGAGGCCTTGATCTCGGCGCCCTCGGGCAGGGCGTCCAGGCCCTTGTAGATGCCGCCCAGACCGTCGTTCGGGGTCAGGCCGGCCGCGGCGAGCTTGTCGCCGTACTTCGCGAACGTCTTCGGGAAGAAGGCGCGCAGCACGTGGCCGAAGACGATCGGGTCGGAGACCTTCATCATCGTCGCCTTCAGGTGCACCGAGAACAGCACGCCCTCGGCCTTGGCCTTGGCGACCTGCGCGGTCAGGAACTCGCGCAGCGCGGCGACCCGCATCACGGAGGCGTCGACGACCTCGCCCTTGCGGACGGGTACGGACTCACGCAGCACGGTGGTGGTGCCGTCGTCGCCGACGAGCTCGATGCGCAGCGCGCCGTCCTCGGCGATCACCACGGACTTCTCGGTGGAGCGGAAGTCGTTCTGGCCCATGGTCGCCACGTCCGTCTTGGACTCGGCGGACCAGGCGCCCATGCGGTGCGGGTGGGACTTGGCGTAGTTCTTGACCGACGCGGGGGCGCGGCGGTCCGAGTTGCCCTCACGCAGGACCGGGTTCACGGCGGAGCCCTTGACCTTGTCGTAGCGGGCGCGGATCTCGCGCTCCTCGTCGGTCTTCGGGTCGTCCGGGTAGTCCGGCAGCGCGTAGCCCTGGCCCTGGAGCTCGGCGATCGCGGCCTTGAGCTGGGGGATCGACGCCGAGATGTTCGGCAGCTTGATGATGTTGGCGGCGGGCGTCTTGGCGAGCTCGCCGAGCTCAGCGAGCGCGTCCGGGATGCGCTGGTCCTCGGTCAGGTACTCCGGGAACAGGGCGACGATGCGCCCGGCCAGCGAGATGTCGCGGGTCTCGACGGCGACACCCGCCTGCGAGGCGTACGCCCGGACCACCGGCAGGAAGGAATACGTTGCCAGGGCCGGGGCCTCGTCAGTGTGCGTATAGATGATGGTCGAGTCAGTCACCGGGTGCTCCGCTCCACGTCTGCAACATTGCTCGACATCAAGATATCTCGTGATCGACCTCGTCTCGACAGGGGTCCGCGCCCAGTTTCGGTGACCGGGACCCGGGAGCCGCCCGAGCGAAAGCGGACGATGGGATGTCGCAGCCAAGTGACGGCCCGGGAGGCCGCGCTCACCGGCACGGTCGCGGCTCTGACCGGCCGCGCCGCGGGGCTCCGGAAGACCGGACGCGTCCCCGGGGCCCCGAGAGCAGGTGGCCGAGAAGCTGCGGATCACCTCGGCGCGTACGCTCCCCGCGAAAGCCCGCGCCACGCGCCCTGGCGAACCGCGGGGACTCGCGGGCGGCGGCTCGGCCGCACCGAGCGGCTTGACCGGCGACCGGACCGCGGACACGTACCGCTCCCGCTCGCCGCTCTCCGATCGCCACCGAGGTGGTGCAGATCACGGTCGGCGGCTACGCGCACCCGCGGCTGTACGGGAGGAGGACGCCGTACAGCCGGTGGGACGGGCACTGCCCACGAGAGCCGGCCTCAGTCGAGCCGGGCGGAGGTCATGTCGCCCGGCTCGATCTCGCCGGTCCGCTGCTGGGGGATGACGACCCCGCCCTGCTGGAGCGCCACCGTCCGGGCCGGGGCGGGGATGCGGATGCCCTCCGCGCGGTAGCGCTTGTGCAGCCGCTTGATGAACTCGTGCTTGATCCGGTACTGGTCGCTGAACTCGCCGACGCCCAGGATGACCGTGAAGCCGATGCGGGAGTCGCCGAAGGTGTGGAAGCGGATGATCGGCTCGTGGTCCGGCACGGCGCCCTCGACCTCGGTCATCGTCTCGGCGATGACCTCGTTGGTCACCCGCTCCACGTGCTCCAGGTCGCTGTCGTAGGCCACCCCGACCTGGACCAGGATGGTCAGCTGCTCCTCCGGCCGCATGAAGTTGGTCATGTTGGCCATGGCGAGCTGGCCGTTGGGGATCACGACGAGGTTGTTGGACAGGTTGCGGATCGTCGTCTGCCGCCAGTTGATGTCCTCGACGTAGCCCTCCTCGCCGCTGCTGAGGCGGATGTAGTCGCCGGGCTGGACGGTCTTGGAGGCGAGGATGTGGATGCCCGCGAAGAGGTTGGCGAGGGTGTCCTGAAGCGCCAGCGCGACCGCCAGACCGCCGACGCCCAGCGCGGTGAGCATCGGGGCTATGGAGATCCCGAGCGTCTGGAGCACCACCAGGAAGCCGATCGCCAGGACCAGGATCCGGGTGATGTTGACGAAGATCGTGGCCGAGCCGGCGACACCGGAACGGGACTGGGTGACCGTGCGCACCAGGCCGGCCACCACCCGCGCCGCCGACACCGTCGCCACGAAGATGAGCAGCACCGTCAGCACCTGGTTGGTGTGGTGCTGCACCGTCCTCGTCAGCGGCAGCGCCGCCGCCGCGCCCGCCGCTCCGCCCACCACCGCGGCCCACGGCAGCACCGCCCGCAGCGCGTGCACGATGACGTCGTCCCCGCTCCAGCGGGTGCGGTCGGCGTGCCCGCCCAGCCAGCGCAGCAGCATGCGCAGCGCGAAGGCCGCCAGCAGGCCCGACGCCAGGGCGATGCCGGCGAAGACCAGATCGTCCGCGGTGAGCGCCCGGTTCACCTGTCACCTCCGGGAAGCGGAACTGCGGCGAACGCCGTCGCCGGCGGCCGGATGTGAAGTTTCGTCACGTCGTCACCTGTTCGTCCTACGGGATGCTCGATCGCGCGCGACCACCCTGACCTGCGGTCGGCGCAATCGTTCATCCTGCCGCATCCCGCAGGGGGTTTCGTACCGGGGAACGGGCCAAGCCGGGGGAGTTCCGCCAGGGCGCTGAAGGGCCTGTCGGGCGGTCAGATCACCTTCAGCCGTACCAGCGCGCCCAGTGTCAGCGCGCCGGGCAGCAGCGGCAGCCAGACCGTGATGACCCGGAAGGCCAGCACCACGGCAGTGGCCACCGCGGCCGGGCCGCCCGCCGCCACCAGTGCCACGACCAGCGCCGCCTCCACCGAGCCGATCCCGCCCGGGGTGGGCACCAGCGCGACGGCGACCGTCGCCGCCAGGTAGGCCACCGCCATGTGCGCGGGCGGCACGTCCAGCCCCACCGCCCTGCCCACCAGCACCAGCACGGACGCCTGCAACGCGGGGAAGGCGAAGGCCCCGCCCCACAGGGCCAGGGCCCGGGCCGGGCGGGTGTGCACCGAGCGCGCCTCGCCGAGCGCCGTCCGCAGGAAGGACAGCACGGCCGAGCGCACCCGCCGGACCAGGGTCAGTACGGCCACCGCGATGACGAGCACCACACCGGCACCGGCCAGCAGCGGGCCGAACGCCGCCTGAGGAACCAGCGTGCCGAGCCGCAGCGCGTCGGGGAACGCGACGAGCAGGGCACCCAGCAGGACCACCCGGCCGATGCTCTCCGCCAGCAGATACAGCGCGAGGGCAGCCGAGGAGCGGGCGAGCGGCAGCCCGCACACCGTCATGAACCGCAGGTTGACCGCGCTCGCGCCCAGCCCCGTCGGCAGCAGGTGGTTGGCCGCGCCCGCCGCGAACTGCGTGGCGAGCAGCCGCCGTCGGGGCAGCCGCTCGACGACCGCGCCCTGCCGGGTGCAGGCGGCGGCGACCCAGGTCAGACAGGTCGCGCCCACCGCGGCCAGCAGCCATGGCCACTCGGCGTTGCCCAGATGCACGAAGCCCTCGGCCAGCACCGACCGGTGCTGCACCGCGACCACGGTGACCATCAGGAGCGGAAGCAGACACAGGATCTGACGCAGGCGGCGGACCGGGACGCGACGGGGGAGTCGTCCCGGTCGCAGTTCGGGGAGTTGTACCGCTGTCACGTCCGCTGAGGCTTCCCACGCCCCGCCAACGGCGGGTTGCGGACGTGCGGACGGCGTCTTACGCGCGGGGAGCGGCTGGGGGGAGAGCGTCATCAGGGCCTTTGCGGGGGGACGGGGAGAGGGGGTTCGGGCCGATTGTGCGGGATGTCGGGGCGATGCGCGAGCGCCTTGACCTCAAGATTGCTTGAGGTTCTACGGTCCCTTCCATGAGTATGGAGACCACAGCGTGGACACAACTGCACAGCGTCATGAACGCCCAGGAGGAGCGCCGCCCCCTCGCCCTCGCCACCCTGCGCCGCATCGGCGCGTTCGCCCGCCCGCACCGGCGCCGCATCGCCCTGTTCGTCCTGCTCGGCGTGGGGACCGCCCTGCTGGCCGTGGCTACCCCCGTCCTGGCCGGGAGCGTCGTCGACGCGATCGTCTCGGGCGGCACCGAGGGCACCGTCGTACGCCTGTCCCTGCTCATCGCGCTGATCGCGGTGGCGGAGGCGGCACTCGGCATCCTCGGCCGGAGACTGTCGGCGACGCTCGGCGAGCACCTCATCCTCGATCTGCGGACCGCCGTCTTCGATCATGTGCAGCGCATGCCGGTCGCGTTCTTCACACGCACTCGTACGGGCGCCCTCGTCTCCCGACTCAACAACGACGTCATCGGCGCCCAGCGCGCGTTCAGCAACACCCTGTCCGGAGTGGTCAGCAACCTCGTCACGCTGCTGCTCACACTTGCCGTGATGCTCACGCTGTCCTGGCAGATCACCCTGCTCGCGCTGGTGCTGCTGCCGGTGTTCGTGATCCCGGCCCGGCGCATGGGCCGCCGTATGGCGCACATGCAGCGGGAGGCCGCGACGCTGAACGCGGCGATGGGCACCCGCATGACCGAGCGCTTCTCCGCACCCGGCGCCACCCTTGTCAAGCTCTTCGGGCGCCCCGGGGAGGAGTCGGCGGAGTTCGCCGAACGCGCCCGCCGGGTCGCGGACATCGGCGTCCGGACGGCGACCGCCCAGGCCGCGTTCATCACCGCCCTCACCCTGGTCTCCGCCCTCGCCCTGGCCCTGGTCTACGGCCTCGGCGGCGCCCTCGCCCTGCGCGGCACGCTGGAGCCCGGCGCGGTCGTGTCGCTGGCGCTGCTCCTGACCCGGCTGTACGCGCCGCTGACCGCGCTCGCCGGGGCACGGGTCGAGGTGATGAGCGCCCTGGTCAGCTTCGAGCGGGTCTTCGAGGTGCTCGACCTGAAGCCGCTCATCGAGGAGAAGCCGGACGCGCGCCGGGTGCCCGACGGGCCCGTCGCGGTCGAGTTCGACGACGTCCGCTTCGGCTACCCTGCCGCCGACAAGGTCTCCCTGGCCTCCCTGGAGGAGGTCGCCACGCTCGACAAGCGGGGCGGTGACGAGGTCCTGCACGGCATCTCCTTCCGTGCCGAGCCGGGGCAGACCGTGGCGCTCGTCGGTTCCTCCGGCGCGGGCAAGTCGACCGTCGCGGGGCTGCTGCCGCGCCTGTACGACGTCGACGGCGGCGCCGTACGCGTCGGCGGCGTAGACGTCCGCGACCTGAGCGCGCGGTCCCTGCGGGAGACCCTCGGCATGGTCACCCAGGACGGGCACCTCTTCCACGACACCGTCCGCGCCAACCTCCTCCTGGCCCGCCCCACGGCCACGGAGAGCGACCTGTGGGACGCCCTGCGCCGCGCCCGACTCGACGACCTCGTCCGGTCGCTGCCCGACGGCCTCGACACCGTGGTCGGCGAACGCGGCTACCGCCTGTCCGGCGGGGAACGCCAGCGCATGACCATCGCCCGGCTGCTGCTGGCCCGGCAGCGCGTCGTCATCCTCGACGAGGCCACCGCCCACCTCGACAACACCTCCGAGGCCGCCGTCCAGGACGCACTCGCCGAAGCCCTCGAAGGCAGGACGGCGGTCGTCATCGCCCACCGGCTCTCCACGGTCCGGACAGCCGACCAGATCCTGGTCGTCGAGGCCGGCCGGATCGTAGAACGCGGCACGCACGAGGAACTCCTGGCGGCGGGGGAGCGGTACGCGGAGCTGTACCGGACCCAGTTCGGCGGGACGGAGAGCGCGGTCGTGGACGGGGCGGCCGCGTAACACGCCCGACCTGTGTGAACGCCTCCGGGCGCGCATCCGTACCCCTGACGAGTACTCCTGCCTGCCCGCGAGGGCTGGACGGCTCGCACCCGGAGAGGCGACGTTCCCCTGGTCGCCGCCTGCGGCGGCGGTGACGACGACAAGCCGGCCGCCGGCGGCAGGACGGCGGCGCCGAGCGTGTCCGCCGCTCCCGCCGCCGCCGGCGTCGTCGCGCCGGCGAAGGTGGAGGTGATCGCCGGCCTGACGGGCTGCAAGGTGAAGATCCGTACCGAGGCGGACGAGCTGCGCGAGGGCGTGTGCCACACGAAGAAGGGTGACTACCTCATCACCACCTTCCCCGAGGAGAAGCTCAAGGAGACCTGGCTGGAGTCGGCCGGTGTGTACGGGGGCAAGTACCTCGTCGGCATGCGCTGGGTCGTCAGCGCCAAGCCGGAGATGCTCGAACCGCTCCGCGCGAAGCTCGGCGGCACCGTCCGGGAGCTGCGGGGCACCGGCCCCGGCGCGAACGCCTCCTGACGTCACCGCGGTCCGAGCCGGCGGACGAGACCGGCGACCTGCTCGTCCTGCCTGGCCAGGTACGACTCGAAGGCACGGCCGGTGGCGAACACGTCTGTCCAGCCGTGCCGGCGCAGCTCGGCCCGCCACTGGCGGGAGTCGTGCAGCTCGGTCAGCGCCTCGACCCAGCGCCGCCGGTCGGTGTCGCTGATGCCGGGCGGAGCCACGATGCCCCGCCAGTTGTCGAAGACCAGGTCGATCCCCGAGGACTTCAGGGTCGGGACACCCGGCAGGACACCGACCGGCCGCTCGCCGGTGACGGCCAGGACCCGCAGCCGGCCGGCGCGGATCTGGTCGAGGAACTCGCCGAACCCGCTCGTGGCGACGTCGACCCTGCCGTCGAGCAGCGCGGGCAGCAGCTCACCGCCCCCACCGTCGTACGGCACGTACGCGACCTTCCGCGGGTCGATGCCGACCGTCTGCGCCAGCCGCATCGGCAGCAGATGGTCGGGACCGCCGACGGAGGAACCGCCGCCCACCCCGAGGCTTACGGGATCCTTGCGCCAGGCGGCCACCAGCGCGCCGATCGTCCGGTACGGCGAGTCCCGCCGGACGACGATCGCGCCGGCCTCTTCGGCGAGGCGTGCGATCGGGGTGGTCTCGGTGACGGTCACCCTCGACCCCGCCACGTGCGCGGCGCCCACGACTCCAAGGCCCATCTGGAGGGCGAGATCGCCGTTGCCCCTCTCGTCGGCGAGGCGCTGCAGGCCCACCGTGCCCCCGGCGCCGGGCAGATTGAACACCTGCACGTCCGAGGCGATCCCGGCCTCCTCCATCACCCGGGCCGCGGTACGGGCCGTGGTGTCGTAGCCGCCGCCAGGGGTGTTGGGCACCATGAGCCGCAGGTCCCGCGCGGGCCCGTCGCCGGGCCACCCACCGCACGCGCAGGCCGCCAGCAGGGCCAGGGCGGACAAGGCACCGATCAAGGCGCGTGCGGGGCCTCTCATGACACCTCACTTCCGGTTTTCCCGGGTCGGCGTCATGATTGTGCGACTCGGCACACGAGCCGCCCCACCTGTGTCGGCATTGAAGATTGAGTTCATTGTGGTCGCCACCTTTCGTCGCCATTCGCTCGCGGGCGAGATGCTGGTGCTCCAGCTCGCCATCGTCGTGGTGGTGCTGCTGGCGGTCGCCGCGGTCTCGCTCGCCCAGTCGCAGGCCACCTTCAACCGCGTCGAGGGACGCCGGGTGAGCGCGCTGGCCGAACAGCTGGCCGCCAACCCCCTGGTGCGCAGCCAGCTGGTGCGTCCCGTGCCCGGAGAGACGCTCGCCCCGCTGGTGCACGCCACGCAGGCGCACTCCGGAGTGACCTCGGTGACGGTGGCCGACGCCTCCGGCCGGATCGTCAGCTCCACGAATCCCACGGTGGTCGGCGAGCGGCTGCCCCTGGGGCAGGGCAGTCACCGGGCGCGGGGCTGGTCGGGGCAGCTGACGCTGGACGGCAACCGCGAGCTGGCCGCCCAGGTCCCCGTCCTCGGGGCGACGGAGGAGAACCTCGGCAGGATCCTCGGCACGGTGATGATCGGCGAGGCCGATCCGACCGTCTGGCAGCGGCTCAGCGGCGCCTCCTCGTACCTGCTCGCCTATCTGGGCGTCGCCAGCGGGCTCGGCGTGGCCGGCTCCTGGCTGCTCGCGCGGCGGGTGAAGCGGCAGACCCTCGGGCTGGAGCCGGGTGAGATCGCGGGACTCGCCGAGCACCGGGAGGCGATGCTGTACGGCATCGCCGAGGGCGTGATCGCCCTGGACCCGCAGCACCGGCTCACCCTCGTCAACGACATGGGCCGCCGCCTGCTCGACCTGCCCGAGGACTGCGTCGGCCAGAGCCTGGACGGCCTGGGCATCGACGGACGGCTGCGCGACGTGCTGGCCGGGACCACCGCCGCCGACAAGCGGGACGAGGTCGTCGTCCGCCACGGCCGGGTCCTGGTGATGAACCGGATGACCGTCACCAAGGACGGCCGGCTCCTCGGGTCGGTCACCACCCTGCGCGACCGCACCGAACTGGCCCGGCTGGAGCGGGAGATCGGCTCCTTCCGCAGCTCCTCGGAGCTGCTGCGGGCGCAGGCGCACGAGTTCGCCAACCAGCTGCACACCATCTCCGGGCTGATCCAGATCGGCGAGCAGGACGAAGTCGTGCGCTACATCCGCGCGTTGAACCAGCACCGCCAGTCCCTGGACGTCACCCTCAGCCGCCGCGTCGGCGACACGGCGGTGGCCGCGCTGCTGATGGCGAAGGCGTCCCTGGCGGCTGAACGGAAGGTCAGCCTGCGCATCTCGGACGACACCGCGCTGGAGCGGCTGGCCCCGCAGGACGCCGCCGACGTGGCGACCGTGGTGGGCAACCTCGTGGACAACGCCGTCGACGCCGCAGCGCCCGACGGGGAACGGTGGGTCGAGGTGGCGCTGCGGCAGGACGCCTCCAGCGTGGAGATCGTGGTCCGCGACTCGGGGCCGGGCGTGGCTCCCGAACTGGCCCGCGAGGTGTTCTCCCACGGCTTCACCACCAAGGCCGCGCGGGAGGGCGAGCGCGGCATCGGACTGGCCCTGACCAAGCTGGTCTGCGAACGGCACGGGGGAGAGATCTCGGTGGCCAACACCCCCGACGGGGCCGTGTTCACCGCACGCATGACCGTCAGCCACCTCGCCGAAGCGGTGGCGGAAGGAGCGGCCCCATGACCGGAGCGCGCGACATGACCGGAACGCACGACAATGCGGGCACGATCGACGTCCTCGTGGTCGACGACGACTTCATGGTGGCCCGGGTCCACCGCGCGTTCGTCGAACGCGTCGAGCCGTTCCGGGTCGTCGGCGTCGCCCACACCGGCGGACAGGCGATCGAGGCCGTGGACGAACTGCGCCCCGACCTCGTCCTGCTCGACCTGTATCTCCCCGACCTCTTCGGCCTCGACGTCATCCCCCGGCTGCGCGCCGCAGGTCACGACTGCGACGTCATGGTCATCAGCGCCGCGCAGGAGGCCGACGCGGTCCGCGGCGCCGTCCGGCAGGGGGTCGTCGACTACCTCCTGAAACCCTTCGACTTCGAGGACCTGCGCTCCCGGCTGGAGCGCTACGCCGCCCAGCGGGGCCGGCTGCTCACCGCGGTGGTGCGGGGCCAGGCCGACATCGACCGGGTCCTGGCCGGAGCGGGCGTCCCCGCACCGGCCCCCGCGCTGCCCAAGGGCATGAGCGTGGAGACCGCCGAACTCGTCGAGCGGGCCCTGCGCGAGGCGGACGGCACCCTGTCCGCCTCCGAGTGCGCCGCGCTGACCGGCGTGTCCCGGGTGAGCGCCCGCCGTTACCTGGAGTACTTCCACGGTGCCGGCAGCGCGGATGTGTCCCTGCGCTACGGCGTCGCCGGCCGGCCCGAACGACGGTACGCCTGGCGGGCGTGACCCCCCTACGGCGGGTCGTTGCCCTGCTGAGGGTCGGGCGCCGGCAAGGGGGAAGGCGCGGGCGCCGGGACGGAGACCGTCGAGGCGTCCGGCTTCTGCGTCGTGTCCTGCGCGATCCTCACGGTGTACAGGCCCGGACTCTGGTCACGCCACTGCTCGGATTCCGGTCCGACGGCGGTCGCGGCGGTCAGGGGGAGCACCACGGCCCCGGTGAGCGCCAGGACCCAGCCGAGGACGGGGCTCAGGAATGCGCCGGCAGTCCGGTGGTAGCTGTCGTGGTAGGCCAACTGTCGTCCCGGTGGTTCGACTTGACGTCATGTACTGCCCCCATGGGACTCAACTGTCGCAGCCGCCGCCGGCAAAGGGAATCTTGAAACTTAAAGCCCCACGTGCTGCACAGAAGTTTCACAGTCGGCCCTTGGTCAGGGCTGGTTGGTCAGGTAGCCGCCCATGGCGGTGAAGTACTCGGTC
Source organism: Streptomyces sp. NPDC050164 (assembly GCF_044459945.1). Classification (NCBI taxonomy): domain Bacteria; kingdom Bacillati; phylum Actinomycetota; class Actinomycetes; order Kitasatosporales; family Streptomycetaceae; genus Streptomyces; species Streptomyces sp. NPDC050164. The sequence goes on from NZ_JBITJK010000005.1 coordinate 359,525, forward strand.
GCGGGCAGCTCCCGGCCGTCCTCGGTCCGAACGCGCGTGATGGCCAGGCCGTGGTTGCGGCCGGTGCGGGCGTCGGCGCCGGCGACGATCACCACGCCCTCGCCCTCGCGGTAGAAGATGCGTCCGGGCGTGCCGCCGTACCGTCCCTCGGAGACGACGGCGGCCAGGACCTCCAGTCGCTTGCCCTTGTGGAAGGTGAACGCGCTGGGGTACGGCTCGGACTGGGCGCGGACCAGACGCTCCAGGTCCTCGGCCGGCCAGGTCCAGTCGATGCGGCTGTCCTCGATGGACCGCTTGTGGAAGAAGCTGGCCTGGGAGCGGTCCTGCTTGGTGAACTCCGTCTGCCCGGAGGCGATGAGGTCGAGCGCGCCGATGGTGACCGGGGCGATGAGGTCGACGGTCTTGTGGAACAGGTCGGTCGCCGTGTCCGTCGGCCCGACCGCCACCGCCTCCTGCCGCACGATGTCGCCGGCGTCGAGTTCGTCGTTCATCATGTGCGCGGTGACGCCGACTTCGGGCTCGCCGTTGATCAGTGCCCAGATCAGCGGGGAGAAGCCGGCGTACTTGGGCAGCAGCGAGTCGTGCACGTTCAGTGTGCCGTGGCGCGGCAGGTCGAAGATGCGCGGCGGAATCCACGTACGCCAGTTGTTGGCCACGATGATGTCCGGGTCGGCTTCCTTGAGGCGCTCGAACAGCTCGTCGTCGTCAGGGCGGTTGCGGATCACGACCGGTACGCCGTGCTCCTCGGCGAGGTCGGCGACCGAGTCGCTCCAGATCTTCTCGTACGCGTGCTCGCTCTTGGGGTGCGTCACGACCAGGACCACGTCGTGCTCGGAGTCCAGGAGGGCTTGGAGGGTGCGGTGCCCCCAGGTCTGGTAACCGAACATGACGACCCGCATGGGGTTCCTCCTCGAAGCAGGGAATGGCCGTGGCCAGTAAAGCAAGGCTTACCTAAGTGGTCAACGGGCCCGCTTGGCGCGCGTGTTGGACATCCACCCCCGCTCGCGTGTCCGTTTTGTCTATGGACAGCCTCACGGGATGAGCTTAGCCTTACCTAAGTTTTGGGTGGTGCCTCTTCGGCGTGCCCGACTGACGATGGGAGTGACATGGCACAGGCTCGTCCTGGCGACGCCCCTTTGATCCACGACCTCATAGGCATCGGCTTCGGGCCGTCCAACGTGGCCATGGCGATCGCGCTCAGCGAGCACAACGCACGCGCCGGTGGGGAGGAAGCGGTCTCCGCTCACTTCTTCGAGCAGCAGCCGCACTTCGGCTGGCACCGAGGCATGCTCATCGACGACGCGACCATGCAGGTGTCCTTCCTCAAGGACCTGGTGACGCTGCGGAACCCCGCCAGCGAGTACAGCTTCCTGTGCTACCTCAAGAGCAAGGGACGGCTGATCGACTTCATCAACCACAAGAACCTCTTCCCGCTGCGGGTGGAGTTCCACGACTACTTCGAGTGGGCCGCCGGCCAGGTCGACGACATGGTCTCCTACGGCCACGAGGTCGTCGGCGTCATGCCCGTCGTGCGCGACGGCGTCGTGGAGTACCTGGACGTGACGGTCCGTTCGGGGGAGGGCCTCGAGGTCCACCGGGCCCGCAACCTCGTCCTCGGCACCGGCCTGCGCCCCCTGATGCCAAAAGGCGTGGAGCGCAGCGACCGCGTCTGGCACAACTGTGAACTGCTGGGCCGAGTCGACGCGTTGGAGGGCACCTCGCCCTCCCGGTTCGTCGTCGTGGGCGCCGGGCAGAGCGCCGCCGAGAACGTCGCCTACCTGCACCGCCGTTTCCCCGAGGCCGAGGTCTGCGCGGTCTTCTCCCGCTACGGCTACAGCCCCGCCGACGACAGCGCCTTCGCCAACCGGATCTTCGACCCCGAGGCCGTCGACGAGTTCTTCGCCGCGCCCAAGGACGTCAAACGCCGGCTGATGGACTACCACGGCAACACCAACTACTCCGTGGTGGACATCGACCTGATCGACGACCTGTACCGGCAGATGTACCAGGAGAAGGTCCTCGGCACCGAGCGCCTGCGCTTCCTCAACGTCTCCCGGCTCACCGGTGTCACGGAGACACCGGACAAGGTCAGGGCCACCGTCACCTCCCTCGTCACCGGTGAGGAGACCCTCCTGGACGCCGATGTCGTGGTGTTCGCCACCGGCTACAGCCCCGCCGACCCCGTCGGTCTGCTCGGCGAGGTGGCCGACCGCTGTCTCCGTGACGATGAGGGCCGCGTCCGCGTCGAGCGCGACTACCGCATCGCGACGGAGTCCGCCCTGCACTGCGGCATCTACCTTCAGGGCGGCACCGAGCACACGCACGGCATCACCTCGTCCCTGCTGTCCAACACCGCCATCAGGGTCGGCGAGATCCTGGACTCGCTGCTCGACCGGGGCCGCAAGTCCGCCTCCGACGAGGCCCGGACGGTCGCCGACGGAACCGGCAGCGCTGCGCGTTAGCTCCGCTGTGAGGCCGTACTACGTCTGCGGGTCGACTGTGGCTGGTCGCGCAGTTCCCCGCGCCCCTTCGGGGCGTTGCCGTTCTCGTTGATCAAAGGGATAACGTACGTCGACATGGGCACGATCGCAGTGGAGCGCCCCGCGTCCAAGGTCGCAACTCAGGCCCGTCGGCGGCGAGTTGTGGGCCTGGCCGCGCTGGTGCTGATCCTCGTGGCAGCGGGGGCGGTGTCGTTGGCCGTCGGGGCGCGCGCGTTGAGCCCCGGCGAGGTGTGGCACGGGCTGTTCGCGGCACCGGAGTCCGACCAGCGGCTCACCGAGATCAGGCTCATCGTGGAGACCGTGCGGGTGCCCCGGACGGTGCTCGCGATCGTGGCGGGCGTCGCCCTCGGGGTCGGCGGGGCGCTGATCCAGGGGTACACGCGCAACCCGATCGCCGACACCGGCCTGCTGGGCGTGAACTCCGGCGCCTCGTTCGCCGTGGTGACGGTGATCGCCGTGTTCGGGCTCTCCGACCCGTTCCAGTACATCTGGTTCGCGTTCCTGGGGGCGGCGGTCGCCGGTGTCGTGGTGTTCGGTCTTGCGAGCATCGGCCGCGGCGCCGGGAACCCGTTGACGCTGGCCCTGGCCGGGCAGGGAGTCACGGTGTTCCTCGCGGCGATGACCACGGCGATCGCGCTGTCGGACCAGAAGTCGCTGAACGCGCTGCGGTTCTGGAACGCGGGCTCCGTGGCCGGCGTGGGATTCGGCGTCATCTGGCCGGTGACCGGGTTCATCGCGGCCGGACTGGTGCTGGCACTGATCACGCTGCCTGCCCTCAACCTGCTCAACCTGGGTGACGACGTGGCGCGCGGGCTCGGGGTGAACATCGCGCTGAGCCGGACCATCGGCATCACCGCCATCACCCTGCTGGCGGGCGCCGCGACGGCCGCCTGCGGGCCCATCGCGTTCCTCGGGCTCATGGTGGCCCACGTGGCCCGGTATCTGACCGGGCCCGACTACCGCTGGCTGGTGCCGTACGCGGGTCTGCTCGGCGCCATCGTGCTGTTGGTCTGCGACATCGTGGGCCGCCTGGTGGTGCGGCCGAGCGAGCTGGATGCGGGCGTCGTCGTCGCGCTGCTGGGCGCCCCGTTCTTCGCGGCTCTGGTGTGGCGCGGAAAGTTCAAGAACGCATGAACAGGACAGACGTGAAGCCGGACGTGAAGCCGTCGGTGGCGCCGGGCGTGCGGCTCGGCCAGGTGTCGTTCGTGTGGCGGCCGTGGATCGTGTGCGTCTCGCTGCTGCTCGCGGCGGCGACGTTCCTGGTGTTCTGCCTGTCCATCGGCGTCGGGGACTTCCCCATCGGGCTGCCCCAGGTGATCGCCACGATCTTCGGCCGGGGTGAGCAGGTCGACGAGTTCGTGATCATGGATCTGCGGATGCCGCGCGCCCTTGCCGGGGTCGTCGTGGGCATCGCGCTCGGGGTGTCCGGGGCGCTCACGCAGTCCATCGCCCGCAATCCGCTGGCCAGTCCGGACGTCCTGGGCATCACGAACGGCGCCAGCGCGGTCGCGGTGTTCCTGGTGACGGTGTCGGGCGGGACGGCCGCGGCGATCGTCAGCTCCGTGGGCCTGTCTGCGGCGGCGCTCATGGGCGGTCTCGGCACGGGCCTGCTGGTGTACTTCCTCGCCTGGCGACGCGGGATCGACGGCCTCCGGCTCATCCTCATCGGCATCTCGGTGAGTGCCGTGATGGAGGCCCTCACGACCTGGCTGCTGGTCTCGGCCGACATCAGGGACGTGGCCCAGGCCCAGGCGTGGCTGGTCGGCTCGCTGGACGACCGGTCGTGGGACGAGGTCCAGGTGGCCGTCTGGGGCACGCTCGTCCTCCTGGTCGTCGTGGCGGGCGCCGCGTTCCAGTTCAAGCCGATGCACCTCGGTGACGACGTCGCCGCTGGCCTGGGGGTCCGTTACTCGGCCGTGCGGGCGGTCCTCCTGCTGTGCGCGGTGCTGCTGGCCGGCGTGGCGGTGAGCGCGGCGGGCCCGGTGCCGTTCGTGGCGCTGGTGGCCCCACAGGTGGCGATGCGTCTGGCGCGGTGCCCGACGCCGCCCATGGTGGCCTCCGCGCTGGTCGGTGCGCTGCTGCTGACCGGCTCGGACCTGGTCGCCCGCACGGCACTGCCCGTCAGTCTCCCGGTCGGCGTGGTCACCGCGGCGATCGGCGGCCCCTTCCTCGTCTATCTGCTGGCACGGGCGAACCGCAGATAGCTGATACAAAGTCAGGCGAGCCTAAGTAAGGGGGCCTTGTGGTCACTCAGTCCGTCACCGGGGTCGAGTCCGAGTCCGATCAGGCCTCACGGCTGGCAGCCAGGGGCGTCACGGTCGGATACGGCGCCCGGACCGTCATCGACGATCTCGACGTGGCGATACCCCCCGGGGTGATCACCACCATCATCGGCCCCAACGGCTGTGGAAAATCGACCTTGTTGCGGACCCTGTCCCGGCTGCTCAAACCGTCCAAGGGGACGGTCGTGCTGGACGGTGACGACATCGCCCGGCTCAGGACCAGGGACGTGGCGAGGAAACTCGGCCTGCTGCCGCAGGCGCCAGTCGCGCCCGAGGGGCTGACGGTGGCCGACCTGGTCGCCAGGGGCCGCCATCCGCACCAGAGCTGGCTGCGGCAGTGGTCCTCGGACGACGCCGACGTGGTCGAACGCGCGCTGGCCATGACCGGGGTGTCCGACCTGGCCGACCGCCCGGTCGACGCGCTGTCCGGCGGACAGCGGCAGCGCGTCTGGATCTCGATGACCCTGGCCCAGGGCACCGATCTGCTGCTGCTGGACGAGCCGACCACCTATCTCGACCTGGCGCACGCGATGGACGTGCTCGATCTGGTCGACGATCTGCACGAGTCGGGATGCACCGTGGTGATGGTGCTGCACGACCTCAATCTGGCCGCGCGCTACAGCGACAACCTCATCGTGATGCGGGCGGGGTCGATCCTGGCGCAGGGTCATCCCCGTGACGTGCTGACCGCCGAGCTGCTGCACGAGGCGTTCGGACTGCGCGCCAAGGTCATCGACGACCCGGTGGGCGACCGGCCGCTCATCGTCCCGATCGGTCGCACGCACGTCCAACTCGGCTAGTTCGCCATAAAGTTACACAAGTAAGGCTAGGCTTGCCTTACTGCCTTGCGATACGGTTTGCCTGCCCTTACCCGGGGGCGTAGTGGACAGTGCGAAAGCAAGGGGATTGACGGATGCTCCTCCACAGAACGACGCGCAGGACGCCATGGCGGCGAGTCGCTGCACTGCTCTCCGCCGCGACGCTCGGCGTCGGCCTCCTCGCGGGGTGCGGTTCCGAATCGGACTCGGCGGACAAGGGCAGCGACAACACCTCGACCGCCGCGGCCGGCGCCTTCCCGGTCACCGTGGAGCACGCGTTCGGCACCACGAAGGTCACCGAGGCCCCGAAGCGGGTCGTCACCGTCGGCTACACCGACGACCAGACCGTCCTGGCGTTCGGCATCAAGCCGGTCGGCATGACCGACCAGTACCCGAACCCGGCGGGCCAGAGCCCCGACATCAACACCCAGTGGCCCTGGGTGAAGGACAAGTGGGGTGACACCAAGCCCGAGGTCATCATGAAGAACGGTGACACCGGCCCCAACTACGAGAAGATCGCCGCTCTGCGCCCGGACCTGATCGTCGCGGTCTACTCCGAGATCGACCAGGCCGGCTACGACAAGCTCTCCAAGATCGCGCCTACGGTGGCCCGTACCAAGGCCGAGAAGGAGCCGTTCAGCGCCCCCTGGCAGGACAACGCCCTGCACATCGCCAAGGCACTCGGCAAGGCCGAGGAGGGCGAGAAGATGGTGCAGGACATCCAGGGCAAGCTCGACGCGGCCAAGAAGGCGCACCCCGAGCTCGCGAAGCAGACCGCCGTCGTCCTGTCCTGGTACGAGAACTCGGTGGCGCCCTTCACCTCCACCGACGTGCGCGGCCGGCTCGTGACGGGCATCGGCTTCAAGTACCAGACCGAGATCGACAAGGTCGCGGACGGCAGCTTCTACACCAAGCTCTCGCCCGAGCGCGTCGACCTGGTCGACGTCGACCGCATCTTCGTCATCAACGACAAGGCCGACACGGCAGCCCTGAAGAAGTTCAAGCTGTTCGCCAACCTCGACGCCGTGAAGAAGGGCAACGTGTCCTACCTGCTGGACAGCGAGGGACCGGCGGTCGGCGCGGCCATCTCCCAGGGCACCCTGCTGTCCATGCCGTACGCCGTCGACGAGCTCGTGAAGTCGGTGGCCGAGTAGCGATGCCGGTCATCATGTCCCGTCCCCTGCCCACCCGGGTCGCGGTGTGAGCGCGACCACCACCCGCCCCGCCCCGGCGACCCTGCACACGGCCACCGGACGCGAGGCCACCCGATGGGTCGCGGCGCACTGCCGCGAGGTGCCCTGGCTGTCGGCGGCCACCGTGCTCACCACGGTGGCCGGCGCGGCGCTCCAGGTGCTCCCGGTCCTGCTGCTCGGCCGGGTGGTCGACGGCGTGGTCGAGGGTGAGTCGCGCTCGGTCCTCGTCACCATCGGGGTGTTGATCGGGGCCGCCGCGCTGCTCGGCGCGGCGGCCACCGCGGTGTCGACGTACCTGATCGGCCGGCTGGGCGCCGACCTGCTCGCGCGGCTGCGGGAAGGGGCCGTCCGGGCGGTGCTGGGGATGCCGAGCGCCCGCATCGAACAGGTCGGCCGGGGAGACGTGCTCTCCAGGGTCGGCGACGACGTGGCCGTCATCTCCAAGGGCATCCGTACGGCCATCCCCACGGTGTTCTCGGCCGGAGTGCTGGTCACCATCGCCACGTTCGGCATGTTCGGACTGGACTGGCGGCTCGGACTGGCGGGCGCCGGCGCGCTGCCCGCGTACGCGCTGGCCCTGCGCTGGTATCTCCCCCGTTCCGCCCCGCTCTACCGGAAACAGCGGGTGGCCCAGGCCGACCGCGCCCAGGCGTTGATCAGCGGTCTGAACGGGATCGACACGGTCCGGGCGTACCGGCTGGAGGGCGCCTTCCGCGAGAAGGTCACCAGCGAGTCCTGGCGGGTGCGCGATCTCGGTATCGAGGTGTTCCGGTTCTTCGGCCGGTTCGTCGGCCGGGAGAACCGCGCCGAGTTCATCGGGCTGGTCCTGATCCTCCTGGTGGGGTACGCCCTGCTGGAGGCCGACGCCGCCAGCCTGGGCGAGGTGTCGGCGGCCCCGCTGCTGTTCCACCGGCTGTTCGGCCCGCTGGGCCTCATCATGTTCACCTTCGACGAGGCGCAGAAGTCGGGCGCGAGCCTGACCCGGCTGGTCGGTGTGCTGGGGGAGGCCGGTGAGGGCCGGCTGGTGGGTGACCCGGCCGTCGCCCCGGCGGATGCCGAGCCGTTGCCGGTGACGGTGCGGGGGCTGACGTTCCGTTACCCCGGCTCCGAGGAACCGGTGCTGAGGGACGTCGATCTGACGATCCCGGCCGGGGGTTCGCTCGCGCTGGTGGGTGCGACGGGTGCGGGCAAGACGACCCTGGCCGCGCTGATCGCGGGCATCGGGACTCCCGAGGCCGGGTCGGTGCGCATCGGCGCCACGGACTTGGCGGGTCTGGACGAGGCCGGGGCGCGGGCCCTGGTGAGCATCCTGACGCAGGAGACGCACGTGTTCTCCGGCCCGCTCGCCGACGACCTGCGGCTGTCCGCGCCGGGGGCGACCGACGCCGAGCTGACGGACGCGCTGCGCACGGTCGGCGCCGACGCATGGGTCCAGGCGCTGCCCGACGGGCTGAACACCACGGTCGGCGAGGGCGGTGAGCGCCTGGACGTCACCAAGGTGGCCCAGATCGCCCTGGCCCGGCTGGTGCTGGCCCGCTCGCCCGTGGTGGTGCTCGACGAGTCCACCGCGGAGGCCGGCAGCGAGGGCGCCGCCGAGCTGGAACGCGCGGTCGTGGCGGCGTGCGCGGGCCGGACCACCCTGTTCGTGGCGCACCGGCTGACCCAGGCGATGGCGGCGGACCGGATCGCCGTGCTGGACGCGGGCCGCGTCGTCGAGCAGGGCACGCACGAGGAGTTGGTGGCTCTGGGCGGCCGGTACGCGCGGCTGTGGCAGGCATGGCGCGAGGGTAGTTAGGCAAGCCTAAGTTAGGCTGGGCTTACTTTGGTTTCCTTGAAAGGGTGCTGAGTCTTCGATGATGGAACCGAGCGCTCGTCTCGTACGGCTTTCCCCCGAACGCCTGGCCGACGTACGCCGGCGGACCGGCGACTACTCCGACAAGACCATCACCGAAGCGTGCGCCATCGGGCTGTCGTACTGGACGACGGGCCGGAGCCCCGACGGCATCGACCTCACCCCCGGCACCCTGTTCGCCGACGTCCTCGGATGGGTCGACAACGGCGGGGCCGGGCCCGGTGACTGGGAGGTCGGCGCGGACGGCCGCAGCATCACCGTCCCCGGCGGTGTCGCGCCGGCCGACGCGCAGCTCGCGCTGGACGACCTGGCCGACTTCCCGGACCGCCCCCTCGGCACCATCGGCCCGTCCAGCGTGACCGCGAGACTGGACGTCCTGGCCCGCTGGAACGACACCGACGCCGACCGGGTCCGCCCGACCATCGTGGAGATGTTCCGCGAGCAGGCACGGACCAGACCTGACGCCGTCGCCATCGTCGACGAGCACCGCTTGCTGACCTACCGTCAGGCGGCCGAGCGGTCCAGTCAGCTGGCCCACCATCTGATCGAACGCGGCCTCGGCCGCGAACAGGTCGTCGGCATATCGCTGGGCCGCTCCGCCCAGATGGTCATCGGGCTGCTCGCCGTGCTCCAGGCGGGGTGCGCCTTCGTGCCGCTCGATCCGCAGTGGCCCGCCGCGCGCCGGGCCGTCGTCATCGAGGACGCCCGGGTCGTCGTACAGCTCAACGACTCGGGCGAGCACGACCCGGCCGAACCGCCGGCCCTGGCCGTCGACCTCGACGACTGGCGCTACGGTTCCCACCCCACCGAGGGGACCGGCGTCACCGTCCACGGCGACGCACTCGCGTACGTGATCTTCACCTCCGGCTCGACCGGACGGCCCAAGGGCGCCATGATCCGCCACGAGGCGATCAGCGAGCGCCTGCTGTGGCAGGTGAACGAGATCCTGGGCTTCGGCCACGACGACGCCTCGCTGTTCAAGGCGCCGTTGTCCTTCGACATCTCCATCAACGAGATATTTCTGCCGCTGGTGTCCGGCGCCCGGCTCGTGGTGCTGCGGCCCGGCGGCGAACGCGACCCGCACCATCTGCTGAGCGTGATCGCCGAACAGCGCGTCACCTTCACCTACCTGGTGTCGTCCATGCTGGACGTCCTGCTGGAGATCGCCGGCGACTCCGGCCGGCTGGACAGCCTCAGGCACGTGTGGTGCGGCGGAGAGGTGCTCACCCCGGAGCTGTACGAACGGTTCCGCACCAAGCTCGACATCCCCATGTACCACGGCTACGGCCCCGCCGAGACGACCATCGGCGTCTCCCACGTCATCTACCGGGGAGCCGCGGAACGCCTGTCGACATCCATCGGCAAGGCCAACCCCAACACCCAGCTGTACGTCCTCGACGAGGAACTGCGCCCCGTGCCCGTCGGCGTCGGCGGCGAACTGTACGTGGGCGGTTTCCTCCTGGGGCGCGGCTACGTCAACGCGCCCGGTCTGACGGCCTCCCGGTTCGTAGCCAACCCCTTCGCCGACGACGGCTCCCGCCTCTACCGCACCGGTGACCTCGCCCGGTTCGCCCCGGACGGATCGCTGGACTTCCTCGGCCGCGCCGACAACCAGATCAAGATCCGCGGCATGCGGCTGGAGATCGAGGACGTCGAGGTCGGCCTCGCAGAACACCCCGGCGTACGGCACACCTGCGTCGTCGCACGGAAGAACGCGGCGGGCGGCACCTACCTGGTGGGCTACGTCATCCCGGCAGCGGGCAGCGAGGACCTGCGGGCGGACGAGGTCAAGGCGTGGGCCGCCGCGCACATGGTGGAGTACATGGTGCCCGCCCACATCGTCGTGATGACGCAGTTCCCGCTCACCGCCAACGGCAAGCTCGACCGCAACGCCCTGCCGGAGCCCACCATCGGCACGGGCACGCTTCAGCGGCCCACCACCGAGAACGAACGCGCGGTGTGCGCGGCGGTCGCGGCCGTGCTGCGGCTCGAAGAGGTCGGCGTCGACCAGGACTTCTTCCAGCTCGGCGGCGACAGCATCCTGGCGATCTCACTGCTGAGCGCGCTGCGCGACGCGGGCCTCTACGTCACGGCACGGCAGATCTTCACCCACAGCACCGTGGGGGCCCTGGCCGCGGTCGCGAGCCGGGAGGACGTCTCCACCGTCGACCACCGCGATGTCGCGACCGGGTCCGTCGTGGGATCGCCCATCGTGCAGTGGCTCGGCGAGACCACCGACGCGATCGACGGCTTCGTGCAGTCCGTCGTGCTCAACACCCCGCCGGACCTGACCGCCGGCGCTCTCGACGAGATCCTCACCGCCGTGCTCCGCAGGCACGACATGCTGCGCGCCAGACTGGTGCGCGCAGACCGCTGGAGCTTCGACATCCCCGAGCCGGAGAGGGCCGTCGCCGGGTGGCAGGAGAGCGACCTGCCGTTCGACGCGTGCGTCGCACTCGCCACCGACGCCCTGGACCCCGACAACGGCGTGATGCTGCGAGCCGTCTGGCGCCGCGCGGCAGGGCAACTGGTCCTGGTCGCCCACCACGTGGTGATCGACGGCGTGTCCTGGCGGATCCTGATGGACGACCTGGCCACGGCCTGGCGGCAGTTCACCTCGGGCAACCCGATCGAGCTGCCCCCGGTGGGCACGTCCTTCCGGCGCTGGACGCAACTGCTGGAGCGCGCGGCGTTCGACGCGGACAGCTCCTACTACTGGCGCCCCCTGCCGGGAGAGGACCGACCGCTGGGCAGGCGCGCGCTGTCCGCAGCCGACACCGTCGCGACGGAGCGCCTGCGGACCGTCTCGGCCGGCCCGGAGATCACGGCCAAGCTGCTGGGCGAGATCCCCGCGAAGTTCCACGCGGGCGTCAACGACGTCCTGCTGACCGGGCTCGCCGTCGCGCTCGCCCGGTGGCGCCGCGACCTGGGACAGGACCAGACCTTCGCGCACATCGAACTGGAGGGCCACGGCCGCGAAGGACAGTTCGTGGCGGGCTGCGCCGGCTTCGAGCCCGAGCTGTCGCGGACCGTCGGCTGGTTCACCACTCTCTTCCCGGTGACCGTCGACCCCGGCACGGCGGCCGACCTCACCGCACCCGAATACCTGACCGCCGCCCTCAAGGCGGTCAAGGAAGACCTCGCCCGGGTACCGGACAACGGCGTCTCCTACGGTGCCCTGCGGTACCTGACCGACACCGAGTTCGACGCACCCGCACCGCAGGCGCTCTTCAACTACCTGGGCCGCTTCGCCGCAGGCGAGCCCGGAGCCTGGCAACTCGCCCAGGCCACTGGCCAGTTGGGCGAGAAGCGTGATCCGCGGATGCGCCTGCCGCGCGCCCTGGAGTTCAACGCGATCGCCGAACCGGCCTCGACCGGCGACTACGACCTGGTCACCACCATCTCCTGGCCCGACGGCATGTTCACCGACGAGGACATCGCCACCATCGGCGGCTACTACCGGGACGCCCTGGCCGGACTGGCCGCACTCGAACCGCAAGGCGGCCACTCGCCCAGCGACTTCGGACTGGTGCCGCTGACACAGACCGACGTCGACGCCCTGGACGGCCCGGCGCTGCGGGACATCCTGCCGCTGACGCCGCTGCAGGAGGGCCTGTACTTCCACTCCGTCTTCGACGACGACTCGGCCGGCGCCTACGTCGAACAGCAACTGCTCACCCTGGACGGCGAGGTGGACGCCGACCGGCTCGCGGCGGCTGCCACCCGGCTGCTCACGCTGTACCCGAACCTGGCCGCGCGGTTCGTGGCCCTCGCCGACGGCCGTGTGGTCTCCGTACTGGAGAGCGGCGTCGAGGCGCCCTTCACCACCCTTGACCGCCCCGGCATCACCGACGCCGAGCTGCGCGACCTGGCCGAGCGGGACCGCCGCGCCGGATTCGACCTGGCGACGGGCCCGCTGATGCGGTACACCCTGGTCCGCGGAGGCCCGGGCCGGAACGTCCTCGTGCAGACCGTGCACCACATCATCGCCGACGGCTGGTCGGTGCCGCCGATGCTCCGCGCGCTGCTCGCCGAGTACCACGCGCCCGGGACCGTTTACCCGGTCGGCGGCTTCTCCGACTACGTACGCTGGCTCGCCGGACGCGACGCCGACGAGAGCGACCGCGTATGGCGCGAGCAGCTCGCGGACCTGCCCGGCCCGTCGCTGGTCGCCGAGGGACACACCCCGTCCGACCGGTTCGCCGACACCGCCGTGCGGCCGGAGCCCGACGTCGACGCGGCCGCCCGGTCGGCCGGCGTGCCGCTGAGCGTGGCCGTGCACAGCGCCTGGGCGGTGACGCTGGGCGGCATCCTGCACGGCAGGGACGTGGTGTTCGGCTCCACGGTCTCCGGCCGCGACGCGGACGTGCCCGGCATCGAGGACATGGTGGGTCTGTTCATCAACACGATTCCCGTACGCGCCCGTTGGACCGGCACCACCACCGCACAGGACCTGCTCGACTCGGTGCGGGAACACCAGGGCGCTGTCCTGCCGCACCAGCACGTCTCACTGGCCAGGATCGGCCGCCAGGCCGATGCCGGCTCCCTGTTCGACACCCTGGTGGTGTTCGACGTCGCGACCGACGTGGCCGGGCTGCGGCGGCCCGGCGACACGCTGGTCGTCACCGACCTCGTCAACGAGGGCGCACCGCACTACCCGTTGACCCTGGTCGTGGAACGCTCACTCGACGGCCGTCCGCGCTTCAACCTGATCTACGACGGCGAACTGCTGCGGGAGACCACCGCCCAGTCGATCCTGCACACGTTCACCTCGACGCTCACCGCCCTGCTCACCCGACCGGACACCCTGGTCGACGACGTGATGTCCGAGGGCGACCGGCGCCCCGCGCGCATCACTGCGACGACCCTGGGAGGCCTGTTCGACGCCGTCGCACGGCGCGACCCGGCCGCCACCGCCGTCACCCAGTGCGGTCTCGACGGCGGTACCCGGTCCCTGACGTACGGCGAACTGGCGGACGCCAAGAACGAGTTGGCCGCCGCCCTGCGCGCGGCCGGTGTCGGCCCCGGCCGACGGGTCGCCGTCGCCGTCCCGCGGTCCGTCGAGCAGGTCGTCGCCCTGGTAGCGATCGTCGCCGCGGGCGGCGCGTACGTACCGCTGGACCTGGCCTACCCGGACGAACGCCTGGAGTACATCCTCGCCGACGCCGCTCCACAGGTCGTCCTCGTGGACCGCGAGCAGCGCGACCGCTTCACGGAAGTCCTGGCCCGTACGGGCGTGCGGGCCCGCGTACTCGTGCAGGGCGACGACCTGCCCCGGGCCACCGCCGAGCAGCCCCGTCCGGAGCCCGGCTGGCACGACCCCGCGTACGTGATCTACACGTCCGGATCGACCGGCCGGCCCAAGGGCGTCGTCGTCCCGCACTCCAGCGTGGTGACGCTGCTCGCCAACACCCAGCCGGACATGGGCTTCGGCCCGCACGACGTCTGGGTCCAGTTCCACTCCTTCTCCTTCGACTTCGCGGTCTGGGAGCTGTGGGGCGCGCTGGCACACGGCGGTGAGCTGCTGGTGCCGGAGTACGGGCTGACCCGCTCCCCGGTCGACTTCCACCGGCTGGTCCGCGAGCGCGGGGTGACCGTGCTCAACCAGACGCCGTCCGCCTTCTACCAGTTCATCGAGGCCGACCGGCATGCCGGCGAGCCGCTGCCCGGCCTGCGCCGCATCATCTTCGGCGGCGAGGCGCTGGACCTCGGGCGGCTGCGCGGCTGGGTCGAGCGGCACGGCACCGGCTCGCCCGAGCTGGTCAACATGTACGGCATCACCGAGACCACCGTCCACGTCACCCACCGCGTACTGACCGAGCAGGACTTCGGCCCCGGCGACGACGTCAGCCCGATCGGCGGCCCCCTGCCCGGCCTGGTCACCTACCTCCTCGACGACCGGCTCCGGCCGGTGCCGCCGGGCCGGGTGGGCGCCATCTACGTCGCCGGCGACCAGGTGTCGCTCGGCTACCTGGGCAGGCCCGGCCTCACCGCGAGCCGGTTCGTGGCGAACCCCTTCGCCGGGGACGGCTCCCGCATGTACCACACGGGCGACCTCGCCCGCCGCACCCTCGACGGCGAGCTGGAGTTCGCCGGCCGCGCCGACGATCAAGTCCAGCTCAAGGGCTTCCGCATCGAGCTGGGCGAGGTCGAGGCCGCGATCCGGGAACTCGGAGGCGTGGTCGACGTGGCCGTGACGGTGGCCGACAGAGGGGATCACCTGGTGGCGCACGTGGTGGGCCGGGTGCCGGGGGACTTCGCCGAGCAACTGTCCACGAAGCTGCCTGTGCACATGGTGCCGGGGCGGGTGCTGCCGGTTGAAGCACTGCCTCTGACAGTGAACGGCAAGCTGGATCGAAAGGCGCTGGTGAAACGCGCCCAAAGGGGCGCGGGGAACTGCGCGACCAGCCACGACGCACCCGCAGACGGAACCACCGCGGTGGCCGCACTCACCAAGATCTTCACAGAGACGCTGCCCGGCTCGGACGTGACCGCCGACACCGACTTCTTCCACGCCGGAGGCGACAGCATCATCGCCATCACGGTCGTGAACAGGGCCAGGACGCTCGGCCTGCCGATCGCCCCCCGGGACGTGTTCCTGCACAAGAGCCCCCGCGCGCTCGCCGCGCACCTGGCGACGCGTACACCACAGGCCGCTGCTCCCACCCACCGCGAGGACGGCCCGCTCCCCCCGACGCCGATCATCCTGCGCCAGCGCGAACTGGGCGGCTCACTCACCCGGTTCGCCCAGGCCAGGGCCCTCCAGGCCCCAGAAGGCACCGGCTTCACGGACGCCCAGCGCGCGGCGGGCGCCGTAGTCGCCGCACACCCGACCCTGCGCCTGCGGCTCCACACCGAACACGGAGTGTGGACCCTCCGCACCGAACCCACCCGCGACATCACCGTCGTACGCCCGGACACCACCGACGCCACGACCGCCGCGAACGAGGCCGCCGGACGGCTCGACCCCGAGTCGGGAGAGGTCGTCGCCTTCTCGTGGCTGGAGGCGAGCCGGACCCTGGTCGTCACCGTGCACCACCTCGCCGTCGACTCGGTGTCCTGGCTGATCCTGCTGGACGACCTGGACACGGCCCTGCGCGGTGAGCCCCTGGCCCCGCCGACCACGTCCTACGCCGACTACGCCGAAGCACTGACGCTCCAGTCGGCCCAGGCCGTCGACGACCTCGGACACTGGGTCACCACACTCAAGGCCCCCGAACTCCTGCCCACCGTCGCAGAGTTGCGCGAGACCACGGTCGTGCTCGCCCCCGACGTGAGCGACCGCCTGACCCGCACCGCCCCCGCCGTACTCGGCATCGGCCTCACCGAGCTGCTGTGCGGAGCCCTGCGCACCGCGCTGACCCACATCCAGCCCTCGCCCACCGACCTCGCGATCGACCTGGAGCGGCACGGCCGGGTCCCGGCGCTGGAAGACCACGACTACACCCGTACCGTCGGCTGGTTCACCTCTATCGCACCCGTACGGCTCACCGCGCACACCGACCCCGTCGCAGCCGCAGGCGAAGTCGCAGAACGCCAGCCGGACGAGCGCGCCCACGTCACCTACGGACAGCTCCGGTATCTCAACCCGCAGACGGCCCCCCTGCTCGACACCGCCCGCCCGCAGGTGCTGTTCAACTACCTCGGCCGGGGCAGCGAGTCCCAGGCGGTGCACATCACCGGTGGCGACCAGGGCAGCCCGTACGCCGTCGAGGTCAACGCCTGGCTCGACGAGGCCACCGGAAGCCTGCACACGGCATTCACCCTCGCCGAGGCCGTCCCCGACGAGATCACCGAGCACTGGCAGGGCGCACTCCAGCGCATCGCGGACGCCGCCACGACGGCCGAGCGCACCGCACCGGTCACCCCGCTCCAGCGGGGCCTGTTCTTCCAGGCCCAGATGGCGGGCTCGGCCGGGCACTACGTGGCGCAGAGCTGGTTCACGTTCGACCGGCGCCTGGACACCGGCGCGCTGACCGAGGCGATGGCGTACGTGATCGCCCGGCACCCGGTCGTGGGCGCCGGCTTCACGACCGACTCCGACGGCAACCCGGTCCAGGTCCTCAAGGCCGGCCGGAGGGTCGACGTCCGCACGATCGAGCTGTCGACGGACGCCGAGGTCGACGCGCTGCGGGCCCGGGACCGCGACACGGGGTTCGACCCGGGTGAGCCACCGCTGATCCGGCTGACCGTGGTGTGTCTGCCCGACGACCGCGACGGCCTGCTGCTCAGCTACCACCTGCTGCTGTGGGACGGCTGGTCCCGCGAGATCATGCTGCGGGACCTGTTCGACGCCTATCAGGCCGCCGTCGCGGGCGAGCCGCTCGACGCGGTCCCGGCCACGCCGAGCTTCGAGGACCACGCCCGGGCGCTCGCCGCCAAGGACGCGGCCGTCTCGGAACGCTTCTGGGCGGAGCACCTGGCCGACCTCCCCGGTCCCACACTGCTCGCCGGACCGGCGCCGTCCTTCTCGGACGACCTGCCGCGCGCGCTCGTGCACACGCTGTCCGCCGAACAGTCCGACCTGCTGCGGGAGGCGGCCCGGACGCACGGCGTCACCCTGAACTCCGTGCTGACCGGAGCCTTCGGCCTTCTCCTCGGCGCCCGCACGGGCCGCAGTGACGCCGTGTTCGGCGTGACCGTCTCCGGCCGTGAGGGCGAGGGACTGTCCGACATCGTCGGCGTGTTGCTCAACACCGTGCCCATGTGGACGCGGCCACGGCCGGACGACACGGTCCGCGACTACCTCTCGGCCGTGCAGACGGCCAGGGTCGAGGCGATGGAGCACGAGCACCTGGGGCTCGGCGAGATCCAGCGGGCCAGTGGCCACGACACCCTGTTCGACAACCTGTTCGTGCTCCAGAACTTCCTGGACATGGACGCCTTCGCCGAGATGAACGCCCGGCACGGCATCACCTCGGTGAAGGCCGACGACTCCACCCACTATCCGTTCACCTGGGTCGTCACGCCCGGCGACCGGCTCACCGTCAAGCTGGAGTACCGCGACCAGGACACCGGGAACGCCCGTCGCCTCCTCGACGACTACCTGCGCGTGCTGGAGGACCTGGCCCGGTCGTCCGGCCCGGTGGGCGCGCTGCGGGGCCTGGGGCCGGAGCCCTCGCGGGGCGAGCGCACGGACGTGGGCACGGACACCGTCGTCGACCGGTTCGACCAGGCGGCGGACCGCGCGCCGGATCGCGTCGCGCTCGTCGCCCACGGTTCGAGGATGACGTTCGCCGAACTCCGGGACCGCAGCCGCGCGGTGGCCGGCGTGCTCGCCCGGCGGGGCATCGGCCCCGAGACGAACGTAGGTCTCGCGATCCCGCGCTCCCTCGACTCGATCGTGGCGCTGTTCGCCGTGCTGCGCGTCGGCGCCGCGTACGTGCCGCTGGAGCTGGACCACCCGGACGAGCGGATCGCCGCGATCGTCGAGGACGCCCGCCCCGAGGTGATCCTCACCGTGAGCGCCGTGTCGCCCCGGCTGACCTCGCTGAGCGGCGACCTGATCGAGCTGGACCGCCCGCTGCCCGAGGCCGAGCCGCATGTGACGTTCGCACCGGACGACCCCGACCGCCTGCGGCATCCCGCCTACACGATCTACACCTCGGGATCGACCGGCAAGCCCAAGGGCGTGGTGACCGAGTACGCCGGACTCACCAACATGCTGATCAACCATCAGCGCCGGATCTTCGAGCCGGTGCTGGCGGAGCACGGCTACCGGATCTTCCGGATCGCGCACACCGTGTCGTTCGCGTTCGACATGTCCTGGGAGGAGCTGCTGTGGCTCGCCGACGGGCATGAAGTGCACGTCTGCGACGAGGAGTTGCGCCGCGACGCGCCCCGGCTGGTCGAGTACTGCCTGGAGCACGGGATCGACGTGATCAACGTGACCCCGACCTACGCACAGCAGTTGGTGGCCGAGGGGCTGCTCGACGACCCGGAACGCCGGCCGCCGCTGGTGCTGCTCGGCGGCGAGGCCGTCACCCCGACGCTGTGGCAGCGGCTCGCCGAGACCGAGGGGACGGTCGGCTACAACCTCTACGGACCCACCGAGTACACCATCAACACGCTCGGCGTCGGCACCTTCGAGTGTGAGGACCCCGTGGTCGGCGTCGCGATCGACAACACCGACGTGTACGTCCTGGACCCGTGGCTGCGCCCCCTGCCGGACGGCGTACCCGGCGAGCTGTACGTGTCGGGCATCGGCATCGCACGCGGCTACCTCGGGCAGCCCGCCCAGACCGCGCACCGCTTCGTCGCCTGCCCGTTCGGGGAACCCGGCGAGCGCATGTACCGCACCGGGGACCTGGTGGTCCGCCGGCCCGACGGCAACCTGATGTACCTGGGCCGCACCGACCAGCAGGTCAAGATCCGCGGGCACCGCGTCGAACTCGGCGAGGTGGAGGCCGTGTTCGCGGCGCACCCGGCGGTGCGGTTCGTCGCCGCGGTCGCCCAGCCCGACCCGCAGGTCGACGGCTCGTACCGGCTGGCCGCCTATCTGGTGCTGGACGGAGCCGAGTTGGCCACGGTGGCCGCCGAAGTCGGCGCCGGACTGCCGGACTTCCTGCGCCCCACGCACTACGCCCAGGTCGACAGCATCCCGCTGACGGTGAACGGGAAGGCTGACACCAAGGCGCTGCCGGAGGCCAAGCCGCTGGGCGCGCTGACCACGGTGGGGGAGCGGGGGCCCGCGACCGAGACCGAGACCGTGGTGTGCGAGTACTTCGCCGAGGCACTGGACCTGGACGACGACGAGGTGAGCGCGGTGAGCGACTTCGTGTCCCTCGGAGGACACTCCATGCTGGCGGTGCGGCTGATCGGGCTGCTCCGCCGCGAGTACGGTCCCGTGATCACGATCCGTGATCTGTTCACCCTGCGCACCCCGGAAGCGATTGCCCGACACCTCGATGACAACTCCTGACACGCAGCGGCCCCGCTCGGGGTCCGACATCCTCCGCACCGCACTGCGCCGCAACGTCGGCGCCATGGCCGGCGGCACCCTCCTCATGGGCATGTACCAGGCGGGCGAGACGGCCTTCCCCATCGCGCTCGGCCTGATCGTCGAGCACACGATGCGGGACCGGAGCCTCGGCGCGCTCGGCCTCTCGATCGCCGTACTGGCCGTGATCATCACGACGGTGTCGCTGTCCTGGCGATTCGGGATGCGCGTCCTTCAGAAGGCCAACACGACGGAGGCGCACCGCTGGCGCGTGAAGGTCGCGGCCTGCGGCCTGAAGCCGGTGGCCAGGGAAGTCGACCTCAAGTCCGGCGAGGTGCTGACCATCGCCACCGAGGACGCCGACCAGACCGCCGACATCATCGAGGTGGTGCCGCTGCTGATCAGCTCGCTGGTCGCGGTGGTGGTCGCGGCGGTCGCCCTGGGCCTCGCCGACATCCGGCTCGGCCTGCTGGTGATCGTGGGAACCGTCGCGATCCTGTCGTGCCTGAGCGTGCTGTCCAAGCGCATCGGCACCAGCACCCAGGAACAGCAGGCCCGGGTGGCGCGGGCGGGCGCGAAGGTAGCCGACCTGATCACCGGCCTGCGCCCGCTGCACGGCTTCGGCGGCAACCACGCGGCGTTCCGCTCCTACCGCGAGGTCAGCACGGAGGCGAAGGTCCAGGCGATCACCGTCGCCAAGGTGAACGGTGCGTACGCGGGCACCGCGCTGGCCCTCAACGCGGTCCTCGCCGGCGCCGTGACGCTGACGGCGGGCTGGCTGGCGTTCGACGGCCGGATCAGCATCGGCGAACTGGTCATGGCCGTGGGCCTGGCGCAGTTCATCATGGAACCGCTCAAACTGTTCTCGGAGATGCCGAAGTACGTGATGATGGCGCGCGCCTCGGCCGAGCGCATGGCACTGGTGCTGACCGCGCCGCCGGTGATGACGCCGGGATCCGAACGCCCGGCCGAGAGCGGGGACGTGGAGATCGACTGCGTCCGGTACGGAACCCTGCGCAAGCTGAAGTTCCAGGTGTCCGCCGGGGAGTTCGTGGCGATCGCCGCCTACCAGCCGCGCGCGGCGGCCGACCTCGCGTCGATCCTGGCCGTGAACGTCCCGCCCGGCGCCTACGAGGGAACGGTGCGCCTCGGCGGGCGGGACCTCGCGGACCTGTCGGTCGAGGCGGTCCGCGAGCACATGCTGGTGAACCCCTACGACGGGGAGATCTTCGCGGGGACGCTCCGCTCGAACATCGACCCCTCGGGCATCAGCGGCATGGTCCCCGAGGCCGTCGAGGCGTCCATGCTGACCGACGTGGTCGCCCTCCACCGCGAAGGCCTCGACTACGGCGTCCGCGACCGCGGCGCGAACCTCTCCGGGGGACAGCGCCAACGGCTCTCCCTGGCCCGCGCCCTCGCCGCCGACAGCGACGTCCTCGTCCTGCACGATCCGACGACGGCCGTCGACGCGGTCACGGAACAGCTCATCGCACGCAACGTCGCGAAACTGCGCCGGGGCCGCACCACCATCGTCCTCACCAGCAGCCCGGCCCTCCTGGACGCCGCCGACCGGGTCCTCGTCCTGGACGACGGCGTCGTCACGGCCGAGGACACCCACCGGAACTTGCTGGCGACGGACGAGAACTACTGCTCGGCGGTGGCGCGGTAACGCGCCCCGCCGAGGGGCGCGGGGCTGTTTCGATGTGCGGCTCCGCCGCGTGGGCGCGATCAGCCCCCACCGGCCCGCAGGCGACTACGGTGCCCCCAACACCCAGGCGACATCCCTGACCAGCGCATGTCTCCACCCCACCCGATCATGGCCGGAGGCCGACCGCGAAACCCGCACGGTCGCCCCGGCCTGCTCGGCCAAGGTCTCCACCGCCTCACAATGCGGCAGCATCCGCGTCTCGTGTTCCCCCACATCGAACGCGACCCGCAGCCCCGACAGATCCGCCCCCTCCCGCAGCCGCGCAGCGATCGCACCACCCACCGGACCCCCCAACGAGTCCGCGGCCCCCATCGCATCGGACGTCCACCAGAACGACCCCGACTGACACGCCACACGCGACACCAGCTCCGGAAACTCCAGCGCCGCGTACACCGCGCTCAGCCCACCGAGGCTCTGCCCGGCGGCCACCAACCAGTCAAGGTCGGCGCAGACCCCGGACTCCGCCACCAACGGCAGCAGTTCGTCCCGGACCGCCTCCCACAACTCGGGCCGGCACGCGAACTCGGTCTCCCTGTCCTTCGCCGGCAGGAAGACGAGGGTGACCGGCGGCATCTCACCACTGGCGACCGCCGAGTCGAACGCGGTCATGGCCGGGTGCAGATACAGCCAGTCGTCCCCGTCGAGCAGCAGGACCACCGGTCCGCCGCCGCCCGCCGGATGCACGCGCACGGTCCGCCGCCCACCCAGCCGTTCACTGGCCCAGCGGATCCTGGTGCGGGGCAGGGGCAGCACGCCGTCGGCACCGACAGCGGGCCAGTGCGGCTGGGCCGGCGCGTCCGGTGTCGCGGCGATGGACCGGTCACCGCCGGCCCCGACCGGGTTGAACGGATCCGCGTACGCCTCCTCGCCCACGCGGAACTGGTACGTCACCCGCAGCCGCGCGGGCATGCGCACCTCGGCGTACCAGCAGTCCGTATCGCCGAACCGGCCCAGCGGCACAGGCTCGGACCAGCTCTCGAAGTCGATGCTCGCCGCATCGGACCCACGCCACAGGAAGAGGGTCACCCAGCCGTCGCCGTCGGGTACCGACGCGGGTGTCCGCGCGGCCGCCCAGAACTCGTCGGTGCCGGGTGTGCCGGGCAGTCCGAACGCGGCGAACGTGTCTTCCCCCACCAACCTCATTGAACGTCTCCTTGTGGAGCGGAAAGCGAGAAGGCTAAGCTCAGTTGCGATTAGGCGAGCCTAACCTAATTTTCACAGGAGGCACCGGCACATGAGCACCAACCCCTTCGACGACGCCGACGGCCGTTTCCTCGTCCTCGTGAACGACGAGGGCCAGCACTCGCTCTGGCCGTCCTTCGCGGACGTGCCCGGGGGCTGGACGATCGCCTTCGAGGAGAACACCCGGGAGGCCTGCCTGGAGTACGTCGAGGCCAACTGGACCGATCTGCGCCCCCGTTCCCTCGCCGAGTCCATGGACGCCTGACGCCCGATGCTCTGCACCAGACTGACGAACGCCCGTTTCGTCACCATGGATCCGGCTCACCCCGTCGCCCACGACCTGGGCATCTGGAAGGGCCGGATCGTCGGCCTGGACGAGGCCGTGACCTCGCTGCCCGCACGGGAGGTGATCGACCTTCAGGGCGCCACCGTGCTGCCCGGGTTCATCGACGCCCATGTGCACCTGGCGTGGACCGGCTTCAAGCAGAACACGCCGAGCATCGCCGGCCGCACGCGGATCGACGACGCGCTGGCCGTCGTGGAGGAAGCCGTCCTCCGGAAGGGCGCGCCGGGCGCCTGGGTGAGCATCGCCGGCTACGACCAGCGGGCCCTGGGCCGTCATCTGACCGCCGCCGAACTGGACCGGGTGAGCCACGGACGCAAGGTGTTCGTGCTGCACGACTCCGGACACGGCTGCGTCGTCAACACAGCGGTCCTGGACCTGCTCCCGGCCGGTGTCCCGCACGAGAACGGCTTCCTCGCCGAGGGCGCGATGGGCGCCGCCCGCGCACTGCGCCTGCCGTACTCCCAGGAGGAACTCGCCGAGGCGATCGGACGCGCCGCCCGGACCTGCGTCGCCGAAGGCGTCACCGCCTGCGCCGAGGCGGGCATCGGCGGCACCCTCTTCGGACACAGCCCGGTCGAACTCGGCGCCTACCAACTCGCCCGCGAGAAGGGCCTGTTGCCGCTGCGGGTGCAGCTCATGGTCGCCGCGGACCGGCTGCGGCCCGTCGCCGCGCACGAGGCCGACGGCATCCCCAGGGCCCTCGACCTCGGCCTGCGCACGGGCTTCGGCGACGACTGGCTCTGCGTCGGCGCCCTGAAGGTCTACACCGACGGCGGCATGATGGCCCGTACCGCCGCGCTGAGCAGCCCGTACGAAGGGCTGGACCACACGGGCCAGTTGCAGGACGACCCGCAGACGCTCACCGAGACGATCGTGGCCGGCCACCTCGCCGGCTGGCAGCTCGCCGTCCACGCCATCGGCGACCGCGCGGCCGACGTCGCCCTCGACGCCCTGGAGCGGGCCCAGCGCCTGCGCCCGCGCCACGGCGTCCGGCACCGCGTCGAACACGCGGGCCTCATCCGCCCCGACCAGCTCTCGCGCTTCGCGCGGCTCGGCGTGAGCGCGGTCGTCCAGCCCAACTTCCTGCGCTACTTCGGCGACGACTACGCGGCGATCATGGGCGAGGAGCGGGCGCCCTGGCTGTACCGGGGCAAGGGATTCCTGGATCACGGCATCACCCTCGTCGGCAGCTCCGACCGGCCGGTCACCGACGGATCCCCGCTGCGGGCCGTCCAGTTCATGGTCGAGCGCGCCTCCGAGTCCGGCCAGGTGATCGGCCCGGACGAGGGCATCACCGTGGAGGAGGCGCTGCGCGCCTACACCGTCGCCGGGGCCTATGCCTGCCACTGGGAGGACAGCGTCGGCAGCCTCTCCCCGGGCAAGCGCGCCGACCTGGTCGTGCTCGGCGACGACCCGCGGCGCGTCGACACCTCCCGCATCGGCGACATCGAGGTGGTGGCGACGTACGTCGACGGTCGCGATCGACGCGACGGCGGATTCCGCAGCGGGGAAGGGAAGCGTTGAACACGGCCACGCCGCGCACCGCACCGCCGTTGCCGCGTGCTCCTCTCACAGCGATCTCCGCCGTACGCCCCGCCCGCCCCGAGGACGCCGCCGCACTCGCCGCCCTGTCCCAGCCCTTCGTGCATTCGGGGGCGTTACGCCGACGGCCCGTCTCGCTCTATGCCGCCCACGCGGCCGACTTCCTCGTGGCCGAGGGACCCGACGGCGCCTTGGAGGGCTGCCTGGCCCTGCGCGTACACGCGGCCGACGCGGAGGAGGGGGGCCGTGGTCCCGCGGGCGTTGTCTACAACTTCTGCGTCGCCCGGCACCGGCAGGGCAGCGGACTGGGAGGCCGACTGCTGCGTGCCGTGCTGGTCAGGGCGCGCGCCCAGTCGGTCGGCTCCTTGTTCACCGCGACGGTCGGCAGCGGCAGCCTCTTCCTGCGGCACGGGTTCGCCCCGGCCGGCGTGCGCCTCGCGCCCGCGGCCTGGGCGACGTCCCTGGACCCGCGCCGCAACGCGCGCGTCCTCGCGCGAACCCTGTGACGGCCTCGGATCCTCAGGCGAGGCTCGCCCCGGCGCCCGGGCCCTGCTCCGCAAACACCGTCGTGCCGGGACTGTTCAGGCCCAGCACGCCCCGCAGCAGTGCGTGCGGCACACGGCCGTCGAGCACGTGCGCCCCGCGCACGCCGCCGCGGACGGCCCGCAGGCAGCCCTCCATCTTCGGCAGCATCCCGGCCGCCAGCCCCGGCAGCAGCGCGGCCAGTTCGTCGGCTGTCAGCCGCTCGATCACCTCGGTGCTGTGCGGCCAGTCGGCGTACAGTCCCGCCACGTCGGTGAGCACCACCAGGCGGGCGGCGTCGAGGGCCACGGCCAGGGCCGACGCCGCCAGATCGGCGTTCACGTTGTAGACCTGCGTGTCCTCGCCGCGGGCCACGGGGGAGACGACGGGGATGTGCCCCTGCTCCAGGAGGGTGCGCACCGCGCGCGGGTTCACGTCGACGACATCGCCGACCAGACCGATGTCCACCGCCCGGCCGTCCACCCAGGCCGGCCGCCGTACCGCCGTCATGGTGTGCGCGTCCTCGCCCGTCATCCCCACGGCGAGGGGGCCATGGGCGTTGATGTGGCCGACCAGCTCGCGCTGGACCCGGCCCGTCAGCACCATGCGCACCACGTCCATGGTCTCCGGGGTGGTGACCCTGAGGCCCGCCTCGAAACGGGTCTCCAGGCCGAGGCGGTCGAGCATCGCGCTGATCTGCGGTCCGCCGCCGTGCACGACGACCGGGCGCAGGCCCGCGCGCCACAGCTCCACGACGTCGTGGGCGAACGCCTCCTGGAGGCCGGGGTCCACCATGGCGTGGCCGCCGTACTTGACGACGACCGTGCTGCCCCGGAGCTCCTTTGGCGGGCGGAGCTCTTCGGGGGAGCAGGTCGCGACCTGGTCGGCTTGGGTCACGCTCACGGAGCCACTCCATTCATGGGCAGGCCAGGACTTCCGACGGACAGGGGGAGCGTCGTCACGCGTTCCGCCGCTCCTTGTGGAGGAGCAGGCCGCGCAGCAGGGAGTCGGTCGTGCAGACCACGCCGCTGCGCGCGGCCCACCGAAGGGCCAGGGCGTGTTCCTCGGCGGAGATGTCGGCCACCGCGTCGGCGACGACGAACGGCTGGATGTCGTTCATGAAGGCGTCCGCCGCCGTAAGCAGGACGCCGAGATGTGCGTGCACCCCGCAGATGATCAGCTGGTCGCGGCCCTTGGAGCGCAGCAGTCTGCCGAGATGGCTGCGCAGGAAGGCGTTGTGCCGCACATTGGCCAGCAGATGCTCGCCGGGGCGGGGTGTGAGGGGCGCGATGATCGCGGCGGCATCCGGCTCGTCCCCGATGCCCGGCCCCCACATGTCGGCGACCAGACCGCGCGTGCCCGGCGGCTGCCCGGCCGGCTCCGCGCTGAAGACGACCGGCAGGCCCAGGGCGTCGGCGAGTTCGCGCAGCGCCACGATGTTGTCGACGAGTTCCACCACGGGGGAACGCCCCGCCGGGAACGCCCCGACGAAGTGGTTCTGCATGTCGTGCACCAGCAACGCCGCACGTGCCGGATCGATCCTCCAGGAGACGTGCGGGCGGGGGAGGCAGGAACGATCCGGCATCGGGTACGAGTCGATGGTCGGCAAGCCCACGGTGGTTCCCTCCCCTGATGACGCACCGCACGGATCCGAACTCACGAGTACTGCTTAGCTTAGCCTAACCTAATTAAAATACTAACGCTCACCGCGTGCGCCCGGACA
Organism: Streptomyces sp. NPDC050164; assembly: GCF_044459945.1. NCBI lineage: Bacteria > Bacillati > Actinomycetota > Actinomycetes > Kitasatosporales > Streptomycetaceae > Streptomyces > Streptomyces sp. NPDC050164. Next base: position 386,133 of record NZ_JBITJK010000005.1, read on the forward strand.
GCGCGTGCCGGGCTCCGGCCAGCCGCTCCCGCAGCTCGGGGACGACGTCGCAGAATGGGACCATGGACATGGACGTCCTCACGGTTTCCGGCGTGCGGGACAGGCTCGGCGAGGCGCTCTTCAGGCGCGTCGCGGGGCCGGACGGTCCCGCCAACCGGGATCGCATCCACAACACCCCGGGGCCGCGATGGTTCGGCGCGGAACGGCCCATCCGCGTCGTGCACGGCGACGCCTCGATGTTCATCGGCGGACTGCGCGCCCTGCTGCTGCAATCCCTGCACCCCCTGGCCATGGCCGCCGTGGCCGCTCATTCCGGATACCGCGGCGACCCCTGGGGGCGGTTGCAGCGCACGAGTACGTTCCTCGCCGTGACGACCTTCGGAACCGCCGAAGACGCCCGCAGCGCCGTCGAACGGGTCCGCGCGATCCACGAGCGGGTCAAGGGGGCGACAGCGCAGGGCGAGCCCTACTGGGCCGCCGATCCCCACCTGCTCGAGTGGGTGCACGTCACCGAGACGGACAGCTTCCTGCGCGCCCACGAGCGCTTCGGGGCACGGCCCTTCGCATTCACCGACTACGACGCCTACGTGGCGGACACGGCGAAGGTGGCGACGGCCCTCGGGGTGCCGGACCCGCCACGGACGCGGGCGGAACTCGAAGCACGCCTGGCCGCGTACCGCCCGGAACTCCGTGCCACCCCGGAGTGCCGGACGACCGCGCGCTTCCTGCTGCTACAGCCACCGCTGCCGCTTGCCGCCCGGCCCGCCTACGCTCTGCTCGCCGCCAACGCAGTGACGTCCCTCCCGGAGTGGGCCCGCAGGCTGCTGGGGCTTCCGCGCGTCCCCGTGTTCGAGGACGTCGCGATACCGCTCACCGGCCATGTCCTGACCAGGGCGATCAGGTGGAGCATGAAGCCCCCGCCGGTGGGCGACGTCCGGTGAGGATCGCCGGCCGCACGCGGGGCGGCGAGGCGAAGGGTCGGCGGACGGTGGTCAGGAGTGGGGCGGAGGTACGGGCTGCGGAGGTGTCGTCGAAGCCCCCCACGCTGACGTCCTCCGGCACCCGCAGTCCGTACACCCGGGCGGCCTCGATGACGCCGAGCGCCGCCTCCTCGTTGGCGGAGAAGACGGCGGTCGGAGGGTCTTCCGTGACCGATGCTGCCGTCGGTTCCGGCGAGCAGTACGGCGCCCCCTGAGCTGCGCCTCGGGTGGCGTGTCGACGGTCGGTCTAACCATTCTGTACACGGTGACGACGGCCGACTGCAGGTCTGTCTACGACGGCGACTTCGACTGGTCTGGCATCGCGGGCCGCCGAGGCACTGCTCGACGCCACCCCGCCCGGTGGCTGTCCCGGCAGTACGCCCTCACCGCCCTCGCCCAGCGCCGTCTGCGCCTCGGCCGCTACGACACCGACAGCGCGGTCGCTCCTGTCCAGCGGCCCGGTGACGAACGGCTCGACGCGCAGGCCCTGCTGAACAGGTCCACGCGCGCGGGCGGCCCCGAACGGCTCCTCGGGCTGCGCGGCCCCGAACGGATTGGACTCGCCGCCTCCGATCTGCAGCGTCATCACCACGCCGAGCGGGTAGTCCAGCGTCACTGTCGCGATGATCGCCCTGATCCGGTCGTTGTCCCACTTCCAGTTCCGTTGGAAGTCGGGCAGTTGTAAGGCCCCGGACGCGACACCCTGCCGCGCGTATGGAGAGTGATTCCTGCAGCGCTCTGCGGTGACCGTCAACCTGTTCGCCGAAGAACGGGATCACCGCGAGCACCGTCCAGTTGAGGTTGCAGGCCCACGGATTCAGAGAGCGACAGCAGGCTCGCCGCGGCCTGTGGCGCATGCTGCAGACAGGGGCGGCTCGCTATCCAGCGGGCCGCCCCTGAAGGCGCTACCTGTTGCGCTTCACGTGGTTGAGCACGTTCATCCCCGCGCTGAGGACGGCGATGAACGCACCACCGCTGCTCGTGAGAGTCGTCAACGGGCTGACATCGAACGCCATCGTCGTGACGGCAGTGCCGAGGGAGACCACACCGGAGACGAGAGCGACGATGGTGATGTCACGCGCCGGATGGTGGCACGCCTGATGGGTCGAGTTGGTCGACACCGTTCCTCCATTGACTTGTTGGCTCGCTTGCGGGAAGAGGGCACGACTCACCGAGGTGAGCGGTCCTTCCCAGCGATGCGCGTACGAGCTCTACGGAGCCCGCAACCAGCAGGTTGCTGGTAAGTGCGCGCATGAAGAGCGAGTCAATGAGTCTCCCGGGAACGCGGTGTCGGTCTGCGGAGCCATTGTTCCGCCCTCAGTTGTTACTGCGCGGACAGTCCAAGAGGCATGGCCGAAAACCACCGGTGTGTTGTCCGACTGCGACCTCCGCCTGGGCGGTACTCAGCCGCAGGGTGCCAGTTGCCGGTGGGGGCAGCGTCGGCCAGCTCATCCCGCCTTGCCTCGTCGTCCGAGTGGACATACTCCCGGCGTATGTGGCCGTTTTACTGCGCGATGCGTCCTAGCTCCTAGATCATGTGAATCAGTGTGTGGTGACCGGCCTTTCTTGAAGGAAATGTTGCTGCTCAGCAACCCGCAGGTGGCCTGTGCGGTCGACTTCGGACATCGACCCCCACACTGCGGCTTCACCCACGTGTCGGCTGGTAGGCATCGTGGACGCGGCGATCACAGTCGAAATGGAGAACCTCAATGAGCACTTACGCCGACCCACTCGTCGACGGTGCAACCCCGATGAGCGAGTACGAGGGGCAGGTGTGGGACACGCTCAACGAGCACTGGCAGCGCCGCAACAACCGCCGTGGTCTGCCGAACTGGGCGAGCGCCGCCCTCGGTCGCACCGGTGAGGTCGCGGGAAACGCCGTGAGACGGGTTACGGACGCTGTGCCAGAGGCGGTCACGGAACCGATCCGTCGCGCAGGCGACGCGGTCGCCGACAAGGCCATGCGACCGGCGCTCGCAGGCGCGGCAGCGTTGCTCGAGCTGGTCAACGACTGGGCCATGGAGCTCAACGACCCGAAGAACGTCGAGAAGCTCGCCCGCAAGCAAGGTTTCGAACTCGACAGTTTCACCGAGCTACGGCAGCAGGATCTCAAGGTTTGCGACCGGCTGCTGTCCCGCAACACCCTCAGGTGGCGCACCGCCGGCGCGTTCGAAGGTGGCGCCATGGGCCTGCTGGCCATGGTCCCCGTCGCCGGTATTCCCGTCGCGATGACAGCGGACATCCTCGTCATCCAGGTCCTGAGCACGTCGATCGCATCGCGCATCGCGTACTCCTACGGCTACGACGCCAAAGACCCCAAGGAGCAGGAATTCATCCAACGCCTGGTACAGCGGTCCTTCATGGCGCAGGCGGCCAAAGCCAAGCCGTTGCGTGAGACCGCACAGGCGGCGAACGCGGTGAAAGGACGCCTGAGGTGGTCACAGAAGCTCCGCCAGGACCACCGCCTTCTGGCCGCCCTTGAGAAGTTGATGCAGCAGCTGGGCCCGGCCGGCTCCAGGGTGCCAGTCAAAAACGTCGCCAAGGTCGTGCCGTTCGTGGGAATCCTCATCGGTGCCGGCATGAATGCCGCGGTCCTCGGCAGGGTGGCCGCCGACGCCCAGCGGTACTGCCAGACCCGCTTCCTGTGTGACAAGTACGGGCTGCCGCTGCCGGCCGCACTGGCGACCGACTGGGACGACGCCCCCCAGACCGACGCCACGTGAGTGATGGCCGCCGGGTTCACGATGCGGCCTCTGCGGGTCCCCACTTGCGGGCGAGTACCCGCGCTCCGTCAGGTCGTGCTAGCGGTCCGTCTTCCCGCGTCGTCGTACAAGGTCGAGGACCCTGATCACTTCTTGGGCTTCTGGAGTTTGGCGGCAGGAATGCGCTTCTTGCCCATCTCGATGATCAAGCCGGCGGCCTTGAACGTGAGATTGAGGGCAACGGTCTCGGGAACCTGCTGGTCGGTGCCGAGGTGCCCGGTGATGTAGCCGCCCATCCGGACATCCGGGTCCAGGCGCTTGAGGACCATGTAGGCGATGGGCTCGGCCTCAACCTCGTTGCGTGCGTGGACTTTCGCTGCACGTGTTGTGGCAGCTCATCTCTTTGATGGGCTGAGCAGTTGATCGGATGTGTCTGTCCGGTTGGTGATCAGTGATGCGATGTGGGACCGGATCGAGCCGTTGATGCCGGCGATCCGGTCCGTGGACGACGGTGGGCGGATCACCGCCGCACGATCGAGGTCATCGCGTGGATGTACCGCACCTGCTCGCCCTGGCGCGACCTGCCCGCAGAGCTCGGCTCCCTTCAAAACAGGATGAGTCCTTCCCCGGCGAGCCTGCCGACCACGCCCTCGGACGCTCCCGGGGTGGTCTGAGCACCAAGGTCCACCTGGCCAGCGACCTCCATGCCCGGCCCCAGGTCATCACGGTCACCGCCGGACAGGCAGGCGACGCACCGGCGTTCACTGCCGTGATGGCCGCGCTGCGAGTGCCTCGCACCGGGGCCGGACGCCCCCGTACCAGACCGGACATGGTGATCGGGGACCGGGCGTACTCCTCCCGCGCGATCCGCTCCCACCTGCGCGAGCGGCGCATTCGGGCGGTCATCCCGCAGCCGGTGGACCAAGCCCGCAACCGGCTCCGGCGCGGCGCGCACGGCGGCCGGCCACCAAGCTTCAACGCCGATGCCTACAAGCAGCGCAACGCGGTCGAGCGGTGCATCAACCGCCTGAAGCAGTGGCGCGGCCTGACCACACGAACCGACAAACTCGCCATCGCCTACCCAGGCCGCACTCCACCTCGCCGCCATCCTCATCTGGGCCCGCAGATGACCAAAGAGACAGAACCTAAAGGGTGTTGCAGAAGGCTTGGTGGCGGGCATGTCTGGGTGACGGCTGGCCTGCTGTTTCACCCTGCCATGGCAAGGTTGTGCATGGTGGCTACGGCCTGGACGGCGTGATGGAGGCCGTCGCCCCTTTGGCGGCAGTCGCGGAGGACCTTCCAGTTCTTCATCCGGGCGAAGGTGTGCTCGACGCGGGCCCGCACGCGCCGGTGTTCGGCGTTGCCTGCCTCCTGGCCGCGCAGGAGGGGACGTCCGGCTCGTCTGCGGTGCGGGACGAGGTGGCGCAGGACACGTTCATGACAGGATTGCGCTGGGGAAAGTTCAGGGAAGTCATAGGGGTGCCCAAGATTGACGTGAAGGGATGACCCGTGACGTCCACTGCGCCTCCCCCCATACCTCGGGCCGCAGGATCGTTTCCGTTCATCGGCCACGCTCTGAAAATGCGCGACAACCTCGGCTTCATCGACTCGCTGCGCGAGACACGGGAACCACTCGTCGAGATCGTCCTGCAACCCGGGACGCGCACTGTCGTGGTCCAGGACCCGGCCCTGATCCACCAGATGCTCAAGGCCCTGGCGCCCACCCTCGACAAGGGCCGACTCTACGACAAGCTGGGCCAACTGCTGGGTGACAGTGTCGTCACCGCCACCGGCCGGACTCACGTACGCAAACGTCGCCAGGTGCAACCGGCGTTCGCCCACACCGAGATCAGCCGGTACGTCGACATCATGCGCGCCGAGGTGACGGCCACGGTCGCCGGCTGGGAGCCCGGGCGGGCCCTCGACGTACGCGAGGCGATGGTCGGGCTGAGCCTCGACATGCTGGCCAAGACGGTGTTCTCCGGCAGCCTCGACGACGCCGTCTTCCGACGTCTGCGCAGCGACCTGTCGGTGGTGATGAACGACGTCGGTGTGCGCATGATGCTGCCCGACTGGGCCGAGCGCCTGCCGCTGCCCTTCAACCGCCGCTTCGACCGGGCCCGGGCCGGCGTACGCGCCACCATCAACACCGCCGTCGACGAACTGCAGGCCTCCGGGCACGACACCGGGGACATGCTCTCCATGCTGCTGCGCGCCGTCGACGAGGAGACCGGCGAGCCGCTGACCGGGGATCAGATCTGCTCCGAGATCCTCACCCTGGCCGTGGCGGGCACCGAGACCACCGCGTCGGTGCTGTCCTGGACGCTGTACGAACTCGCCCGCCACCCCGGCATCGAGGCCCGGGTCCTGGCCGAGCTGGACGGGGTCCTCGGCGGACGGCCGGTCGCCTTCGACGACGTGACCCGGCTGCCGTACCTGAACCGGGTGATCACCGAGACCCTGCGGCTGCACCACCCCGGCTGGCTGGTCACCCGCCGTACCACCGAGGAGACCCGGCTCGGCGAGTGGACGCTGCCCGCCGGCACCGAACTGGCCTACTGCCAGCACGCCCTGCACCGCGACCCCGAGCGCTTCCCCGACCCGCTCACCTTCGACCCGGACCGGTGGAACGACGCCGCGCAGGAGCTTCTGCCAGGCGCGTTCCTGCCCTTCGGGGAGGGCAAGCACAAGTGCATGGGGGACCGTTTCGCCCTCACCGAGATGGTCACGGCGCTCGCGACGATGCTGCGTTCGGTACGGCTGGAACTCGCCGAGGGCCAGGTCATCCGCCAGGTCGCCCGGCTCACCGTACGGCCGCGCGCGCTTCGGATGACCGTGCGCCCCCCGGAACCGTCCCGAGCCGGGGTCGGCCTCTAGCGCGTGTCTCTTCGATGGGGGCCGGCGACGGCACTTGGGAGATGATCCTCGCCGCCGTCCTGGCGGCGGCGGACGCCGATGACGACATCGACTGGACGGTTTCGGTGGACTCCATGGTCGTGCGGGCCCACCAGCACGCCGCCGGAGCACTCAAAAGGGGGCGGCCCACTCCGGCGAGCCCGCCGATCACGGTGCTCGGACGCTCCGGCGGCGGGCTGAGCATCAAGGTCCACCTGGCCGCAGACGGCCGCGCACGGCCCCTCGCCTTCACCGTCACCGCAGGCCAGGCAGGTGACGCACCCGCCTTCGAGACGTGCCACCTCATCATCCGGCCCGCGCCCCGGACGAACTCTTATGGGAAGCGATGGCCGTGCGACTGCGACCAGTCCGGCAAGACCGCATCCAGACACGGGCCACTCTGCGGCGTCGGGGCGGTTCCCCCGGGGCAGGCGAGTCCCTTCCCTTAACGCCAGCCCTTGCGGACGAACCCTGCAACTTTCGAATACCGACACCCCCCAGTGTCGCCGTGACACCACCGAGGCCGTCATCGGCGCCAACACCGGCACCCTGCACCGCCCCCAGACCCTTCTGCTCGGTCGCTACGACAACGAGCGCGCGCTGCGCCCGGTCGGCCGCAGCAGCCTCGTACACCCAGATACAGCCCGGCAGCTCGCCGGACAGCTCATCCGGCCCGCCCGGGCCACCCGTGGGAGGGCGTGCGGTTCACCAGGTCATGGGGTTCGCGCTCACCACTGGACGTGATCCTGGTCGAGCCCGATCTCGTTGCGGAGGTCGAGGTCGACACCGCCCAGGACCGCGGAGCCCGGCGACACCCGGTCAGGCTCGCCAGGCTCCGGGAGGACATGGCGCCTGGCGATGTGGCGGCCTTCGGGGAGGGAGCGGTAACGGCCGCCGGGTGACCGCAGCCGATCAGCCGGACGAGTCCTTGGCGGGCGAGGCATCGGCCACCCGACAGGCCAGGCACAGCGGGTTCTCCAGGGGAGCGACTGTGGCGCGAAGCTAGCCGGGGGGGCTGCAGGTTGCAGCGTCGGGCGCGGGCGCCGTTGCACTCGCCTGTCCTCTTTGGAAGCACCCGAAGCAAGGGCGCAGCGACGACAGGCGTTGTACGTCCGATGTGCAACACACGACCCAGGGACTTCCAGGTCACATTCGTTTGCTGATGCAAAGTTCAGCGTCTCCGGGTGTGTCTGCGGCACATCCTGTCCCCTCGAGGCTGCGCGTCGCGCGGGGAAGGACGCATGGAGATCCCGTGCGCGGCTCCAGGTCGATGTCCCCGGCTCCGAGGACGGTGAGGGCGCGGCTCCAGCCGTCGGGGACGGCGAACAGGTCGAGGATGAGCCGCCTCACGAGGCCAGCCCGAAGTCGTCCTGCACAGGCTGGCTGTCGCTGCGGCAGGCCCAGGGGAAGCAGCCGGTCGACCACTCCGTTCTCCGGCTCCTCCGCGGCGGTTCGGGCGTCCAGTTGCTGCTGGCGGGCGACGCGGCAGTGCCGTGGTCGATCGGGGCCTGGGCCAGTGGTCCCCGGGAGCGGTGCAGGAACGCCTGCCCGAGCAGCCGACCCGCCGCACGAAGGCGCTCTCCGGTGCGAAATACTCTCCCGATGAGTGCACGCACTTCCCCGGTCTGCCGGCCGATCACGATACGGAGGGCCGTCGCGCGGGATGCCAAACGGCTCACGCGGCTCGTGCGTGGCTCAGGCGCCTACGAGGGTAAGTACGCAGCCGCGGTGGCGGGCTACCGGGTCGGTCCTGATTACATCGAGGCCCACCGCGCCTTCGTAGCCGTCGGCGCCGACGAGCCCGGAGGCCGGGTCCTCGGGTTCTACTCGCTCGTCCTCGCTCCACCGGAGCTCGACCTGCTGTTCGTCGCTGACGAAGCGCAAGGCCGGGGTATTGGACGACTGCTCGTCGCGCACATGCAGTCCGAGGCCCGTGCCGCCGGGCTCGACCGCGTCAAGGTCGTGTCGCATCTTCCCGCCGAGGGCTTCTACCACCGCGCAGGTGCAGTGCGGATCGGGACCGTGCTCGCGAACCCGCCCGCCGTGCCGTGGGACCGTCCCGAATTCGAGTTTCGCATTCCTTCGGAATGACGCGGTCCGGGCACTGGAGCCCTATGGCCTGACACGAAACCCTTCTGGCGCCGGCCCCCGGCCCTGCCTCCCCGCGGGGCCCCGTAGGGGCGTCTGTGACAGCGTCGGTGATTGGGCGAGAGACCTGTCGGGGGACATCCAGGCGGGGGGGTGGCAGCTGGGAGGGTGACGAGCAGGGCGGCTTCGCCGGTGTGATGGACAACGTCATCAACGGCCCGCCAGCAGCGCAGCACCGACGCGGCCGCCATCGGCTCCGTCAGGTGCTGCTTGCGCAGCGTGGGGGGGCGAGGTAGTCGTTGATGAAGGTCTTTTCCTGGTCGGCCGCTCGGGCATCCAGAGTGGCGTGTTCAGTGGGTCGAGGCGCTCGGCGGTGGCTACCGCCCAGGTGATCCATGCCTCGGCTTCGGTTCTCGTCTGGCCTGGGGGCAGTGTCTCGACTCGCGTGCGTACGGCGCTCACGTATTCGGTCAGCCGGGTCGCGTGGCGCCATGCCGCTTCCTGCGCTTCGAAGTGCCTGACACGGTACGCCTCGGCGTACTGGACGCGGGCCTGTGAGCCGGAGGGCACGTCCTTGGACGGGCTTGGTCAGGCCCAGCGGCCGGGGTTCGTTGCATGGCCAGCACCACGCTGTGCGGCCGAGGGAGTGGGAGGGGACAGGAACGAGGTCGAGCACGGCAAGGCGCCAGGCGGGGATGTCGATGAGCTCGATCTCGTACCCGTCACGGCACCGGTGCTGGGTGGCCGGTGGATGTAGGCCGGCGTCCCGGGTGTGACAGCGTGATAGCGGAGGACGGCCCGCACTGCGGAACGAGGATGCTTCCGTCTCAGCTGGGAGGGCGAGGAGGCCGGCGGACAGCCGAAGAGCCGGCGGTCCGCGGCCCTGGAGATCCGCTTGCGGCGGACGGGGCTAGTACTCCAGCAGTATTTTGGTGTCTGACCTGGGACGATGCCGGGCGGCTGGAGTGTGGCGGGACGGTAGCTGATCAGGGGCGGTCTCTTCGAGGCTGCCCCTCGATCGTACGACGGCGTCGCTGGTAGTGGCAGCGGCGGGCAGCCTCCTCACGTGATCACCCAGCATGCTGCCGAGCAGTGGGACCTCGAACGGGACGGCCTCTTCGTGCTTCTCCTGCCCGAGGGCCAGGGCGCTCGCCTGCCCCCCAGGCTCCGCCGCCGGCTACTTCGTCTTGCGGTTCGCGGAGAAGGCAGGCTCTTTCCCCAGCACTTCGATCGTCTCTTCCAATTCGCGGACCTTACGGCGCAGTTGCACCAGTTCCTCGCGCTCGGCCAGGGTCAGCGCGCCCGCCGGCCCCTGGCCTCGCTCCGCCGCCAGCTCCTCCGCAATCGCCGCCGCGAACGCGTCCACGTCGCCCTCGGTGGTGTCGAAGGAGGTCATCCAGCGGACCTCGCCGGCCTGCTCGTCCCAGGTGTAGAAGCGGAAACGCTTCTGGAGACGCTCGGTGACGGCCGGCGGCAGGACGGCGAAGATCTGGTTGGCCTGCACCGGGCGGGGGATCTCCAGGCCCGGCAGTTGGCGCACCGCCTCGTACAGCCGCTGGGTCATCGCGTTGGAGCGGGCCGCCGAGCGCAGCCAGAGGTCGCCGCCCAGCAGCGCCTCGAACTGCACCGACACGAAACGCATCTTGGAGCCCAGCTGCATGCTCGTCTTGCGCAAGTGAGCCATGCCGCGCACCGCGTCCTCGTTGAGCACGATCACCGCCTCGCCGAAGAGCAGCCCGTTCTTGGTGCCGCCGAGCGAGAGGACGTCCACGCCGGCGTCGGTGGTCATCTCACGCAGGGACACGCCGAGGGTGGCGGCGGCGTTGGCGAGCCGGGCGCCGTCCAGGTAGACGAGCATGCCGAGGTCGTGCGCGTGGTCGCAGATCGCACGGATCTCATCCGGCGTGTAGCAGGTGCCGAGCTCGGTGGACTGGGCGATCGAGACGACCTTGGGCCGGGCCCGGTGCTCGTCCTCGAAGCCCCATGCCTGACGGTCGATCAGCTCAGGGGTGAGCTTGCCGTCCCAAGCGGGCACCGTCAGGAGTTTGATCCCGGCGACCTTCTCGGGAGCCCCGCCCTCGTCGACGTTGATGTGGGCCGACTCGGCGCAGACCACGGCGTCCCAGCGGTCGAGCATGGTCTGCAGCGCGACCACGTTCGCGCCGGTGCCGTTGAAGACCGGGTACGTGTGCGCGGTGGGGCCGAAGTGGCCGCGCACCACTTCCTGGAGGCGCTCGGTGTAGACGTCGGCGCCGTAGCTGACCTGGTGGCCGCCGTTGGCCAGGGCGATCGCCGCAAGGATCTCGGGGTGCGCACCCGCGTAGTTGTCGCTGGCGAAGCCGCGCTCGTCCGGGTCGTGTCGTCGCTGTACGGTCATGGTGCTCGCTTACTTGTCTCGGTCGGACGGGTGTGACACATGTGGTCCGGACGGGCGCCGGCCGGTCCGCTCAGGCCGGCGCCGGCTCCGTCCGCGCGCGGGCCTTCTCCAGGCCGCGCACCAACGGCGGCGCGGCGAGCCCGAGCAGGGCGAAGAGCGCCGCGAGGACCAGCCAGCCGGTCCCCGCCGCGCCGACGACCAGGGAGGTCATCAGCCACGGCCCGGCGAACTGCTGGAGCCCGCGCCCCAGGGAGAACACCGCCTGGTACTCCCCCTGCCGGCCCGCCGGGGCGAGCCCGAAGGACAGGCCCCAGCTCGCCGACGCCTGGTACAGCTCGCCGAGGACGAGCACCAGCGCGCCGCCCAGTAGGGCCGCGCTGTCAAGGAGCGCGCCGTGCCCCCCGCTCACCGCGAAGACCAGGCAGGACGCCCCCAGCGCCCACCCCGCCCAGCGCAGCATTCGTGCCGCTCCCGCCGGGGTACGCGCGCCCCTGCTGACCGCGACCTGGAACAGCAGCACCAGGACGGTGTCCAGGATCAGCAGCCCCGACACCAGCAGCGCGGGCGCGTCGGTGCTGGTGACGATCCACAGCGGCAGACCGACTGTCAGCAGCGGGTGGTACAGCTCCAGAGCGCCGCACACCAGCGCGACCGCCACATAGCGCACGTCCCGCAGCGCAGCACTGCGCAGCACCCCGCCCGGCGCCTCGGCGGCGGTGGCCCGGGGCCCGGCGCCCGCGGGCAGCCGCATCCCGAGCAGCACGGCGACGGAGACCAACTGGAGGGCGGCGTTGGCCAGGACCGCGGCGTACAGGGCGGTCGAGGTGCCGGCCGCGATGGCGGCTCCGGCCAGCGCGGCGCCGCCGAGGAAGCCCAGGTTGAACAGGCTGCGCATCTGCGCGCTCACCCTGACCCGCTCCGCCTCGCCCACCAGCGCGTCGGTGAGCGACGCAAGGAGCGCGCCCGCCGAGGTCTCCAGGACCGCGATGGCGCAGGCGACCGCGAGGAACCCGGCGAAGCCGTCCACCAGGCAGTACGCGGTGAAGCCGGCGGCCGCGAGCAGGAAGTTGACGGTGAGTACCCGGCCCGCGCCGAGCCGGTCCGCGAGTCGGCCGATGGGCACGGTGCAGACCAGACCGCAGAGCCCGGCGACCGACAGGGCGAGGCCCACGCGCTGGGCGGGGATGCCGAGGGTCCGGGTGAAGAACACGGCGCTGGAGGTGAGGAACACCCCGAGCCCCAGGGACTGGATGAGCGTGAGGACGCCGAGTCTGCGCGCGTTCCCGGCGGCCGGAACGGTCTCCCGGAACCAGGCGCGCAGCACGGCGCCGTACCGGCGCGCCTCAGCCATGCGGCTCAGCTCCCTCGGCCCGCTCGGTCCGCAGCCCGTACACCTCCATCGCGGTGTGCACGGCGGCGCGCACCCCGGCGGCGCTCCGCCCCCGGAACCGGAAGATCCCGCAGCCCTCGTCATAGCTGCCGGGCCCGGTCATGATCTGGCCGATCGCGGGCAGTTCCTCGTGGTAGATCTCGGGGACGGCCGACCTGGGCGAGGTGCGCGCGACGATCCGTCCGGGCAGGTCGCGCGGAGCGGGGTAGATGAGCCAGCCGCCGGCCCGGGGCCCGACCGGTTCGGACGGCTGCCACAGCGGGGGCAGGCCCAGGGCCGCCCGGAACGCCTCGGCGAACAGGTCGATGCCGTAGAGGTCGACGTGCAGGAACGGCACCTGCGCGCCGCCCGGCCGCAGCCCGACCTCCAGGAACACCAGCTCGCCCCCCGGACGCCGGATCGCCTCCAGGTGGAACGCGCCGTCGCGCAGCCCGAGCGCCCGCAGACAGCGGTCGGCGAACGTGGTGAGCTCGTCGCGCTCGGGGCCCGGGTCGAGCAGGACCGAGCCGAGCGGGCGGCCGTGTGCGTAGTCCAGGCAGGTGTGGACGTACTGGGAAGCGGTGACGAAGTGGAGGCGGCCGGAGCGACGGACGCCGTCGACGTGGAAGATGTCCCCGTCGACGTACTCCTCGCACTCGTACGCCTCGGGGTCGACGCCCCCCAGCGCGTCGCGCAGTTCGTCGGCGCTGTGGACGACCGTGACTCCCTGGGAGCCCGCCGCGGCGCGCGGCTTGAGGACCAGGGGCAGACCGCCGAGGGCGTCTACGACCATCTCCGCGGTGGGCGCGTCGTCGAGGCGCCGGAACCGGGGAACCCGCAGTCCGGCCGCGCCCACCGCGTTCTTCATGGCGGGCTTGTCCTTGAACCGCTCGACGAGGTCGAGACCGTAGCCGCCGGGGACGCCGAGTGCGGCCGAGAGCCGGGCGGCCGTCAGGATGTCGTACTCGGACTGGCCGAAGACGGCCTCGGGCGTGCCGTGCCGGTCCGCGATCTCCCGTACGAGGGGCAGCAGGTCGTCGTGGGCGAGGCTGTCGCGCACATGGACCTCGGTCGCCCCGTCCTGGTCGAGCGCGGGCAGCCCGCCGGGCGTGGTGAGGTACACCGTCCGGCATGGATGGCCGTCGAGGAAACGGTGGTATTCGCCGAACTCGTCGCCGGAGCGGTTGAGGACGACGTACAGCGGGGTGGTCCGGTCGGTCACGCGTCCGCTCCCGGTCGCAGGGTGTCGGGCAGGCAGGCGTCCAGATCGGCGGCGCTCACCCGGCCGAAGCCGGGCGCGGGCCGGTCCCGGTGGGCCGGGGTCCTGGCGAGGAAGGCCGCCGCGCGAGGCTCTCCGGCGCCGCCGAGGCGCTGCCAGACGAGCTCGGCGAGGTCCGGCATCACCGGGAACGCCAGCAGGGACAGGCCCTTGAGCCACCAGTAGGCGCCGTCCTCGGCCGCGTGGGCGACCGCGTCGTCGGCGCACCAGCGGTCGAGCGCCGCGACCGCGCGCCGGGTCGAGACACGGGCGCCGTCGAGCGCCGCGGACTGCTCGGCGAGCAGGGATTCCAGGAGGTCGGCGGCGGCCGGGGCGGGCGCCTGCGGCGGCCCCTCGGGCAGCCGGCTCCAGGCGGCGTCGATCCGCTTGCCGAGGCCGTCGGCGAGCGTGGCGTTCGCGGTCTGAAGGAAGTCCGCCGTCTCGAAGCTCGCCGCCCCGGACTCCAGATCGGCCCCGGCGAGGTAGTACCGGACGGTGTCCACGCCGATGGCGGGCGACGCGGCGATGTCCGCCGCCCAGACGGCGTGCCGGGCGCTGGTGGAGAACTTCCGCCCGGCCAGCCGGTAGAAGTTGTTGATCAGGCACCGGTCGTACGGCTTCATGTCGCCGTGCAGCAGGCTGGTGCCGACGATCGAGACCAGGGTGGGGATCACGTTGTCGATCCCCAGGGTGGTGATGGTGGTGACCCCGGAGTCCGGGTCGAAGGCGTTCACGCCGGTGCCGGAGAGCCGGCCGTGGACGGCGCCGGCGAGACGGGCGAAAATGAAGATCCCGGCGTACGGGAAGAGGGCGCGCGGCACGTCCGGCTCGGGTCCGGGCAGCGGAAGTCCCCACGTCTGCGGGGCGCTCAGCCGTACGGTCAGGCCGCCGCGCTCCAGGAAGCGCGCCACGGTCGCCCGGTAGCGGTCGGCGACGCCCAGGTCCACGAGCGTGGTGTCCAGGAGGTCGCGGTCCGGCAGCCGCAGGAAGAGGCTGGAGATCTCCCGCCAGGTCAGCGGCCCCTCGTCGAGCAGGGGGCGCGGCTCGACGACCGACTCGGGCAGGAAGTGCGCACTGCACTCCTCGCAGAAGTAACTGGCGATGCCCGCACCGCACTCGGGGCAGCGGCCCTGGAGCCAGCCGCCCACCACCCAGCGGTCAGACGCCGCGCAATAGGGCACGCGCTCGGTGCGCGTCACCACCGCGCCCCGGGCCGTCAGCCGCTCCATCGAGGCGGCGACCTCCTGCTCGAACTGCTCTCGCCAGGGCTGCTGATCGGGGACGATGAACGCGTCGACGCCGATGCGCAGGGCGGCCAAGTCGTCCTGGATGCGCTGTCCGTAGCGTGCGGCGACCTCGCCGGGCGTGGAGTTCTCGGCGTGCGCCTTGAGCGCCACGTACGACTCGTACACATCGCTGCCGGTGATCACCAACGGCAGGTCGCCGCGGACCCGCAGATGCCGCGCGATCATGTCCGACCACAGGAAGGGGCCGCCGATGTGGCCCAGGTGCAGGGGGCCGTTGGGCGTGGCCTCGGGCGGCACCAGGAGGTAGTGCCGGGGGGTGTGCGTGTCCCCGGTCAGCAGGCTCATGTTCGCGGTCTCCCGTCGAGCAGGTTCAGTGCGTCCTCGGCCATGGCCGGGGCGAGTCGGTAGCCGGAGCCGGAGCCGCCGATGGCCATGACCACGTCGTCGCCGCCGACCGTGTCCACGACCGGCAGATGGCCGGGGGTGAAGCAGTCGCTGAAGACCCGGCCGCCGAGCAGGTGCGGCAGGAATCCCGGTACGTGCCGGGCGAGCAGGGCCCGGGCGAGTTCCCGGTCGCGGGCGTCGATGGCGAGCGGTTCGTCGGGGCCGCGGTCCCAGTCGGGCGAGGTGATGCTGAAGATCCAGTGGCCGCCGGGGCGGTGGGGCAGCAGGAAGGCGTCGGCGTCCTCCAGGACGAGTGCCGGGGCGCCCGGCGGGGGCGGCGTCATGATGTGGAACGCCACCACCTTCTTGACCCGGGCCCCGCGCTCGCGGGCCGCCGACGCCACCGGGCCGTCGAGGACCCAGGGGCCGGGCGCGAGGACCGCCTTGGCGGCGGTGATCCGGCTGCCGTCGGCGGCGACCAGTTCGACGCGCCCGCCCGTACGGCGTACTTCGGCGACCCGGAAGCCCTCCACGAGGGTGTTGTCCGGGCGGCCGAGGACCTCGTCGAGAAGCCGGTCGGTGAGCCATTGGGGCTGACCCACCGTCATGGGGGCAGTGGCCAGGACGACTTGGTCGTCGTCGTGGGAGAGCCCGGGGAACGTCCGGTCGAGCAGGGCCCGCTGCTCCCTGGTGACCGGGCGGGTGCGGCCGCCGTCGGCCATGGTCGCGTCGAGGGCGGCCGTGTTCTCGCGCGTCACCAGCCAGCGGACGTCGACCGGCGCGCGTCCGGCGTCGCCGAGTCCGGCGTCGAGCTCGTCGAAGAGCGCGGTGCTGCGGGCGGCCAGGGCGCGCTGGGCCGGGTTGTGCCCCGTGGGTGTGTCGAACCCGGCCGAGAGACGGGTCGCGCCCGTCCCCCGTCCGGCGTGCGTGATCACGGCGACGCGGCGGCTCGGGTCCCGGCGCACGGCGTAGTACGCGGCGAGGGCGCCGACCGCGCCCGCGCCGACGACGGCGAGGTCGTAATGGGGCGCCTCACCGGTCCTGGTGGTGCGCTCACTCATCGGGCGCCGACCACCAGAAGGAGTAGATCACCAGCTCCTCGCCCTGGTCGGCGAAGATCTCGTGGACGGCCTGCGAGGCGAAGCCCACCAGGGAGCCGGGCCCGACGAGCGACCGTTCGCCGTCCACCTCCAGGGTGCCGGATCCGGCGTGGACCACCCAGATCTCCTGGACCGCGTGCTGGTCGGGCGAGCTGGTCCCGCCCGGCGGCACGGTGAAGCGGGCCGCCTCGAACGGCACGCGGGGGAAGACCGAACGGGCGAAGTCCGCCTCGGTGACGGTCACTCCGTCGGGTTCCACCTCGGTCGGACCGAAGGGGACCAGGACGCCCACCGCCTCGGCCTGGAACTGCGGGACCTGACGAGCGGTCATACCGGATACCTCGTTTCACCCAGCATGCTGTTGAGGATGACCGCGCTGCGCCAGGCGAGCAGGCTGAGATTGGGATCGGCGACGCCCCAGGAGTGCCGGGCGCCGTTCTGGAGGTAGATCCGGTTCTCCGCAGGCCCGTCCCATGCGACCGAGAAGTCGTCGCCGACGACGAGCATCCCGCCCTCCCGCCGCAGCCGAGCGTCCAGCGGAGCCATGAAGTCCGGCAGCGCGTAGGCGTATCCGGTGCTCAGGATCACGATGTCGGCCGCGAGCACAGCGGGTGCGGAGCCCGGGCCCGAGGACTCGACGACGAGCTTCCATTCGTCGGGGCCACCCTCGATCGCGGTGACCGCGCAGTCCGCCAGGAAGCGCAGCCTGCCGGGGGTTTTCTCGATGAACTCGTCGCGGTAGCTCAACCGGTAGATGTCCTGGAGGACTTGGAGGTCGATACCGTCGCTGGTGTACTTCTGCCGCTCCAGGAGTCGGGCCTTGTGGTCGGAGGGCAGCGCGTGGAAGCGGCGTACGTAGTCGGGCGTGTAGAGGTCGTTGGCGAACGGCGAGTCGTCCATCGGCAGGAACGACGAGCGCCGGCTGACCCACGTGATACTGCCGGGGTCCGCGCCGGCCGCCAGGTGGCGCACGATCTCCGCGCCGCTCTGCCCGCCGCCGACCACGACGACCCGCCGTCCGGTCACCTCGGGGGCCCGCAGCAGGAACTCCCCGGGGTGGAAGACGGTGGGGCCGAGTAAGGGACGGAACGGCTCGGGGACGGACGGGGTGAGCCCAGTGCCGAGCACGAGGTGACGTGCCGTCACCTCGTGCTCGCCGGTGCGGAGGTGGAAGGCCCCGTCGTGGAAGTCCACGCTGTGTACGTCCGCCCCGAACGTCAGGCTCGGCAGCCGCCCGGCGACCCACTGGAGGTACTGGTTGAACTCGGCGCGCAGGACGGCCGGGAAGTCCGCGGCCAGGAACCGGTAGAGCCGGCCCTCACTCGCCAGGAACGACAGGAACGAGAAGGGACTGGTCGGATCGACCAGCGTCACCAGGTCCTTGAGCGGCGAGACCTGGAGGGTGGCCTCGGGCAGCAGCAGTCCGGGGTGCCAGGAGAAACTCTCACGGCGTTCCAGGTGGGCGCCGCGCAGCCCTTCGACCGGATGCGCGAGCGCGGCGAGGCTCATGTTCGCGGGGCCGATGCCGACGGCCGCGTAGTCGAGTATGTGTGCGTTCATGGTGGGAACCGCCGGGTCAGGCCGGGACGACGAGGTCGCCGAGCTCCTGCCAACGGTCCAGGGCGCCCTGCGGCGAGTCGGCGGTGAACAGGGCGTGGCCGAGGCGCGAGCGGCAGTCCTCGACGCCTGGGATGGTCTCGCCCGGTGCGAAGTACACGGCGGTCTCGGTGACTTCCGGCAGTGCCTCCAGCTCCGGCCACCCGGTGAGCTCCCGGTACGAGGAGCGGCCCGCGGCGGAGAAGAAGCGGATGCCGGCGCTCTCGGCCTGCGGCCGAGCGAAGGCGCCGGCCGCCTCCAGGTCGACGCCGAGCGCGGTGGCGACGGCCACCCTGGGCAGGCTGACGCCGGTCACGAGCCGCAGCAGCTCCACGATCCGGTCGCCCGGCAGCCGGGCGCCGATCTCGATGAGCACCGGACCGTCGGCGGTCAGGCGCAGTTCGCAGTGGAAGGGGCCGCTGGTGATGCCGACGGCGCGGACGACGTCGCCGACGTACGCCTCGACGTTCTTCAGGGTGGCGTCATCGACGGGCGCCGGGGTGAGGTGGCCCAGCTCCACGAAGTCGGGCTCGGGGCCGAGCAGCGTGCGGCTGAGGGCGACGACGGTGACCTCGCCGCTCCCCAGGACATAGCCGTCGGCGCTGAACTCGGGGCCCTGGACGTACTCTTCGACGAGCACCCGGTGCTCGTGCAGCTTGCCCATGTCGGGCTCCGGGTCGGTCACGAGCCGCTGGAACGCGGCGGTGAGCTGGTCGAGGTCGTCGGCGCGGCTGACGTGGATGCTGCCGGAGCAGGCGACCGGCTTCAGCACGCAGGGGAAGCCGACCCGTTCGGCCGCGGCGCGCAGTTCGGCGTCGTCGGTCGCCTGGGCGAAGCGCGGGGTGCGCAGCCCGGCCTCCGCCACGGCGGCTCGCATGACGCTCTTGTCCCGGACCCGGTCGACGGTCGCCACGGGCAGGCCGGGCAGGTCCAGTGCCGCGGCGACGCGCGCGGTCGCCGTCACATAGATGTCGGAGCCCGGCAGCGCCGCCTCGAACGGCTCGGCCCGGTGTAGTTCGAGCACGGCCGCTTCGAGGGCGGCCTGGTCGTTGGTCTCCACGGTCAGCACCGAGTCGGCCGCCGCGCGCACAGCGTCGGAGAGCCGGCGGTCGCCGG
The DNA here is from genome assembly GCF_044459945.1 of Streptomyces sp. NPDC050164. Lineage (NCBI taxonomy): Bacteria > Bacillati > Actinomycetota > Actinomycetes > Kitasatosporales > Streptomycetaceae > Streptomyces > Streptomyces sp. NPDC050164. Next base: position 405,245 of record NZ_JBITJK010000005.1, read on the forward strand.
AGTCGGCGGTGGCGACGACGACGCGCAGTCCCATCTCGGCCGCGACGCCGATCAGGGTGGCGCCTCCGGAGGAGGCGGGTTCGACCACGAGGACGCGGGCAGGACGAAGTGCATCTGTGTGCGGCAAAGCGAAATCCCCCGGGGCAGAGCTGTATGGACCGGACTCGCGATCGCGATCCTGATCGTGATCTTTCTAACCGGGCGCCTTGGTCCCGGTCAATGGATCACCGCAAAATTATCCGCGAGAGCGAACCTGAGCCGCATAATTTCCGGTACGAGAGCCCCGTCAGCGCATGCTCGGCTCCCGGAAGCGACCGAACGCCTTCGTGAAGATCCTCAGCGGCGAGACGTCCCCCTCGGCCGGCCCCGGCACGGGCGGCCAGCGCCGACTCCGCCGCCTCCCGGTACAGGTCGCAGGATCGCGTCATGGCTTCCAGCGCCGTGGCGTACCGGGCGCCCATGGCCTGCGCGTGGACCAGCTCCTCGTCCGGGGTGAGCAGGTGCCAGCCGTGGCGCAGCCGCGTCAGGACCTGCTCGGCGTCGGCCGGCAGCGGCTGCGGCCGTGCGGCGCACTACTTGATCCTGTCGAACTTCCGGCCGTCGTCGCCGGGGCCGGAGTAGGCCGCGAAGGTCGCCAGCGCCTGGTTTTCGAGCTCCAGCCGGTCGACCAGGAAGAGGATCCGGCGGGCCCGGGCGTGCCGCAGCAGACGGTGGTCCGCGTGACGGCTGTGACCGTCCGGCCGCCCCCAACAGTGATCTGGGCCATGGCCCGGCGCTCGCCCCGGCGCAGCGAGCCCTCGAACGCCCGCACCGCCTCGTACTGCACCGGTCCGAGGGAGTCCCGGGGGTAGCCGTCATCACCGAGGTCCGGAAGACGGTGGTGCACGCGGCCCTGAAACGTGGCGCCTGGGGGCCGGTCGCGGCTTCGCGCAGCCAGCGGGCGACGGTATCCGGCTGGTGGAAGGTGAAGACCTCCCGGGGGCGCGGCCTGGCAAAGTTGCCGGAGATCGCCTTGGGCCCGAGCACGGGGTTCTGCTGTCGGAACCGGACCGTCACCGTCTGTTGGTCGACGTGGTGGTAGCCCTGATCCGACCGACGAGGCCGCAACAGTGAGTCTCCGCACACCGGACGAGTCAGTCGTGTTCTTGAAGTCGCCGGCCGCGACTACGCGGTCACGTCCCCCGCCCGCAATCACACCAACGACCAACCTGGCCATTCCGACCTGATGTGTCGTCAGGTAAGTCGGCATCTGATCAGCACCGCGGCAGGGCCTGCTGCCCCACCCTGCACGCCACTGACCTGCTGAAAACCGACCGCTGGGCAGCGGGTGTTCCACAGCGCAAACGCGCCACGGCCCACTGGTCGACCGCGCAGCAACTTGCCGCCGACCACTTGTCGGTCGAGGTCGACGCCGACCCGATCTTCGTACGCGACCAGGATGTGTGGACCGGCGCGGGGATCACCGCCTGCCTCGATCTGTCCCTGGCCCTCGTCGCCAAGGACTTCGGCGAGGCGGTCGCGCTCCGCGTCGCCCGGCAGCTCGTGATGTACCTGAAACGCCCCGGTGGCCAGGGCCAGTGCAGTGTCCCGATGCAACCACTCTCGACCACCCGCCGCATGGACGACCTACGCCACTACATCACGCGGAACCTCGCCGGAAGCCTCACCGTCGCCGATCTCGCCGCGTACGCCCATGTCAGCGAGCGTCGGATCACCCGCGTATTCACCAACGAACTCGGCATGACACCCGCCGCGTACGTCGAGTCGGCCCGCGTCGAAGTGGCACGCAACCGCCTCGAGTCCACCGACGACACCCTCGACCGTGTTGCGTCCGCCTGCGGCTTCCGGACCACGGACACGCTCATCCGCGCGTTCCGCCGGAAGCCCCGCACGACACCGACGGAGTACCGCAATCGCTTCCGGCACACCCGCTAGGTGTATTGACCCGCAGGGTTGTTCACGCGGGTGATGGGTGGTTGACCTTCGAGTGCGGTGTGGCAGCGGTGGTGGTTGTAGGTGTGCAGGA